>JAEZIJ010000159.1 GCA_023436715.1 Acidobacteriota bacterium
CACATTGCTGCGCAAAGAAAGCACCGAGCACCCGCAACTCCTCGCGGATCTCGACCTGAAACTCTCCACTCGGGGCCTCACCGCCGCTGCAGCGGCTTGAAATATGTAGAAACTCCAGGGGCCGGGCGTGCCCGGCCCGCTTCCACATCCGCCGTTGGCTGGCCGTTGGCCTCGCAAAGAGGCAGAATGTTAGTCCATGCCTACTCGAAGAGACTTTCTGAGGTCCGCCGGTCCGGCTGCGGCATTGAGTGCGTTTTCGATCTCCGGCGCCGCGGCCCGCCGCGAGCGCCCGAACTTCGTCGTCATTCTGCTCGACGACTCCGGATGGGCCGACTTCCGGCCATTCGGCAGCCCCTCGTACCCGACGCCGAACGTGGAGCGCCTTGCGCGCCAGGGCTGCTCGTTCCACAACTTCTACGTGACCCAGGCCGTCTGTTCGGCCTCGCGCTCTTCGTTGCTCTCGGGGTGCTATCCCGGCAGGACCAAGGTCTTCGGGGCCCACGGTCCCGGCGCGCGCGGCCTCGAGCCCAAGTTCGCGACCATGGGCGAAGTGCTCAAGACGGCAGGCTACAAAACCGCCGTGTTCGGGAAATGGCACATCGGCGATCAGCCGGACACGCGCCCACCCGCACGGGGATTCGACGAGTCATGCGGCCTGATGTACTCGAACGACATGTGGGAGTTCCACCCCGAGAACCCCAAACAGTGGGGCCGCTATCCGCTCCAGTTCTGGGAAAACGGAAACGTCAAGATCGAACGGATGACCAAAGAGCACCAGCCGATGCTCACAACCTGGTACACGCAGCACGCGGTCGATTTCATCCGGCGCAACAGGAGCAATCCCTTCCTGCTTTATGTTCCCCATTCAATGCCGCACGTGCCGATATTCGCGAGCGAGAAGTTCAAGGGCAAGTCCGGCGCGGGGTTGTACGGCGACGTGATGATGGAGATCGACTGGTCCGTGGGCGAGATCACCCGTGCGCTGAAGTCCGCCGGCGTGGAGAAGGACACGGTCGTGGTGTTCACCTCGGACAACGGCCCCTGGATTTCCTATGGCAATCACGCGGGCAAGACGCCGTTCCGCGAGGCGAAGGGGACCGGCTTCGATGGAGGGACGCGGAGCGCATGCATCGTGCGCTATCCCGGCGTGATCCGCGCGAACGCCGTATCAAAAAGGACGTGGTGTAGCGTGGACGTGCTGCCCACGCTCGCGCATCTGGCCGGCGCCGGGTTGCCGAAGAACGCGATCGACGGCAAGAATGTCTGGGACGCGATCGTGGACAAGCCCGGCGCGACCAACGGGCACGATTACTATCCGTTTTCCACCGGGAGCACGTTCGAGGGCGTGCTCAGCGGCGACGGCCGCTGGAAATTGCATGTGCCGCATCCTTACAACACGCTGATCAAGGCAGGCATGGACGGCGCCGCGGGCAAATACGAGAGGAGGACGATCGAGCTTTCGCTCTTCGACATGGAAAACGATCCCCGCGAGACTACGAACGTGATCGACCGTTATCCTGACGTGGCGACAAGGCTACAAAGCTACGCCGAAAGCCACAGACGGGAATTCTATTCGTAACGGAGCGCCACCATCGGATCCACGTTGCTGGCGCGCCGTGCCGGGATGTAGCCGGCCGCAAGGGCGACTGCGATCAGCACCAGCGAGACGACCGCGAACGTGAGCGGGTCAGTGGGCTTTACGCCGAACAGGAATTTCGAGAGCACGCGCGTGGCGCCGAACGCTCCCGCAAGTCCTAACGCCACACCGGCCAGAGCGAGCAGGCACGCTTCGCCGACGACCGAGAAGAGCACCCTGCCGGTCGTCGCGCCAAGCGCGATGCGTACCCCAATTTCGTGCGTGCGCTGCCTCACCGAGTACGAGATCACACCGTAGATGCCGACTGCCGCGAGCACGAGCGCGAGTCCCGCGAACGTGCGCACAACCAGAGTATGGAAGCGCAGCCGGGCAACGGACTCGGAAATCATGTTCTCCATCGTCGCGATATTCTCAATCGGCTGATCCCGGTCCACGGACCTGACCACGCTGCGCACGGCCGGCAACAGCCGCGTGGGGTCGGAACCTGTGCGGATAACCAGAGCGAGCGCCGGCACATTGTTTTCGGTGTACGGAACGTACACTTCAGGGGCGGTCTCCGAATCGAGACTCTCGAATTTGACGTCAGATACGACGCCGGCGATCTCGCGCCATCCGCCGCTGAAGAACTTGATACGGCGCCCGAGCGGCTCCTGGCTGTTCTTCGGCAGCCCGGGCCAGAAACGCCGGACCATCGCCTCGTTCACGATCACAGTCGTGCCTTTTGCCTCTGCGACGGTGAACGTGCGGCCTCTGGCGGTGCGCATACCCATCGTGCGGAAGTACTCGGGCGTGACCGCGCGGAAGTTGACCGAGCCCTCTGTTTGCGGACGGCCCTCGATCTCCAGTTCGGACAAAACCGTCCACCGCAACTGCATCGGAAGCGAATTCGTGAACGCCGCGGACTCCACCGAAGGCAGCGATTGAATGCGCTCCAGCAACTCGTCCGCAAGCGCCGCGCGCTGCACCTCGTCCTTATATCTCGTTTGGTTGAGCGAAAGGTGCCATGGCCAGCAGGTTGCGCGGCTGAAATCCAGGATCGACCCCGCGCAGACGAACGAAGCTGTTAATGAGCAACCCGGCGCCGGTCAGGAGCACCAGCGTAACAGCCACCTCGGTAACCACCAGGGCCATGCGCAGCTTGCGATTCCCGGCCGCACCGCCCGAACGGGCGCCGCCCTGATTGAGCACACTACTCAATTCGCCGTGGGCGCACCACCGCGCCGATTTCAGTGCCGGCACGAGCCCCAGTACCACGCCGGTGAGAAGGGAAATCAAGAACGCAAACGCCGCAACGCGCCAGTCGAGCGTGATCTCTTCGACGCGCGGAATGAGTCCGTCCGGCATAAGCGCGACAATCGCCGAAACGCCCCATCTCGCAAGCAGGACCCCGGCGAGCCCGCCCGTGAGTGCCAGGACCACGCTTTCCGCGAGCACCTGTCGCGTAAGCGCTCCACGGCCCGCGCCCAGCACCGTGCGGAGACCGATTTCGCGCTGCCGCGCCGCCGCCCGCACCAGAAGCAGGTTGGCCACGTTCGCGCACGCGATCAGCAGCACGCATCCGACCGCGCCCAAGAGAACGAACAGCGCCGGCTTGACGTCACCGGCGATGTCCTCACGAATCGGGATGAGAAGCACACCGCGGCCCTTGTTCGTGCGGGGCGTCTCCGCCTCCAGCCGGACCGCAATGGCGTCCATTTCCGCCTGTGCCCGGGCGATCGAAACGCCGGGCCGTAAGCGGGCGGCACCATTCAGAAACGACGGCTGCCGGGCAGGCAGCGCGAGATCGAACCTCGTAGCGGTCAAGATCTCTCTGAAACCTGCGGGCAGTATGCCGACGACCGTGTGCGGCACACCGTCGAGAACTACGCCTCTGCCGAGCACGTTTGGATCGGAGCCGAACCGCCGCTGCCAAAGCGAGTGCGAGAGCAGCACGACCTCGCCGCTTCCTGTACGGTACTCTTCCGGCACGAATACCCTACCGAGTGCCGGCTTTACACCCGCCAGGCCGACAAAGCCCCGCGTGACCTCCAGCGTGCCGATGCGCTCGGGCTCGCCCCCGCCCGACAGCGTGGCATCTCCCGAAGAGACTCCGCCGAGCGCCTCAAAAGAATGCTGCTGCTCCTCCCAACGCGAAAAATTCCTGCTGTCGATCATCCACTTCCTGATCGCAGCGAAGCGCTTGGGGTCCGGGTACCGGTTCGGGTCTAGATCGCGTTTGGTCTCCCAGACCGCAACCACGCGCTCGGGCGAGGGGTACGGTAATGGCCGGAAAAGCACCGCGTTGACAATACTGAAAATTGCGCTATTCGCGCCGATTCCGAGAGCCAGCGTCGCCACAGCGGCGAACGCGAATGCCCGGTTTTTCGTGAGAGTTCGAAGGGCGAGCCGGAGGTCGTTCAGTAGGTTGAGCATGATCGCCGTGCAATCATGCTACATCAACCGCCTACTCGGCCGGCGCTCCCTGCCCGTCCAGGACCTCACGTATCTTCTTCGCCAGGCTCTCGTGCGTGAACGGCTTGCCGAGGAACTCGAAGCCGGGAACGAGAACCCCATGGTCAACCACCGTGTTTTCCGTGTACCCGGAAAGGTAGAGGACCTTCATAGCGGGCCGCAGAGGCACAAGCGTATCGGCCAACTGCTTCCCTCCCATTTGCGGCATCACCACATCGGTAACCAGCATGTGAATGGCGCCCTCGTGTCCCTCGGCGATCCGAATGGCCTCGGCGCCATTTGCCGCCTTGAGCACCTGGTAGCCCTGCTGCCTGAGCATTTCCGCGATGAGTTCCCGGACGCCCTGTTCGTCTTCAACGACCAGAATCGTCTCGGCCCCCAGGTTCTTCTCCAGCGACATGCCAGGCCGCGACGGCCGCGCCTCGGACTCATACACCCTCGGGAAGTAGA
Organism: Acidobacteriota bacterium; assembly: GCA_023436715.1. GTDB lineage: Bacteria > Acidobacteriota > Terriglobia > Bryobacterales > Bryobacteraceae > Fen-330. Next base: position 4,499 of record JAEZIJ010000159.1, read on the forward strand.
CCTTGAACGCGGTCCCCTTGCCCGGCTCGCTATATACCCAGATGTCGCCGCCGCTCTGCTTCACGATTCCGTACACGGTCGCCAGGCCCAGGCCCGTGCCTTTCCCCTGTTCCTTGGTTGTAAAGAACGGCTCGAAAATGTGGCTCTTCGTTTCGGCATCCATGCCGTGGCCGGTGTCGCTCACGGCAATGAGGACGTATTCGCCGGGCTTAACCCCGAGGTGCGTTTTCGCGTATTGCTTATCAAGCTGTGCGGAAGCGGTCTCGATGGTGATGCGTCCGCCGGTAGGCATGGCGTCCCGCGCATTTACCGCGAGGTTGAAGATTACCTGCTCGATCTGACCGGGATCGGCCTTCAGGTTCCCCGCGTCCGGCGCGGTTCGTATCACCAGTTCGACGTCTTCCCCGATGAGGCGGCGGAGCATCCTCTCCGCACCGGTGACGAGCGAGTTCACGTCCGCCACCCGGGGCTGAAGCACCTGACGGCGGCTGAAAGCCAGCAACTGATTGGTAAGGGCGCCGGCCCGGTCCGCGGCCTTCAGCACCTCTTCGGCATAGCCCCTCAGCGGGTCGAGGGGCGAGAGCTGGTCGAGCAGCATCCGGTTGTAGCCGGAAATGATGGTCAACATGTTATTGAAGTCATGCGCCACCCCGCCGGCGAGCCTGCCGACGGCCTCCATCTTCTGAGAGTGCAGCAGTTGCTCCTCGAGCTTCTTGCGGGCTGTGATGTCGGTAACGAACGCGATGGCGAACGTGCCGTCCCCGGTCTCTATATAACTGAGGCTGATCTCGACGGGAAACTCGGCGCCGTCCTTCCTCCGGCCGGCGAGGTCCAGACCGATTCCCATCGGCCTGATGCGCGGGTTCGCGAAATACTCCTCGCGGTTCCGGATGTGACCGCCCCGGCTGCATTCCGGTATGAGCAGTTCGATGGTGGCGCCCAGCAGTTCCTTGCGGCTATAGCCGAACATCTGCTCGGTCCTGGCGTTGGCGAGGACGATGCGCCCATACCGGTCAACGCTCAGTATGGCTTGCGAGGCCGATTCCAAAATCGCAGCTAACATCTTGTCGCTTCTTTGCAGGATCCCCTCGATGTCGTTGTACGCGGCTGGGTCCGTGGCGGCTACAAATCCACTGGATTCCATGTTGCCCCTCTTTCTCTTTCCATTTTCCGGAAAGCTGAATCAGAGTGCAAGTCCCAGTTCTCGGCTTCCCGGGCGAAGCGTGCGGTTGTGGGCGAACCTGCGAGAAGAATCGGGAATTTCAGTCAAACAACGCGTTAACTTGACCGTTCCCACGCATCTGAGTTACTGTCTCATTCAAAGACTCCAATTTGCCTTACACTCTGGTCGCACAGACCACAATCGGGAGGGTCCACAGGTGACAAACTACCTTTGCGCATCCGCTTTTGGTTTGGGGATTCTGCTCGCATCCCAAGCCACGGGCACACCCTTCTTTTTCTCGACAGGCGCGCCCGACGGGAAGATCGGAACGGTATCGCGCCCAGCCAGCCCCGGTGCAATGCAGCAGGAAACCGCCGACGATTTTATTCTCGGCCAGGCCACCAACCTCACTACCGCCACATTCACCGGCTTGCTCCCGTCAGGATCGACGAGCGCAGATATCCAGCAGGTAGAGATCGAGTTCTACCACATCTTTCCGATTGACTCTCAGAATCCGCCGTCCGGGAAGGTGCCTACCCGCGTCAACTCGCCGTCCGACGTCGAAATCGCTTCCGCGACCCGCGACAGCGCAGATGGGTCGCTGAGCTTCGCAGCGTCGGTCCTGAACCCAAGCTTCCAGGTCGCAAACACCGTCGTGAACGGGATCCACCCGATCCCCAACCAGACGACCGGAGGAGAGGGCCCTGCGACCGGCACGGAAGTCCTGATATCGGTCGTGTTCAACGCACCCGTTTCTCTCCCGGCAGACCACTACTTCTTCCGCCCGGAGGCGCTGTTGAGCAACGGCAACTTTTTGTGGCTGTCAGCGCCGAGGCCGATTGTCCCGCCAGGCACCCCCTTCACCCCGGACTTGCAGACTTGGACTCGCAATGACGCTTTGGCTCCGGACTGGCTGCGCGTCGGCACGGACATCGTGGGCGGCAACCCGGCGCCGGCGTTCAATGCGTCATTCACCCTTACTGGCAATGAGATTCCAGAACCCGCGACCTTTGTTCTCGTCCTGAGTGCTCTGGCGCTCGTGATCGCGCCGAAAGCATTAAGAGCAAAGTCGAAGTAGTAGGCAGGATACTACAGGAGAGTCAGCCTGGTACGTTGGATGCCAGGCTGACGCCTGGAGTTTCTTGGAGCTGGCGGAGGGATTTGAACCCACGACCCTCTGATTACAAATCAGATGCTCTACCAACTGAGCTACGCCAGCCTGGGTCTCTCGTACCGGGCCGCGACCGCTGGGGAGCGGTCAGATTCTGGAGCGGGAGACGGGAATCGAACCCGCAACCAACAGCTTGGAAGGCTGTGACTCTACCATTGAGTTACTCCCGCCCGGTGCCAGAACCATTGTACGGAATCGGCCGCGGGGGGTCAAACGGTCCGGAGCGCGTCCGCCAATCAAACAGGAACACATTAAGTTGTTCCAACCAAACGAGAACCGGATGCCAGCATCGTGGTTGACAAGCGCCACCGGCTCGGATAAGATTCTTAAAGTACTGATCTATCAAGGATTTGTCGGTACCGGGTCGAGGCGAAAAGCGGAGTTGCTCACTGGGGAAAAGAGTTGTTGAATCACATGGCTTGGCGAAATACCCCCCGCCGAAGCCTGCTACTGCCGAACCCGCATGCGGCGAGAGCGCGGATAGATCGGTTTACCCGTTGACCCGGAGACTTTGGCCATGGCCAATCAGCAAGATGACCCGCGTTTGAGACCTCAGCCTGCACAACCGGAGGAGGACTACGAGCACCTGCTTGAGGACTACAGTCATTTTGCGCCTCCCTCCGAGGGCGAGGTCCTCGAAGGCCGGGTCCTGAAGGTCACGGACAAAGAAGTGATAGTCGATTTCGGATACAAGTCGGAAGGGCTTGTGCCGATCGAACAGTTCCTGACGCACGACGGGCAAGTCACGGTTCAGCCGGGCGACAGCATCGACGTGATGATTGACCGCCACGGTCCGGAGCCGGAAGGCTACGTCCTGCTCTCTCATGAAAAGGCGAGCCGCATCCGTTCCTGGGACAACCTGGAGAAGGCGCACCGAGAAGGACTGCTCGTTTCCGGCCGTGTGCTAGGCAGGGTAAAAGGCGGGCTTTCCGTGGACGTCGGCGTGAAAGCGTTCATGCCGAGCTCTCAGGTGGACGTGCGGCCGCTGCACAACCTGGATGTCCTGATCGGGCAGGATACGCCGGTCAAAATCGTGAAGGTGAACCGCCGCCGCGGCAACGTTGTCGTTTCGCGCAAACTGGCGGTTGAAGAGGAAGTAAGCGCGCGGAAACATAGCACGCTCGAACTGCTTCAGGAAGGCACCGTAGTAACGGGCGTAGTCAAGAACCTCACCGAGTACGGCGCGTTCGTGGATCTCGGCGGAATAGACGGCCTCCTCCACGTCAGCGACATGTCGTACGGCCGCGTGAATCACCCCTCCGAGGTGGTCAGCGTGGGCGACGAGGTCACGGTGAAGATTCTGAAGTTCGATCGCGACAAGGAGCGCGTCTCGCTCGGCTTGAAGGAACTCGCGCCCGATCCGTGGGAGAGCGTCGCCGAGCGCTACCCGGTAGGCGCGCGTGTGGTGGGACGCGTCGTGAGCGTGACCGACTACGGCGCCTTCATCGAGCTCGAGCCCGGCGTGGAAGCTCTGATTCATATCTCGGAAATGACGTGGTCGCGGCGGATGAAGCACCCGTCGAAGGTCGTCAAACCCGGCGACCAGGTGGAAGCGGTGGTGCTCGAGATCAAAGCCAGGGACCGGCGGATTTCGCTCGGCATCAAGCAACTCGAGCCGGATCCGTGGACGACGGTGGAACAGCGCTACAGCGTCGGTTCGGTAGTGGAAGGACGCGTGCGCAAGCTGACCGATTTCGGGGCGTTCATCGAGATCGAAGAAGGCATTGACGGCCTGGTGCACATCTCCGACGTCTCCTGGACCAAGCGCATCAAGCATCCATCGGAAGTTCTGAAGAAGGGACAACTGGTGCAGGCGGTGGTGCTGCACATCAACGCCGGCTCCCGCCGGCTCTCGCTCGGCATCAAGCAACTTCAGCCTGACGCGTGGGAAGTGTTCTTCCGCTCTCACCAGGTTGGAGATACTGTGCGCGGTCGCGTTTGCCGCGCGGCTAATTTCGGCGTCTTTGTGGAACTGGCCGAAGGCGTTGAAGGACTGTGCCACAATTCGGAGATTCCCGGCGGCCTCGATAAGAACAGGGAGGAACCGCCGCTCGAAGTTACCCGCGATTACGGTTTCAAGATCATCAAGATGAGCGAGGCGGAAAAGAAGATCGGCCTGAGCATCCGAGCCCTCGGCGAAGATGAGGAGAGGACCCGGCTCGAGGAATACCAGCGCCGCGCCGCCGCCGCCACGATGACAATAGAAGAGGTCATGAATTTGAAAGGGCACGGGGAGGCCCGATCGCAATCCTAGCCACAGAGTTCCCCGTTTTCGAGGACATGCTTTTGCTTGTCCGCCCCGCTTGAGCGGTTGACAGCCGCTTCCTGTACAAGGAGAATGAACAACGTATGACAAAGGCGGAACTAATCGAAGAAGTATCCCGAGTCGTGGAGATGAGCCGGAAGGACTCCGAGGTCATTGTTGAAACGATCTTTGACAGCATCGTGCGCGCGTTGCGCACCAACGAGAAGATCGAGATCCGCGGCTTCGGGAGTTTTCGCACCCGCCAGCGCCAGCCGCGCATCGGCCGTAACCCGAAAACCGGAACACGGGTGGACGTGCCGGCCAAGCGCATTCCCTTTTTCAAGCCGAGCAAGGAACTCAAGGATCTGGTGAACGGGCCGCAGGCCGCGGCAGCTAACGAGGCCGCTCCGCCCGCGGCGCCTGCTACGGAAGTCCCGCCCGCTGTTTAGACCGAGCCCGACCCGGCATGGATTACCTTTGGAGTCCGTGGCGCTATAAGTACATCAGCAAGGCCGCTCCAACGGATCCTTGTATCTTCTGTGCAGCGGCCGCCGCGAACAAGGACGACGAGTACCACATCATCCACCGCGCGGCGCGCAATTTCGTTATCCTGAACCGGTTCCCGTATACGAGCGGCCACCTGATGATCGCGCCGTATGAGCACGTGGCGACGCTGTGCGACGCTCCCGAGGAGACCGTCGCGGAGATGATGCTGCTCACGCGGCAGGCGGAGAAGCACCTGCGCGCCGTTTATCGCCCGAGCGGTCTGAACGCGGGTATGAACCTCGGTGAGTGCGCGGGCGCGGGCGTGGCCGGACACATCCACATGCACGTTCTCCCGCGGTGGTGCGGCGACTCCAATTTCATGACCGTGACCGGCGAAACCCGCGTGCTGCCCGAGGACCTCTCCACCACCTACGCTAAACTGCGAAAGGCCTGGCAGGAAACAGGGGCTAAAGCCCCGTGAGGCCGGCGCCTTTACGGCACGGCTGAAGCCGTGCCCTGATACGATTCGTGCTGTAAAAACGGCATTTGCCGGTATGATCGGGCCTTGTGTATACCCGCGAGAAATTGCTGGTATGATCGGGCCTTGTATCAGGCGCTATACCTGCGCGAGTTGCTGGTATGATCGGGCCTTGTATCAGGGCACGGCTTTAGCCGTGCCGCAACGCATGAGCAAGCCAGGGCTTTAGCCCCCGAAAAACCGCTATGAAACACAAGCTGCCCGCTGAACTCTCCGCCGAGTTTCTCGGCACCCTCGTTCTGATCCTGTTTGGCAACGGTGTGGTCGCCATGGTGTCGCTTTTCGGCAGCGGAACGCCCGGCGAGATCGTACACGGCGGCTTCACCAACATCACCGTCGCCTGGGGACTCGGAGTGACCATGGGCATCTACGTCGCCGGGAGAATCAGCGGCGCGCACCTGAACCCGGCGGTCACCGTCTCGCTGGCCATCTTCCGTGACTTCCCCTGGCGGAAGGTCCTGCCGTATTCGCTCGCCCAAACCGCCGGGGCGTTTACGGCCGCAGCTATCGTCTACTGGAACTACAGACCGGCGTTTCTCAAGGCCGACCCCCTGCTGGACCACACCGCCGGAGTCTTCACCACGTTCCCGTCGTTTCCCCAACTCCCCTACGCGGGTTTCCTCGACCAGGTGATCGGGACCGCGCTGCTGCTCATGTTGATCTTCGCGATCGCGGACGAGCGGAACCAGCCGCCGGGCAACTTGAGCCCCATCCTGATCGGCCTGGTCGTCGTCGGCATCGGAATGGCCTTCGGCGGCCTCCACGGCTACGCCATCAATCCAGCGCGGGATTTCGGCCCCCGGCTGTTTACGGCAGTTGCAGGGTTCAGGAACAACGGCCTTACGGACGGCACTTTCGTGTTTTGGGTGCCGGTCGCCGGCCCGCTGCTCGGCGGGATCATCGGTTCCGCGGCGTACGATCTCGGCATCCGCCGTTTCCTTCCGAGATAACGAAGCGCCCTCCTGCTATAATTGGATTTACACCACTCCTGGAATCGGGAGTCGTAGTATGTTTTTTGATATCAAACAATTGGAGCTGGGGAAGATCCGCTTCGAAAAAAGCTATGCCCCCGGCGTAATCGAGTTTTTCGACCCGCAGCTTCGGCAAACCGAACCCTTGGAGTCCTCCGGAACGGCCGAGTTGAAGCAGGCGCTGACGGAAATCCGGGTTATTGGTCGCCTCAAGACCCGGATGGAAGTCGCCTGCGACCGCTGTCTGGAAACGATCACCATCCCTATCGACACCGAATTCGACCTCATCAACCGCCCGGCGTCCTATATGCCCGAAAGGGAGGAAGTTGAAGTTCAGGCGAGTGAAGCCGAGATCGGTTTCTACCAGGGCGAGGGGATCGATCTGAAGGACATTCTGCGGGAGCAGGTCCTGCTGGCGCTGCCGATGCATTGGATCTGCCGCGAAGACTGCAAGGGGATCTGCCCGGTGTGCGGCCAGAACCGGAACACAGCGGAGTGCGCATGCCGCCAGGAGCTGACGGATGACCGCTGGGCAGCCCTGAAACACCTTTAGATCACCATATCGACCGAATAAAATCCAGTACAATAGGAACTTACCATGCCGAATCCAAAGAGACGACATTCCGCGAGGCGCCGCGCGAACCGCCGCAGCCACGACGCCCTGAAGGGACCGGGCCTTTCCGAATGCCCGAACTGCCACGAGCCGAAGCCGCCTCACCGTGTCTGCCCGCACTGCGGCCAATACAAGGGCCGGGAAGTTATCGAAGTCGCTGAATCCTAAGAATCGGCGTACGCTCCTATGGTGACGATCGCTGTGGACGCGATGGGGGGCGACAACGCCCCAAAAGCGGAGGTCGAAGGAGCGCTCCGTGCTGCAAAAAGCCTGGGTGTACGTGTAATATTGGTCGGCCTCGAAGACGTCCTGAAGAGGGAACTCGCCCAGCAGGGCGGGCACCGCGATTTGCCGGTCGAGATTGTGCACGCCTCCGAGCAGGTCACCATGCAGGACAGCGCGGCCAAGGCCGTGCGCACCAAACGTGATAGCTCGATACGAGTTGCGTCGCGGCTCGTACGCGAAGGCGTGGCGCAAGGCCTGGTATCCGCCGGCAACACCGGCGCGGTGATGGCCACGGCGAAAATGGTGCAGGGGATGGTGCCCGGCGTGGACCGGCCCGCGCTGGCTTCCGCGGTTCCTACCATCAAGGGAACGCCGGCGGTGATGATGGACGTCGGCGCCAACGTCGATTGCTCGCCCCAGATGCTGGCGCAGTTCGCGCTCATGGGCGAGATCTACTCCCGCGTCATCATGCGCATGGAGGCTCCCCGGGTAGGACTGCTTTCCATCGGCGAGGAAGAGCACAAGGGCAACGAACTGACACGGAACGCGACGCCGCTTTTGAAATCGCTTCCCATCAGCTTCATCGGCAACGTGGAAGGCCGGGACCTGTTCACCGGAAAGGCGGACGTTGTCGTCTGCGACGGCTTCATCGGCAATGTTGCGCTGAAGGTCAGCGAAGGCCTGATCGAAGTAATTAAGGTGATGCTCAAGGAGTCGCTCCAGGCAAGCATCACCCGGCAGCTTGGCTACGTGCTTTCCCGCGCGGCGTTTACGGATTTCAAGAAGCGCGTGGATTACTCCGAGTACGGCGGGGCGCCCCTGCTGGGCATCCGCGGCGTGTGCATCATCTGCCATGGGCGTTCGAACGCCAATGCCATCAAGAACGCGATCCGGGTGGCGGCCGAATTCGCTGAGCACCGGATCAACGACCGCATCGAGAGCGAACTGCGCCGCTGGACTGGCGAGGCTAAGGAAGCCGCCGCACAACTGAAGTGAAATTCCGAGTATCGATTCTGGCATTTTTGACTCTGCTGGCCGCGGAATGGCTGCCCGTGGCTGCGCAACGGCTCAACCCCGTACAGTGGAGTCTCGAAGCGGAGACAGCCCGGGTTGCGCCCGGCGCTCACGCCACGCTTCGGATGACCGCCAAGCTCGAGCCGGGCTGGCATCTCTACTCGCTGGTGGTGCCCGAGCCGATTATCCCCACCTCCATCGCGCTGGCCGCGAATCCCGCTGTCGAATCCCTCGGAATTTATCAGCCGCAGGCCAAGACGGCTTTCGATAAGAACTTCGGCTTCGACGTGGCTACCTATGAGGGTGGGGCTGTTTTTCTGGTTGATCTCCAACTGGCCGGGACGGCCAAGCCGGGGCCGCTCGAACTGACTGCGAATGTCCGCTACCAGGCCTGCAACGACAAGATGTGCCTTCCGCCGCGGCGCGCGACGGCCACGGCGAGCATAGTGGTCGATTCCGCCGCTGAAGCGAAGCAGCCGGTGCTCGCGGCGGGCTACACCCTGTTCGATCCGGCCGCTCCCAGACCCCAGGCTTCCCGTAGCGCGGCCGCGGAGCCGGGCGCAGCCCCTGTTCTTCCGGCATTGCCATCCGACGGGCTGCCCATGTTCATGCTGGTAGCCTTCGGCGTTGGGCTGGCTGCCATCTTCACCCCCTGCGTGTTCCCGATGATCCCGATCACGGTCTCCTACTTCCTGAACAAGCCGGTTGGGGGGCGCGGCAGGAGCGTTTTTGATGCTTCGGTGTTTTGCATTGGGATCGTCGTTCTGTTCACCGTTCTCGGTGCGGGGGCGACGGCGGTGTTGGGACCTTTCGGCGTGGTGCAACTGGGGTCCAACGCGTGGGTGAACAGCTTCATCGCACTGGTATTCCTCGTGTTCGCGCTCAGCCTGCTGGGCGCCTTTGAGATTACGATCCCGTCGAGCGTTTTGACGCGTCTGGATCGCGCGTCGCAGGGCGGAGGCGTCGCGGGCACCCTCCTCATGGGCCTGACGTTTTCGCTGACCGCTTTCGCCTGCGTGGGGCCGTTCGTCGGCACGCTGCTGGCGGCTTCGGTTTCGAGCGGTGGAGCGCGACCGCTGGCCGGAATGGTCTCGTTCGCAGCGGGGCTGGCGACGCCGTTCTTCTTCCTCGCCGTGTTTCCCACTTACCTGAAGCGCATGCCGCGGAGCGGCGGCTGGCTGGAGCGGGTCAAGGTCGTGATGGGATTTCTGATCCTGGCGGCCATGTTCAAATACCTGAGTTCGGTGGACCAGGTGATGCAGTGGAACGTGCTTACCCGTGAGCGCTTCCTGGCCGCGTGGATCGTGCTGTTCTCGCTCGCCGGCCTGTACCTGCTCGGCTTCCTGAGGCTGCACGGGGTGAAACCGGATGAGCCGCTCGGCTTCGGGCGCCTGCTGACGGGCGCGGCGCTGCTGATGTTCGCGATCAGCCTGACGCCGGGAATGATGGGCGCGCGGCTGGGCGAACTGGATGCTTACATTCCCGCGGCATCCGAGGGAGCGCGCGGCGGCGCTGCCGGCTCCGGCGGCCTCTCATGGATGAAAACCCAGTACCGGGAGGCGCTCGCCAAGGCGCGCGAAGAGAACAAGCCGGTGCTGGTCAGCTTCACCGGCTATGCCTGTACGAATTGCCACTGGATGAAGGCAAACATGTTCACGCGGCCTGAAATCGCTGCCGCGATGAAGGACTATGTGCTGGTGGAACTCTATACCGATGGCGCCGACGCGGCGTCCCAGGAAAACCAGAAATTCCAGGAGAGCCGGTTCGCCACCGTCGCGATTCCGTATTACGCCATCGTATCCCCGGATGACAAGGTGATCGCCGCCTTCCCCGGGCTGACCCGCAATCCCGCCGAGTTTCTTGCGTTCCTGAAAAAGGCATCGTAAACCTCTCTGTTGGAAGTCACCGGGCGCGCCCCGTGAATCCGCCAAACCGCTCTCCCGAAAATCGCCGGGCGTGCGCCCGCGAAACCACGAAACCGCTGCCCTGAAAAGTCGAGCGATTGCGAGTGGGGCAGCCCCTCGGGCTGCGCCGGCCTCTCAGGCCG
>JAEZIJ010000218.1 GCA_023436715.1 Acidobacteriota bacterium
GGAATTACGGTAAACGTCTGCTCAAGAAGCGAGGCGAGCTGGTGGAACGCACCTTCGCGCATTGCTACGATACGGGCGGAATGCGGCGAACACATCTGCGCAAGCACGACAATATACTCAAGCGGCACTTGATCGAGGGGTTTCACCACGGGCTGCTAAGCGTCTTGTCCATCGCTGCTGTGCCCAGGGGTCCCATAGTTGCCATGTTCATCTCTCCTCGGTGCTGTGAAGCCCCATGTCCGCGATCAGGACGACTACCGATCGCGCGCCGGCCCGGTATGTTCTTCCAGGGGCTGAGGACGCGGCCTGCCAATCGACGATTTCGTTCGGCGGCTCCAGTGCGGTGTCGATCCAGAGGCGCCACGCGTCCTTTCCGCCGTTCAAGAGTGGCAGTTCAAAGTCGAGGGGCTCCCAGTACGCATTCAGAATCAAGTGAAGGCGGAGCGCCTGTTCAGGCAGTTCCGCCCCAAATGCCAGGCTATGAGAGCAGTAGCTCCAGTCCGGCTGATCGAGTTTCACTCCATGCCAGGCTTTCTTTGCACCGAGGAGCCACTGGTTCAGAGAGACGCGCCGGCGCTCGGGTTCCACGTCTCGCAGCAGACGGCGTGCGATCAGCATTCGAACGAACCGGTGCAGGTCGCCATGCTTGGAGAGCAGCGTCCAATCGAACCAGCTGATCTCGTTATCCTGGCAGTGCGCATTGTTGTTGCCGCGCTGGGTGCGCCGGACTTCGTCCCCCATCACGATCATGGGTACGCCCAGTGACAACATGGTGAGAGTAAGGAAATTCTTAACCTGCGTGTTGATGGTCCTTCCGCCGTAGCCTACAACCGGCCGGTCAAAGGGGATACCGAAGAGACTGGATGGGCGGCCCGCAACCGCGCGCAGACTCCCGCCGCGCACCTCAAAGCCGCAGTTGAGCCCGATCTCAACCTTCTCCTCGGGGCGCTGGACCTCCCATGGATCCTGGCGCCGCAGCCAGTTGTCCGGCCGCTCCTCCTGCCAACCGTTCCCGATGCGCTGCTTGAAAATACCGTATTCATATCGAAGACCGTAGCCCATCGCCGGGAGCTGCATTGTTGCGGCGGACTCCATGAAGCAGGCCGCCAGGCGCCCCAATCCCCCGTTGCCCAATCCCGCATCAGGTTCCTGCTCCAATAACTCAATCCAGTTGAGATTCTTTTGCTGAATCGCTTCCTCTACGTACGGGTTGAGCAGAAGGTTTGTAACATTGTTGGCTAGAGAGCGGCCAATAAGAAACTCGAGTGAAAGATAGTAAAGGCGCTTGGGGTTGTGGCGCTCGTAAGTCTTCTCGGTAAGAACCCAGCGTTGCGAGAGGACATCCCGTACCGATCGGGCGAACGCCTCAAACCGGTCGCGCGGTGTTGCCGCGCCCAAATCAATCGCATTATCAAGGAGGAGATGCCGTTCGTACAACGCATCGTTTGTACCCGCAAAGCGGACCGCGCCGCATCCATATTGATCGAGAAGTGCTGAATCCGCTCTTGTCGCCATTCCAGTACCCTTGTCCGACACCGTAACACGCGCAGTAACAGGTGTTCTACACTGGCGACCCCAGGTCTCTATGTTGACTGCCCGTCACTGCTTCCGAAAGCGCCACGCGCTGATCGAGAACAGAACGGCTGCGAACCCTGCCAGTGCCGCCAGATTCGGCCAGAGCGCGCTGAATGGTGCATCTTTCACGGTGACACCGCGAACGATTTCGACCAGATAACGTAGGGGGTCGAGGTACGAGAGCTTCTGGAAGAAGTCGGGCATGTTCTCAATCGGCGAACTTGCCCCGGAGAGCAGCGTGATCGGCGGATTGACGAAGAACGTGAGTAACTGCGCCTGCTGTTGAGACCGCGAGATGGTCGCCAGCATCACACCGATCCCTATGCCGGCGAGCGCCGCGCAGACCCCGGCTGCCAGGAACAGCCATAACGCTCCACGGAGCGGCAGGCCGAAGACAAGCATTGCAACGCCGAGGGCAATAAACAACACCACCATGAGCAGCACGAAGACAGGCGAGGTCTTGGCGAGCAGCATCTCCCCTGTCTCCGCGGGTGTCATCAGTAATTGTTCAATCGTGCCAGTCTCCTTCTCTTCACCGCGAGCGCGGAGGCCACGAGCGAAGCATTGATGAACATGAGGATGCTCATTATGCCCGTGACGTAAAACCAGGACGTGTCCAGACCCGGATTGTAGAGGTAGGCGGAGCGCACCTGCACGGCGCCCGGCGTTGCGGCGGGATCGCGACCGTTCGCGGCATTGTAGTCAATCAGCGCCCGTTCGAGGTAACCCTGCGCAATCTGCGCTGTGTTGGCATCCACCGCATCGATCACCACTTGTACGTCGGCTGTCTGGCCGCGCCCCAGGCTGCGGGCGAACCCCGTCGGGATTACGACGAAGAGGTCCAGTTTTAAGTGGTCGAGCGCATGTTCGGCCTCTTCGGTGCGTAGAAAATGCCGCGTTACGTCGAAAGTCACGTTTTCGCTGAGGGAATTGATGAAGTCGCGGCTTTGTGTGGTATGACTCTCGTCCACGATGCCCAGGCGGAGGTGGCGGACCTTGGGATTCAGTGCGTATCCGAATATGATCAGCACGATCGTCGGGGGAATGAGCAGCTGAATCACCAAGCCGCGGTTTCGCCTGAGCTGCTGGACCTCCTTGGTAGTCAGCGCCAGATAACGCCTCAGAAATGCGTTCACTGGAACCTCCTATCCCTTGAATTGCATTTTTCGCATCTGAAGCACGTTCAGAAGGAGAAATGAAGCAGCCAGTATGAGCAGCGCGGTCATGGGCCGAAGCGAGGTCGCCCATCCCACGTCGCGGAGCAGCGAATTGCGAATGACTTTCAGATAATGGGTCGCAGGCAGAATGTAGGAGATCCACCGAAACTGCAGCGGGATGTTGCGGATCGGGAAGAGAAACCCGGAGAGCAGGAGCGACAGCAGGAACGCGCCCAGTTGTACGCCCTGAATGGCGGAACTCTGGTTGCCGGTTGCGTTGCCGAGCATCATGCCGTAGAACACGCCCGAAAGCAAATAGAGTAGTGTGGCGACTAACAGTACGCTCGGGTCGGCGGGCAGCCGATAGCTGAAGACGGCTACACCGAGTACGAAACAAGTCACGAGCTCCACGAGCCCGATCATGACGTAGAGCAGGGCCTTGCCTATGATCCACTGCGCTGCGGTCAGACTGGAGGCGTAGGCCTGAATGATCGTGCCCAGCTCATACTCCCGTGCCGTCGCGAGCGCTCCCAACAGCGCTGGAAACAGGACCAGCACCATGCCCAGCGCTCCGGTGCCGAAGTAGACGGGATTCGAGAGCCCGGGGTTGAACCAGAGTCTCTGCTGCAGATTGACCAGCTCGGGCGTGGGGTGAGCCATGCCGCTGCGTGTCGCGAAGTTGGAATTGATGGCTTGCGCGACGGTGCCAAGCACCGTGGCCGCGTTGGCGTCCGTGCCATCGATCATCAACTGGACGACGGGAGCGGCGCCTCGCCCCACATCCCGCTGAAAGTTCGGTGGAATGATCAGAGCGGCGCGCCCTCGTCCGCTGGTGAGCGCTGCTTCAGGCGATTCACCGGGGCGGCGCGCCGTAATCCGGAAATCAAGGGCGGCGCCGTAGCCCTCGAGGTAGGTCCGACTGAGCGGCGTGTTGTCATAGTCGTACACGAGAAGGCGCACGTTGCGCAGCCGCAGCGACTGGCTGAAGCCGTACAGAATCATCAGGACAATAGGCATAAGTACGGCGAGCATGATCAGCAGCTTGTCGCGCCGGAAAACGGGATGGTGCGCCAGGCGATGACCCGGACAGCGGCGCCCCGCAGTTCCGCTGCCGCTTCCTCTTGCTGGGCCTCGTTCTCCGCGACCAGGTGCAGCTTTGCTCCGAACAGAGATACACGGGAGGCGCCGAACTTCCGCTTTAGCGTGACAAGCGCGCGATCCGGCTGGTCCGTCTCGATCTCGAGAAGCGTACCTTTCATAGCAGCTTTCACTTCGCCCGGAGACCCGTCCGCGATGATCTCGCCCGCTACCATGAAGCCAAGCCGGTTGCACTGTTCGGCTTCTTCCAGATAATGGGTGACCACCAGAACGCCCGCCCCTCGATCGGCAAACTCATTGATCATTCGCCACATGGTGCGCCTCGCCAGTGGATCGACGCCGGATGTCGGCTCATCCAGAAAGATCGCCTCGGGCTCATGCATCACAGCCGCGCCGAACGCCACGCGTTGCTTCCAACCCCCCGGCAGCGAGCCGGTAAGCATCCCCGCTTCGCCGCTGAGTTCCGCGGTCTTGAGCACCCACTGTTTGCGCTCTTCGCGCACGCGTTCATCGACGCCGTATAAACGGGCGTAGAAGTCGAGGTTCTCGCCAATGGTGAGGTCGTCGTACAGCGTGAACTTCTGCGACATGTATCCGATTCTCGAGCGCACCGCGGTTGCCCGCAGTCCCGTGGACTTCCCCAGCAGAGTGACGCCGCCGGAAGTCGGCTCAATCAGTCCGCACATGATCTTGATCGACGTGGTCTTCCCGGCGCCATTCGCTCCCAGGAGCCCGTAGATCTCGCGATTACGGATTTCCAATTGAAAGTTCTTTACCGCCTGAAACGTTCCGAACCTTTTGTTCAGGTCCTTGGCGCCGATTACCACGTCCCGGCGATCGAGAGGTGGAGAAGGCTTCGGAAAATGGGGGATCGCTTGTGCGCCGCGCATTTTTCGCAACTGGCCCACAAAGGCGTTTTCGAGCGTCGGTTGTGAGCGGCGGATTTCGCTTACGCGAAGGCCGTTGGCTTCCGCGCGCTGGCGCAAGTCCGCCTCGGCAGCGTCGGGGTTCGCCGCCATCACATCCAAGCGGTCGCCAAACCGTTGCACGTCCTCCGCCTGAGGCGATGCCGCGAGGACATCCTCGGCCCCCGCGAGTGGCTCCACCTTCACCTCCAGGCGTGTAAGTCCCATCTTGGAACGAAACTGAGCCGGCGTATCGATGTCGTAGATCTTGCCGCGTTCCATCAGTGCAACGCGGTGGCAGCGTTCCGCCTCGTCCAGATAAGGCGTTGCGACAATTATCGTCATGCCGACATTGGCGAGCGACGTCAATGCATCCCAGAAGTCGCGGCGGGTTACGGGATCGACGCCAGTCGTGGGTTCGTCCAGGAGGAGTAGCGCAGGGTCTGCAATCAACGCGCAGGTCAAGGCCAACTTCTGCTTCATACCGCCGCTCAACCTTCCCGCAAGGCGAGCGGCAAAACGGTTCAAGTCAAACAGCTTGAAGTAGCGGTCTCTCCGTTCCGCGAATTCCTTTGGGTCTACCTCGCGCAATCCTCCCGCGTAATCGAGGTTCTCGTCCACGCTGAGGTCCTGATAGAGGCTGAACGGCTGTGTGAGGTAGCCCACCCGCGGCCGTGCGTCGCGGGGCGCCGTACTCAAAACGCGGATCTCGCCACCCCCGGGCGCGAGCACGCCGCCAATGATCCGAAATGCTGTGGTCTTTCCTGCGCCGTCGGCGCCGATCAGGCCGAAGATTTCTCCGGCCCGCACCTGGAAACTGATGTCATCGAGAGCCCTTAGCGACCCATAGCTCTTGGCGAGCGAACTGGCTTCGACCACTGCCGCCTCAGACATCAGGAACTCCCGGCGCGCGCCTCCCTCTGCACCGCAGCCTGCGTCTGGATTTGTCCGTCGGCGGGCATTCCCGGTTTCGCGAAACCGTATGCGCCGCGCAGCCCGAGTTTCACGCCCAACACCTGCTTCACGCGGTCTTCCTGGAAGTATGTGTTCTCAGGCGTGAACATCGCTTGTGGATCGATGCGGATCACTTCGGCCGGAACGGCCTCCTTCGGGTTCGAATCCAGGTAGACCTTCGCGGCCTGGCCCACCTTCACCTTGCCGATCTCGCCTTCCGGGACGAAGCCGCGCAAATAGAGCTTGGTCAAGTCCACCATGGTGAGGATAGTCTGCCCTGGCTCGATCACCCTGCCCGGTTCGGCCGAGCGTGTCAGAATCGTGCCTGCGATCGGCGCGCGAATCGTGAGGTCGTTCAAGTCCGCTTCAATCTTTCGCAATTCGCCCTCTTCCGCTTGCACGTCCGCCCGGGCCGAAGCGATCTGCGCGTTCAACTCGGCGGTCTGCCGCACCAGGGTGAGGCGGTCAGCGGCCTTGATACGCGGATTCTCCAGTTGGGCGCGCGCCTGCTGAAGAGCGGCCTCCGCCGCAGCCACTTTCTTGCGGCTCGCTTCGACAGATGCCCATGGCTACCTGTTCCCGCGTCTTGTACTGCTCGGCCAGTTGCGTTGCGACCGCGCCTGTTTGGGCCAACTGGGGGTACCGTTGCGCGTCGATCTGGCTCTGTCGCAACTCGGCTTCCCACCGTTCGAGGTCCGCCTTGCTCGCCGCCAGAGTGGCCTCTGCTTGTTGAACCCGTGCGGGCGCGTCCATTTCAGCCTGGTTCTCGTAGATCTGCGCCTGCCTTACCCGCTCGTCAAAAGTGGCAACCTGCCGCTGCAATTGGTCCAAGCGGTGCTGATCACTGGCGATTCGCGCCTTCTGGCGTCGCGCTTTGCTTCTTCCTGGGGGCTCGAAAGCCATGCGACTACCTGGCCGGCCTCGACGGAGTCCCCTTCCCGTACCGTGAGATTTACGATTCGTCCAGCTATCTTCGATGAAATATCGACTGTGTCTCCATCGATGCGGCCGCTCACAAAAATTGTCCCTTGCGGATTCGAATCGTGCCTGCAGCCGTCTAGAATCAGCAAGGTCGTTACTGCAAGAACTATCGTTATAACGAGCGACCAAGGTCGTCGCTTCATAAACTTCACTCACCCTCACTTGCGATAGGTCTTCTCTGCTCCACCTGTCGCCCGCGCCAGGTTCGCGCGCGCCAATCCAAGGGTGTACTGGGCTCGTATCCGCGCTTCATCCGCCTGCGAGAGCCTGGTTTGCGCGTTCAGGATTTCGGTGTTATCCGCAATGCCCTGAATAAAACGCTGGCGTGACAATGGCTGTGAGAACGTCCGTCTCAATCTGCGACCGGCCCTGGTCGAGGGTAGCCCTCGCTCCGCGAAGCGCGCCCTCGGCCTCCTCGATCTCGCCGCGGATGCGGCCCCCGGTGAAAACCGGGAAAAGGATAGAACCTTGAAT
The DNA here is from genome assembly GCA_023436715.1 of Acidobacteriota bacterium. GTDB lineage: Bacteria > Acidobacteriota > Terriglobia > Bryobacterales > Bryobacteraceae > Fen-330. The sequence continues at coordinate 7,145 of JAEZIJ010000218.1, forward strand.
CCTGTAAGTGTTCACGTTGTGGGCCGGCGTGAACCCGCTTTGGCCGTCATCGACCCCCGCTGCCACAGTTGGCAACCTGGTGGCTTTGATGGACTGTACTCGCAACTCGGCGGCCTTTACGTCCGCTAGTGCAGCGCGATAGTCCGCTCGCGAGGCGAAAGCAGAATTGATCGCCGATTCGCGGTCCGGGGGCGCAGCCGAACCGTATGCTGCGTTGTCCGAGACATCGAAATTCGCCGTGATACGCGCTTGCAGGACGTTGGCGAGGCTAAGCTTCGCCGCGATATAGGCTTGTTCGGCCTCCTGCCGCTGCTGCTCGAGCGTGTTCACCTGTTGCGTCGCCCGAATTACGTCCAGTTGAGAAGCCACGCCTAATTTGGCGCGGTCACTGGCCACCTGGTAGAGTTCTTCCGCGAGCTTTCTCTGGTCCGTCAGTGTATCCCGGGTTGTCTTGGCCCTCAGCGCACTCAAGTAAGTTCCGACAACATCCAAGGTCACGATTTCCCGCGCATTGTTGACAAGCAAGCGGGAAGAATCCTGTGCCCAGCGAAAACTCTGCTGAGACCGCAAAGCAGCGAGGTTCAGTAAGTCCTGGCGAAGAAAGGCGCGGGCGTCCATCGACGCGAAAGGCCCGATCTTCCCCTGCGCGGAGGGGATCTCGAGCCCTAACCCGACGAGATTGATCGTTAACCAGGCCTGACGGGCAAACACGTCCACACGGGGCAGCAGCGCACTCCGGGCCTGCAGATATTGCCCGGAGGTCCGTTCAAGGTTGGACTGCGCCGTCCGGAGCGCGATGCTGTTGGAAAGAGCGATACGGAGAGCTTCGGCGAGACTGAGTTCGGGCGGCAAGCTTGGCTGGTTCGCCGACTGTGCAAGTGCAAAAGGCGCGAGGGCGAGCAGCAACGAGATTCCGATTATCTGGTGAAAACGATGAAGCCCCACTTTGCCGGCGGTGCACTGACAGGTTTCCGCTAGGCCATGGACAATTGCACATGAGACCTCGCCAAGCGCATCGGAGCCCCTCAACTCTTGCCTTTATCGTATCAGACAGGGTGTACAACGACTTCAGAGAGCGATCAGCCCAGCTAAAATAGAAGTGTTCCGCTCAGCAACGGTCTCCAATGTCGCCGAATACCTGCAAGGTGGGGTTCGCCATTGTTGTCGCGTTGTGGTCCTTTTACGCTCTTGGCTTCGCGAGAGGTGACGCAGTTCGATTCGTTCAGCCCGCCAGGCCGTTGCTCCAGGTGGCGGGCGATCACGGGCGGATTCGGGAGGAGCTTTGCCAGTTGCTGGGCACAGCGGATTGCAGTTGGCGGCTCATCTACGAGGCGAGAGGCCGCACGATTGTGGCCGACCTCAACGGTATCGACACTTCCCGGAACGAAGGCGCGCTCCTTCTTACTCAACTTGCGAGTAGCCGCAGAGTCTACAATCTGACTTTCGGCGACCAGTACCTTACTGCCGCCGGGCAGGAGTCTTTGGCCGGTGAGGCAATCGTGAACAACTCCAACAGCTTCGACCCGCCACGGTTTCAGTACGATAAACCCGCCTCCGTCCGCCCGCCGGCCGGAGTGGACTCATTGGTAGCCATCGATCCCGCCAAGGCGAGGTACATCGATTCGGAAGGACGTGCGGTGCCGCTTTCGATGATCGTTTTTCACGAGCTTGCCGAGGCGTACGCGAAGGTCGATCTCGGCAAGCCGTACATTGATTTCGAAGTCGGGTCTATTGTGAAAGGATCGATCGTGGAGACGCCGGTCGATTTCCAGCGGGGCGCGCACAATGACGCGGTTCAGCGGGAAATCGTCCTGCGAAAGCAGAGGCCCGCTCTGGAATCCGCCGGACGCGCCGGCGACATGCTGACCAGGAAACCATAGCTATAGACTGGGAGATGCGCATGACGTTGCGAATGGGGCTGACGTTGTTCATCGCTGCCGCTTTTCTGTCCCAGGGGCAGGAGCGTTTCACGGCGGGCGAGTTAAAGGGCTTCACGAAATCGCCGACCGAGCACATCATCGAGAAACTGGAGGAAACACTCGTCGTGCGGCTCGTCGAAGGCAGTGTAGGCTCGAAGTCGCTCGACAAGCCGCTCGAGGGAGTACTGATCGAAATTCGCGGTCCAGGGGCAACGGAGACGTTTCGAAGCGCACGCAGCGACCGGCGGGGGCGTTTCCGGTTCCGGCAGATTCCCGACGGCGATTACACGATCAAGGCGACGATGAACGGTTTCCGCTCGGTCGTTGGAGCCATTTCCGTTCGACGGTCCGCGAAAGAGCACAAACGCTTGCGGATCGACATGCTACACGGAGTCTGATGTCATCATTTGCGCCGAAGCGTAGGCGGCCGGTCGTCCTTCGGCCGATCTGTGGTGGCCCGGACGGCCGCCTGAATCGCCCGGAAGTCCCCGGTTGACGGTCGCGACGCCTTGGGCAAAGATTGCAGGATTTCATCCATCCTGGCCAGTCGCAGTTCGCGTGGCGGCAATGGTGACTTATCCCGGTCTGGCGCCTGGGCACGTTCAACGTAGCCCCGAAGGGCGGTGGCATCGTATCCTGCTCGGGCAAGAAGTCCAAGCGCAAATCGATCCGCCTCCAGTTCACGCGCGCGCTGGTCTTTGAGGAACGCCACCGGCGTCAGTGGTGAAGGCCGCTGGGAATCGACGTGGCAGTCAGCAAAGACGAGGGGGATGCTGGCCACGTTCGAAACCGTCCGCAATCCGCGGTGCAAAACGACGTGAGCAATCGAGTGCGCAATCATGCCTGCAAACTCGGCCTCGTCTTCGGCAGCAAGGAAGAAACGAGCGGGCACGAGCACGAGTCCACCGGGCAAGGACATTGGCTCTACCGCATCGCTCGAAACCACGACCTCAAAACTGTAGCCGACCGCGGTTTCCCCGAGATGCGTTACAAGATCGGCGCCGATGCGGTTGGCGTACTGCTCAACCGCCTTATTACCCAGCGGCGGAGATGACCGCCTGATCTCGGACGCCAATTCCTGTCCCAGCGCGCGTTCCTTTTCTACGTCGTAAACGCTCGCAGGCTGCTGAGCCAGTAACGCAAGGACCAGTGCGACCGGTGAGATAGTCATCTGTCAGCCTCCCAGACACAGACGTGCAGGAGCGGGAACCAGTTTCAGGAGATCCGGACACAACTAACGGCCGCCGAGTGTCGCACGAATCGCATACAACGAAGTCCGCGCGGCGATGAACAGGGTCCGTTTGTCCTTTCCTCCGAGGATCAAGCCGCTCGGCCGCTCCGGAACCTCGATGGTCCGGAGCAGACGGCCCGAAGGATCGTACACGAATATGTTCCCGGCGGCGATGTACACGTTGCCCTGTGCGTCAGATACAACGCCCGCCCCGCCCCGTTCGGCAAAGAGTGTGGGCTCGGAGAGCGTGCCGTCCGGGCCGACCTTGAAGGCGTAGGTCTTCTGCTCGGGTTCGTTGCAGACGTAGAAGGGACGGCCCGGAGTCGCCGGCGCAAGCCCGAAGGCGCGCAGCACGTCGGCCATCTTGGCGCCGTAATAGAGCACGCCTTCCGTGAAGTCGCTCGCGGCCGGCACAAACGTGCTTCCGTCCGGGGAGACAAAGTGTGCGGCCTTGCGCTCGGTACTGTTTTCAATGAAATCCCGCTCGTTCCGGTAGCGGTTCACCGGCAGCAGAGGAATCATGCCGGGACGAGGCGCCGCCGCCTGCGGTTCGATGACCGTGATCTCGTGTTCCGGGGCTCCGGGACGAAATGCATACACCATGCCCTTCCCGGCGGAGGACACAACGATCAGGTTGCCGGCCTTATCGAAGGCGAGTTGGACGGGGTCGAGCGGGTTGTCGCGCACTAATGCGAGTTCACGGTTCTCAACCGACCAGCGATAAATCGACTGCCGGCGCGGATCGGTGAAATAGACGTCGCCCGCCGCATCGACGGCAAGGCCCGCAATGTTGTAGAAGCCGCCGGCCAGCTTCTCGACCTTCGCGCCTGGCGAGGCCGGAACGCCGGCGGGTCGCGCTGAGTTGCCCGGGATCGTCAAGACCGCGAACTCGTTTTCGCGGATCCGTGTTTCGCCGGTCTGGTCGAATATCGTGCTGTCAAAGGGTGCCCGGCTGTCAGTGTAAGAGTGCACGTTCCGGAACCGGATGTCGCGCGACCCGGTGATCTTCACGGCGTAAGGGAACGGCACGAAGCTGCTCACGACCCGGTACAGGAAAGTATTGGCAAGCGTGATATTTGAGCAGCGGTCGATTTCGAGCGGAAGGGCTTCGGCACTCTCGCCGCGTTCCTCCTCGAACTGCAACGCGTACAGCCGCCAGTTGGAGACATTCCGCAGCTTGACTTCGTAGCGAACGTGGTGCTCGATTGACATCTGGTACACCCTGCCTGCCGTTGAAGTGTCGGAGATATACATGCCCGCTTGCGCAAAGGTGTTCGGCGTCCAGATGTCCTTGAAAGTGCCGCCACCGCCGTTGGTGATCCACAGGCTGTAGTATTGGCCGTCCCAGCGGCGATTCAGATCCGGGTCCGCGGTGTGCGTGTTGTTGTAAACCTCCTCGCGCGATCCGTCAGGCTTGTTCGTGCCGTGGCCTCCCAGGAAGCGCACGTCGTTCATCATCGAGTTCTCGCCGGCCATCCACTTTGCGGCGACCGCGCGGCTGTTCGTTCCGCCGGTGTAGAGTCCGATGCCGGTCACGATATTGGTTCCGCCGCGCGGGGTTTCGAGGAGAGCCTTCGGCGCACCCGGACCCTGGAAGGCGGGAGTCGATTCCGGCAGGTCGATGACGGTGCCGGCTGGATGCAGCCCGATCAGCACCGTCTCCGGCCGCAACAGCAGCGTATCCGTGACACGGTAGCGGCCCAGAGGGAAATACAACGTGCGGTGGCGCGCGATGGCGGCCTGTAATGCTGCGGTGTCATCCGTGGTGCCGTCGCCTTTGACGCCGAGCGAACACACGTTCACCCAGGTGTCGCGCGCCGGCAGGTCGGGAATGTCCGATCGCGCCATCACCGGCTCAGCGGCCGTGGGCGCCGCCTCGAACGTAGTCGTGATCTCGCCCCCGGTGCTGCCTGCGAGATGCAAGCCATGGGAGAACTGCCGGACCACGTATGCCTGCGCGCGGCCCGCAACGTTCTTTCCGGTCTCGCGAAAAGCGGCCAGCAGAGGCACACGCCGGCAAGCTACATCTTCCAGGTTGATCTGGGTGCGCGCGTTCTTCTCATTGCCGATGACCAGGGCCGGACCGGAGATGTCTTCGAACATGCAGTCTTTGAGCCAAAGCTCCTCGGCGGATTCCGGGTCGATGGCAACCGCTGTCGGGACCGCCCTGAAGCGGTTGCGGACAAGCGTTAGTCCCGCTTCACGGGTCTTAATGGCCGCCACGCGCTGACCCTGGAAAGTGGAATCGATCAGCAGGTACTGCCAGCTCGGGGCGGTTTTCACGGTCATGATGCCGTAATCGCCGCCGAAGAAGTGCAGGTCCTCGCCTTCGTTGCCGATGTCTTCGAGTGCCGCCTTTCCCGAGCCCACGCGGAAATCCATATGGGCGAGATAGCAGTGCTGCGCGATGTGGAAGCGGACCGCGACCGCGGCCGGGTTACCGTCCCGGATTTCCATGTCGATGTTGCTCATCGCGCTATAGAAGGTGCCCGGGTTGCCGTCTCGGACGGGCTGGCCGGGGTTGCGTGGCCGCCCGCCGGAGAAGTACACCATGTACTTGCCCGAGCCCTGCTGAAATCCTGGCGTGTTTTCGCCCAGGAGAAGCACTGGCCTGCGCTTGCCGTAGCCGATGAGCCGGATGCCAGGCCAAACGTAGACGGTCTTGCCCAGGCGGTAAGTTCCCTCAGGAATGAAAACGATGCCGGTGCGCGTGGTTTCCTGAACGCGATCGATGGCCTGCTGCAAGGCATCGGAGTCGTCGTTGACTCCGTCAGCCCGCACCGCAAACCGGTCCGGAGTGAGGTAGACAGCCTTTGAATCCTCCAGGCGCACTGTGTAGTAAGATGCGGCCCACGCGGGCAGCACGGTCATGAGCGCCGCAAGGGCGGTAGTCAAGTAGTTCGGCATTGTGTGTCCTAAGTTTCTTTTCGGGGTTCGCGGATCGTTAAGATCTGATCGGCCTTGACGCCCTTCAGCACTTGCCGGGCTCCGAGCGGCCAGCGGATCTCGAGGTCCGCGGCAGTGGCGTCTCCAAGGCCGAAGTGCAGCCGCGGATCGTTCGATGAGCAGTAACTCGATTGCGCAATCACTTCCTGCGCCTGCCGCTTATTGCCATACGAGCAGATGACGCGGGTGCCGATCGCGCTGCGGTTCGATTCCGTTCCAACGAGCTTCAGCTTGAGCCAGTGATTGCTTCCTTTGAGATCGTTACGCAAGAGCGACGGGGGCTCGTTCAGGTTGACGATCAGGACGTCAATGTCGCCGTCGTTGTCGAAATCGCCGAAAGCGCAACCCCGGCTGCAGTGCAGCTCGGTCATCGCCGGCCCCGCCTCGGCTACCAGTTCCTCGAGCCGGCAGCCGCCCAGGTTGCGAAACACGACGCGCGGCGTCTTCAGCGGGTACGCCGGGTTCTTCGCTTCAACTTCGGGATAGACGTTGCCGGTTACAAAGAAGATGTCGGGGTTGCCATCGTTATCGAGATCCACGATCCCGGCGCCCCAGTTCACAAAGCGCGTCTCCACGCCCAGGCCGGACGCGAGTGTGCGATCTTCGAAGATCCCCGGGCCGCGGCTCACATACAGAACGTTGGTGTCATCGAGGAAGTGGGTCTTGAAGATATCCAGGCGGCCATCGAGGTTGATGTCGCCGATACCCACTCCCATGCCCGACTGCTCGATGCCGTCTTCGCTGAGCGAAACCCCGGCCTGAAGACCAACCTCCTCGAACGTGCCGTCATGCCGGTTCCGGAACAGAAGGCTCGCGCTCGTGTCGCAGGCCACGTAGATGTCGGGCCAGCCATCGTCGTCGAAATCCGCGCCAACCACTGTCAGGCCGTATCCCGGAGCCACTTTCGAGATACCTGCCTGGCGGGTGACGTCCGTAAACGTGCCATCCCCGTTGTTGTGATAGAGCGAGTGATAGGAATATGGCAGGCCGCGCGGACCGCAATTGACCGGCACATCCAACCAGGTGCAGTTTGAATCGTGCCCTGGCTTGGGGGCGCGTTTGAGGTCGAAATCGAGGTAATTCGAGACGAACAGGTCCAGGTGGCCGTCGCGGTCGTAATCGAACCAGCAGCAGCCGGCGCCCCATCGCACCCGGTTCTCGATCAGCCCGGCCTTTTTGGTCACATCGGTGAACGTGCCGTCGCCGTTGTTCCGGTAAAGCATGTTCTGGCCGTAGGCGGTGATGAACAGGTCGTCGAAGCCGTCGTTGTTGTAGTCGCCCACGGTCACGGAGGTGGCCCAGTTCGTGCGCAGCAGCCCCGCCTTCTCGGTGACGTCGGTGAACGTGCCGTCGCGGTTGTTGCGATAAAGCCGGTTGCTGGCTCCTTCCGGAGCGCCGGAGACGCGGGACCCGCTGAGGACCAGCAGGTCCATCCACCCGTCGTTGTCGTAGTCGATGAAGGCGCACCCGCATCCCATCGTCTCGATGATGTAGTCCTTGTGATCCACGGGGCCGTAGATCGTGGGGTGGCGCAGCCCGGCCTGGGCGGCCACATCGACAAAATGGGCCAGAAAGGGGATTCCGGAGGGTTTGGATCTCGGCGCCGCGCGAACGCTGCGTGAAGACATACCCTGCCCGCGCAACAGCGGAGCGGCGAGGAGGCCCAAAAGCTGACGGCGGGAAATGTCCATCGGCTGCTACTTCGGCACGTCGGGATCGGGCCGCTCCTCCTTTGCGGGTCTGAGGCGCATATCGCTGTAGACTTGTTTCAAACGCTCCTTCATCTGTTTGTACTTCTGAAACTCCTCCAGTTCGCGGCGCGCGTCTTCGGCGCGGCCCGCAGACCGGTAGAGTGCGGCCAGGCGGTAGCGCGCGACGGCGTGAGTCGGATCGATCCGAACCGCCCGCTCCAGCAGCGGTTGGGCCTTATCGGGCTGCTGCATCGCGATCAGTGCTCTGGCCAGGCCGAGGTTGGCGTCGAGGTCGTTCGGCTGCAATTCGAGCGCCCGGCGGTAGTGAGCGATGGCCTCCTTGGTGTCGCTCCTTTTCGCGGCGATCTCACCGAGCCTGCACTCGGATTTCGCGTCGAAGCGGTTCACCGCCAGCGCCGCTTTGTACTCGCGTTCGGCCGCCTCCTCATAGCCGGAAGCGGACGCGGCGCCGTTCAGCATTTCGGCCAGCTCGAAGTGGGCGCCCGGGAGCTGCGGGTCGGCCTTGAGCGCTTCCCGGTAGTGCGCGATGGCGCCTTCGTCGTTCCCTTGCCGGGCCAGTTCATGCGCCATCGCCTGGTGCATGCGGGCGGACATAGGCGCCGACATGGACAGCCCCAGCATGCTTTCATCCGCCAGGCTCGAGTGGATGCGGTACGCGGTGTAAAGGATATCGGGATCGGCCGGCCTGATCTGTCGAAGCACGCTCACTACGGCGGCGGCTTTATCCAGATCGCCCGTTGCATAGTGTAGTTCGATCAGCTCCATTCCGGTCTCGACGCGGAGCTTCTCTTCCTGCAAGCGCGGAAAAGCTTTTTCCAGGTCCGCCTGGGCGGGCGCAAGCTGGCCGGTTCTCTTTTCCGACATGCCGAGGAGCGCCTGGATCTTCCACAGCGTGGGGCGGAGCTTCAGCGCCTGGCGAAGCTGCGTGGAGGCCTTGGCGTATTCACCTTGGAAAAAGAGGAGCACGCCGAGATTGCCGCGCGCGTCGGCATTGGCCGGGTCCAGAGCTACGACGGCAGCGAACTCCCGCGCTGCGGCCTCCGGCTGGTTCGCCGCCAACAGTTCCTGCGCCTGGCGCAGATGTGTTTCCACCTGCTGGCGCGGGCTGGCAACCGGCTGGCAGAAAGCGGAAAGAACAGCGGCGGCGTAAACGAGACTCTTTTTGACCATAGCTGACAGGTTACTCCCAGGGGCGGCCGGGAGCGCTCCGCCCCTGGGGAAGGACCCGGCTAAAATGAGAGCCGGGCGCCGAGTTGGATATTGCGGCCGTTGACCGTGACGCCCGTGATCTTGCCCACGCTGGGATCCGGTTGCTGATTGGCGAGCGCGGTCGGATTCAGATTGGCGTTCGGTTGGCCGAAACTGGGATGGTTCAGTACGTTGGCGGCGTCGAACCTCAACTGCAGCTTGATGCGTTCAGCCTTCGGCATGCTGAAGGTCTTGCTCAGTGAGAAATCGACATCCGTCAAGCCGGGCCCCCGCAAGGAGTTTCTGCGGGAGTTGCCGTAGGTGAGGGCGGCCGGTTGCTTGAATGCGAGCTGGTTGAACCACTGTAGGATCGTGCGGTTGGAAACGCCGGGATCTCCGGCCACGTCCGGATACCAGTTGCCCGCCTGCGAGCCCAGGTCGTTGTTGGACGACATGGAGACAGTGTACGGAGCGCCGGATTGAGCGATGAAGATCGTCGACATCTGCCAGCCTCCGAAAAGTGCGTCCAGCGCCCCGGAGTTCAGGGCCGCGTGCCCCTTTCCAAGCGGCAGTTCATACACGACAGCGCCCTTCCACATGTGAGGGACGTCGAAGTTCGACGGCCCATAGTTGGCTGCCGGGTCGTACGCATTCTGATACGGCTGCGCGCCGCCGCGGCCTCCCCAACCCGAGGAACTCTGCTGATCCATCATCCTCGACCACGTGTAGTTCGTATCGAGGCTCAGGCCGCGGCCGAACCGCTTGCGGAGGGACACCTGTAACGCCCTGTAGTTCGAGATTGCGTTGTAGGTGTTGCTGCCCATCCCGCCGTATTGCGGGAATGGCCGGCCGGCATTGCCCTTCCCGAGGTTCTGCTGCGGCACCTGGTTGCGGTCTACCGGGAAGGACAGGTTGTACCCATGGCTGCCCACGTAGGCGGCCTCCAGGACCATGTCGGGAGCCAACTGCCGCTGCACGCTGAACGACCACTGGTGAATGCGCGCCGCGGGCGTGTCATAGGGCTGATAGGGCATGCCGCCCTGCCCGTTGTACGCGCCGGGATCGCGGGATGCCTGCAGATACGGCAGGCCTTCACCGGTGCCGGAGAGTATCGCAACCGGCACCGGGTTTACAACGTCCGCCGATTTGTTCCCCGTGCTGTTGCTTCCGAAGCCCATCCCGGCGCCGTAGCCGTCGAGGCTCCACCCGTAGGCATACAAGCCGTATCCGCCTCGCACTACCCAACCGCGCGTGGGCGACCAGGCCATGTTCACGCGAGGCAGGAAGATCTTGCTGTCGGACTTCTCGAGCTGCGTGCGCCCGTTCGCGGGCGCGAACCACATGGCACCCGGAGTGTTTGTTATGGGATTGGTCAGAGTGGGGTCGAAGCTGCCGACGTGATTGTGGACCTCGCTCCAGCCGCCGTGATACTCGTAGCGCAGGCCAAGGTTCAACGTCAGATTCGGCCTGAGCTTGATGTCGTCCTGGAAGAACACCTGCGGGCTCTTGGAACGCGCCCCCGCCATCGGCTGCAATAGAGCATTCCAGGACTGCACCTGCCCGAGCAGGAAGTCCGCGTATCCGACATTACTCTTGGTGAAGATGCCGGTGAACGTGAAGCTGCCGGACACCATGTTGCCCCAGGGGGTGGAGTTGTCCCGGAACGTCAGAACTTCGCCCCCGAAGTGCAGGATATGCCGGCCGCGGATCATCGTAACCACGTCCGATGGCTCGAAGCTGTGCTCGATGTAAATCGAGTTGGACTGCGGCGTGAGGGTGTTGTTGCCCGCCGTCCCTGTGATGTTGATGTTCGGGTATATGTCAGCCTTGGCATACTTCAGGCCGAGCTTTTGGGGGTAACCCAACCCGATGCTCGTCGGCTGGAACCAGTTCCCCTGCTTGGTATACCCGAATCGGAATTCGTTTACCGTTGTGGGGGAGAAGGTGTGCACATCGGAAATCTGTGCGTTGTAGCTATCCACGTCGCCGTGCTGGCAATTGAGAGGACAGCTCGTGTTGTCGTAGAAGGCGTTATTGTCCCGCTGCGTGATCGAGAACGTGAGCCGGTTCTTCTCCTTGACCTGGTAATCGAGCCGCCCGAACTCCTTGATAAAAGGATTGACGTTTCCGGCTGCGTATACATAGTTGTTCTGGATCCCGGACTGGTTTGCCACCGGGTAGTCCTTCTGGATGTTTGTGGCCACGGTATCCCAGCGGTTCTGTGGAATCTGGTTGCCGGAAAACGGCGTGTTGTTCGTAGGATCGTAAATCACCGGAAACACCGGATCGGAGAAGTCGCCCCGTTTCATCGCGTCGGTCGGTACGCTGACGAACCGCGTGGCGCCTTGCGGGTTGACGATCTTATCCAGATTGAAATAGAAGAACAGCCTGTTCTTCACGATTGGCCCGGCGACCGACCCGCCGAAGTTGTTGTAGCGCTGGCGGGCGACCTTCTTGTCGAAGAAGCTCCGCGCGTTGAGCGCGTCGTTCTGGAAGTACTCGTAGGCGGAGCCGTGCCACTGGTTCGTTCCGGCTTTGCTGATCTGGTTGAAAACCGCCCCGCCGATGCCGTACTGGGCGGAAAAGCTCGAAGTATTGACCTGAACTTCCTGCACGGACTCGAAGATCGATACGTCCACGTTCGCGCTGTGGGGCAGCGTCGTCGAGGCGCCGTCGGCGAGGAAGTTGGCGTAATACGGCATGTTCCCGTTGATGGAGATGCCGGTGCCCGGATTTGACGCGCCTTGACTGGCTGACGGCGCGCCCGAGGCTCCGGGCAGCAGCTTCATGAAGTTGACCCACGTCTGGCCGACGTTGGGCATTTCCGACATGGTCTGCGTCTGCAGCGTGGTGCTCTGCTCACCCGTCTCGGTTTTCAGGATGGGCGCTTCGGCCACGATTTCGATTTGCTGCTGCGTCGCGCCGATGGTCAACTGAACGTCGATGGTAATCACTCCAACGCCGAGGTTGATGCCGTCGCGCACCACCTTGTTGAAACCCTCTTTGCTGAAGGTGAGCTTATAGGTACCGGGAAGAATCGAGGCGGTGTCATAGATGCCCGCCTCATTAGTGACGAGTTCCCTCGACACGCCGGTTCCTGTATTGAGGACTGTAATGGCGACACCGGGCACCACCGACCCCGAGCTGTCGGTGATGGTGCCTCGGATGTCACCCGAGTTGGTGTTCTGTGCCAAGCCGGTCGCGGCTATGCACAGGATCAACGACGCCACGCAGGCAAGCCGTTGAACTATCCTAACCCCCGTTAGCATTTCGACTCCTTCTGGCTGAACTGGCCTTGTTAGTTGCGTAGGCCGGGCATGCTCTTCCTGCCAAAGCTCGGCCACTGACTAAATGGCCTGACCTAACCACAGGGAATGTACTCCAGGCCGTCGTGCGCGGACAGTTTCTTGGAGTTATCTGGGCCGCGAAACGTCGATTGTGCTTATGTATCAACGGCGTACGGGGAGGGTCCGTCGGCCGCCCCGGCCTTTTCCGAGGTCGAGTTCACGCGCCGCTCCATAACTTCTCTATGTATCAATCACGTACGCCCTGTTACGTGGGCTGCACCGTGATATAATTCACCGCGATGCCAGCCGCAGAAGGGCTGTCCGCGAACCAGGTGCGAGCGGAACTGGAATCCATCCTCTCCGCCCCCGCTTTTGCCCGTTCACCCCGCCTCGGACGGTTGCTCACCTATCTCTGCTCCAAGACTCTGGCGGGGGAAGCGAACCAGATCAAGGAGTACACGATCGCCGTTGACGTGCTCGATCGGCCCGCCAGTTTCGACCCCGTCGAGGACGCCATTGCTCGCGTCGAGGTGCACCGGCTCCGCAAGCGCCTGCGGGAGTACTACGAGAAGGAGGGCGCTGCCGACAAGGTGGAGATTGCGATTCCCAACGGCCAGTACGTGCCCGTGTTTGCGCGCCGGGCGCCGGGGCCGCACGCCGGTCCCGGGGCGGCTCCGCTTGCGCCCCGTGACCGGCGACCCTGGCTTGTGGGAGGCGCTGCGCTGGCGCTTGGACTCATCGCAATCACTGTTTTTATCGTCAAGCGCACTGGCTCAACCGCAGACGCGGTGCCAGCCCCCCCGCCACGGCAGGCCGAAGCCGCAACCGTGCCCGGCGCTCCCGCTGTGCGCATCGCTTGTGGCCAGGCGCAGCAGCACGCCGACCGGCTGGGCCGGCAGTGGCTGGCCGACCAGTATTTCGAGGGCGGCACGGCCGTTCAAGAGCCGCACCGCTTCATCGCCCGCGCGTTCGATCCCAGGCTGTTCGACTTTGCCCGGACGGGAGACTTCGCTTACCATATACCGCTGGCGCCCGGCGCCTACGAACTGCGTCTCTATTTCGTCGAGACCGCCTACGGTCCCGGCGCTCCGGGCGGTGGAGGAGAGATCAGCCGGATTTTCCAGGTCTCCGCCAACGAGCGGGATATTCTTTCGGCCTTCGATATCGTTTCCGACGCGGGAGATCCCTTCGTAGCTGATGTGCGCGTGTTCAAGAACATCTCTCCGGCGGCCGATGGCAAGCTGCACCTCAGGTTCCAAAGCCGGCGGGAACAGGCCCGCGTGAGCGCCATCGAGATTGTCCCCGCCCGGCCGAACCTGCTTAACCCGGTTCGAATCTACTTCGACGACGCACCCTACACCGATTCCGGCGGCCGGTCCTGGATGCCGGCGGCGTATTCGAGCGGCGGCCAGACCTCGCGCCACAACGTGCCTGTATCCGGCACCAATGACGCCGAGTTGTATACGGTAGAGCGGTTCGGCCACTTCTCGTTTGCCATCCCCGTCGATGCCGGCACCTACGCACTCTCGCTGCACTTTGTGGAGGAATATCACGGCCCCGGCAATGCAGCCGCGGGCGGTGGTGCCGGCAGCCGGCAGTTCGACGTGTTCTCGAATGGCGTGGCGCTGCTCCGGAACTTCGACATATACAAGGAGGCCGGCATCAATCGCGTCCTCATCAAGACGTTTCACGGCCTGAAGCCGAACAGCCAGGGCAAGCTGCGAATCGAATTCGTTCCGGTCCGCGACTACGCCTCGCTGTACGCGTTGGAAGTCATCGACGAATCCCGCTTGTGATTGTGGGTTGAGGCCGCACGACCTCGCCATTCCTCCGCGCCGGGGTGCGCGACATTTCTGTGGGTCCCGAGGCCCTGATTCCGAGCCGCGCGTGTCAGCAAGCGGTCTTCATCGCTATTGGCGGACTGCAGGGCCCCCGCCGTTACCCGTGGGGCCGGCCACGGGGCCCCCCTGGGGGGGCCCCGCGAAAAACCCGGTGGTG
>JAEZIJ010000231.1 GCA_023436715.1 Acidobacteriota bacterium
GAGATCCAAAGATCCTCCTGCCGCTCCCGGTCTTTTCGCGTGCCCATCGACATCGGTGAATAGACGCTGAAACATTTCCTTACGTAACTGGTTTTAATTCAATTGGGACTTTCACCACAGGCTGTTAAGCCGCGGCTCCACGAAGATAACACTCCGGGATCTGACGGCGCAGGCGCTCACGATCTCGCAGTGTGAGAAGATGCTGGCGGAGGTAACCGAGGGCGAAGCGCGAATGACGGAGAGCGATGGTGCGCGATCGCGCTTCCGTTTAGCGCTCGGCCTACCGGCCATAGAGGCCAACCAAGGCCGGACGAAGCGGCCTGCCCCGGTTCAACCGCGCACGATTCCAGGCCAGCGACGCGCCAAGAGAGATCCAATCGGGGCTGCGGTGCTTGCGCATGCGACCAGTGGAACTATCTGAGCGCTGGCAACTCACGGTTCTGCCCATACCCAAGCGGAGCCGCCTGTACTCGCTCGAGCCAATGAAGGTCGGTGCGGCCGAGGTGGAAAGCCTCACCGGATACGTAGCAAGAATCGCCGAAGCGCACTGCGTGACCGTCTCCGATCTGGTCGGCGCTGAACTGTCCGATCCCGCGTCCCCGACGCCGCTATTTACTCCATACCCCGGCAAGCAACGCTCGAATTTCTTCTACACGCAGTTGTACTCAGTGAATGGAATCGCGGATGCTCCCAGGAAGTGGGTCAGCGTTCTGGAAGCGGCCACACTGCGGCACGGACTTTCCGATTTGACGCTCCTGGCGTTTGCAGACCTGTTTTCCGAATCGCACCTGTTCAGGGATGTAAGCGCATGGTGTCCCATCTGTGTCGAAAGCCGACGGAGCCACGGTGTCCGGTACGAATCTCTGCTGTGGGGTATTGCGATCGTAAAGTGTTGCCCTCTTCATAAGGTGCCTCTCGAAGAGATTTGCCCGCACTGTCGCCGCCGGTCGGGACCACTTGCCGCGCATACCCGCCCTGGCTACTGTTCCCGATGCGGAGGTTGGTTGGGCGGCACCGGAGCGTCGCTGGAGAAGTCCATCAGCGAATCGGATTTGGAATGCGAGATTTGGATCGCGCAATCGATCGGCGATTTGCTGGCAGCAGCCCCAGAATTGAAAATGCTTCCGTTGCGGGAACGTCTCCGCACCAACCTGTCAGCGTGCATTGCTGCCGCCACGTCCGGCAACCTCTTGGCGTTCGCGGATATCACGCGGACGTCGCGCAGCGCACTGCGGTACTGGGTGTCGGGCGTGCATCGGCCGCAAATCGGCCCTCTTCTGCGGATGTGTTACCAGATCGGAGTGCCTGTGAAACAGTTGCTTGGCGATCCGGCGGCCACCGACTTCGACGTCGCTCCTCTACACGATGATCGAGGCATTCAGGTACGGCGTCGCGGAGACGAAGTCCGTCTCGTCCTGGAGCGCGCTCTGGCGGAAGAACCGCCGCCCAGTGTATCCGAGGTCGCGCGGCGTCTGTGTTTTGCCAGGGGAGAACGCCTGTACCAGATCGACCGCGCCAAGGCCAAAATGCTGGCAGCAAGGCATCGCGAGGCTATCCGAACGTTACAGCCGAGGCATTCGAGAGCGCCTCGGAAGTGCGCACGGTCCCAGATGAAGCGCACATTGGAGGACTCGCTGGGCCGCGAGTGTCCGGTACCGGTTTCCGATATTGCTGCGCAGAATGGATATGCGAACGCGGGTTGCATCAGGCTGGAGTTCCCCGATCTTTGCCGGGCCATCGGTCGGAAAATCGCGCAACGGAAGAAAACCGAAATGAACGGAAAAGCAGAGATCCTGAAAGCCGCGCTGGAAGAAGATCCGCCGCTCACGGTGGAACAGATGGCCAGAAGGTTAGGTTTCGCGTGTCCCGGAGTTCTGCGGCGGAACTTTCCTGCGCAATACCAAGCGCTTCTGGAGAAAAGAACGGCCTGCGAGGCGGCCCAAAGAAAGCAGCTACGTTCTGACCTGATCAGTGCCCTGGCCGAGAATCCGGCTCCGACTGTTCTTGCCGTATGTGCGCGGCTGGGCGTATCTTCGAGTCGAATCTACTTCCTGCACCGCGATTTGGCCCACGCCATTGCCGCCAGACATTTGCGGCAGCGCGCTGAATCATCGGATCGGCGGCGCGAACTGGCGTAAAGCCGCGTCATTTCCTTCTTGAACCACGGGATTCCAGGGTGGCGGTTGCCTGTTGCCGGCGTTCTCCGGCGCTGCCCTGTGCGCGGACCTTGCCCTTTACGGCTCGCAGATCGGGAAGCGGCTTACCGCCACGCGGCGCCGCAGGCTTCGTTCTCGTAGTTGTGGCGGTACGCAACCCGCCGTCGGGGCCAGACTCTTGAGCTATGTCTAGTCCAAAGATAGCGGAAAGGTCCTCATCGCCGAGAACCTTGCCGGCGGCCGGCGCCTTCTTGGCCTGCGGAAGAGCGGTCCCCGCCCGCGCGATGAGTTCCTTTTCATCCACGTTGTGCAACCGGAAGATGAGTTCGGGCTGCTGATCCAGCCGCGCACCGATGCCGTAAAGCACGGCAGCGACATGCTTGCACATATCGGCCCAATCCGGACAACTGCACGAGAGTTGAATTTCATCGGGCGATGGGAAAAGCCCGGTCTTCTGCCGGCAAACCCGCTCCATGACGCCTTTGGAGAATCGGCCCTGGAGAAGTTCGACGAGGGAATCGATCGCTCCGGCGCAGTCCTTGCAGATAGACTGCCAGCGCGCCTTCGCCACCGGAGCTACCTTCACCTTAACCTTGTAAATCTCCGAGCCGCTCACCAGGGCTTTGATTTCGCCCGGCGCAATCTGAAGATCGATTACGGAACCGTTGCGCACATAGGTCCGCCCGCGTGGCAAGCGGTTTTCAAAGTCGCTGTAGCGCTCGAGATTCTCGCACCACGCCTTGCCCCAGAAGGTCTTGACGATGGTGCGGCCTTCCACCAACACCGGCGAGACCGGCTGGCCCTTCTTCTTGAGTCTGGCCATCTCGGCGGCAGCTTGCCGACGCCGCTCCGCCACGGAAACATAGGGCCTCCATCCGTAATAAAATCCCATCGAGTCACGTCTCCCTCAGCGCTTGATTGAGGTCGAGCGCTACCAGCTTGAGCAACTCCTCGTCTTTCATTTCCGTGAGCAGCAGGTCAGCGCCGCCTTCCAGCAAATCCGTCGAGAGCTGCCGCTTCGATTCAATCAACTGGTCGATTTTATCTTCTACGGTACCGCGGCACACGAACTTGTGCACCAAAACGTTTTTGGTTTGGCCGATGCGGAAGGCGCGGTCCGTAGCCTGGTTCTCCACCGCCGGGTTCCACCAGCGGTCGAAGTGCACCACATGCGAGGCGGCGGTCAGGTTCAGGCCCGCACCGCCAGCCTTGAGCGAAAGAACGAAAAATCCCACGCCTTCGTCTTCCTGAAAGCGGCGCACGATTTCCTTCCTCTGCTTTACCTCGGTCTCGCCGTGAAGAACCAGGCCGGGGCGCCCGAAAACGGATCCGAGGAACGCTGTTAGCGGAGCGATCACCTCCCGGAACTGGGTGAAGACCAGCATCTTCTCCTGCTTGGCCGCAATGACCTCTGCAATATCCCGCAATCGGGCCCATTTGCCGCTGTCGTCTTCATCCCAACTGCCGTCACACAGCCACTGCGACGGGTGGTTGCAGATCTGCTTGAACCGCATGAGAAACGACAACACCAGTCCCTTTCGCTGAATCCCCTCGGTCTCCTGAAGTTGCTTGGCCAGTTCTTTGACCGACTGCTCGTAGAGGGCCGCCTGCTTCCGGCTGAGTTGGCAAAACGCCTTCACTTCGGTCTTATCCGGCAGATCGGCGATCACGGCTCTATCGGTCTTCAGCCGCCGCAGAATGTACGGCCGCACGAGTTCGCGCAATGGGCCATAGGGATTGTGCTGCCGGTTCGCAAGCCCTTTGACAAAGTTAGTGAACTCCCTCGACGATCCCAGCAGCCCTGGATTGACGAAGTCGAAAATGGACCAAAGATCGCCGAGCCGGTTTTCGATAGGGGTGCCGGTCAGCGCGAAGCGCGCCTGCGCCTTCACCCCCTTGAGGGCCCGCGTTTGCTTGGCATCAGGGTTCTTGATGGCCTGCGCCTCGTCCGCGACAGCCAGTCGCCAGGTGGTTTCCGCAATCCAGGGCACGCGGAGGAGCGAGCCGTAGCTGGTGATTACCAAATCTACGCCGCTCAGCCGCCCGGGCGAAACGCTCTTGAGTTCGCCGGCCGGAAGTGCGAACGGATGTGCAATGAGGACCTTCAGACCAGGCGCAAAGCGTTCGATCTCCGCTGCCCAGTTTGTCAGCAGCGAAGCCGGGGCTACCAGCAGGCTCGGCTGCGATTGACCGGCCGTTTGGCGCTTCAAGATGAGGAGCAAGGAGAGAACCTGAATGGTCTTGCCAAGTCCCATGTCGTCGGCCAGGCATGCTCCGAGGCCGAGTTTCGCGAGCAAATAAAGCCAGCGCACTCCCACCTGCTGGTACGGACGCAGCGTTGCGTTCAGATCGGGGCCGGGTTCGATTCGGGCCAGTCCTTCGGGGCTGCGGAGCCCTTTTAGCGTCTCGGTGAGCCATGGGCCTGCGACCACCTGCGACCACTCGGCGCCGGCATCCGGGGAGGCGTCACGGACTACAGCATCGGCGCCGGCGAGCAAACGAACGGCCTCCCGAAAGCTGAGCCCATTGTTCGCCGCCGTCCGCTCGACTTCACGGAAGTGTTCCAGCATGCGGCTTAGCCGCTCACGGTCCACTTCGACCCAACGGCCGCGGACCAATGCCAAACCATCAACATTCTCCAGTAATTGCCGGATTTCGGCGGCGGTTAAACGTTCGCCTTCGAGAGTGACTTCCATCTGGAAATCGAGCAGCGCGTCCTGGCCAAGTCCCGCCGGCGCGTTGCCGCCGATCTTCGCGGACACCTGCGGGCGTGGCGGCCGGTTGGCCCGCCAAGTGGCCGGCATCCGAACCACCACCCCGGCGCTTTCCAGTTGTGGGACGTCTCTCAAGAGCTGAATGGCTTCTGTGGCTGTCCATCGGAGGGGGTGAAAGATTTCACCAGCGTCAACGAGAGTCTTCAGCCACGGACAGGTCTCGGAGGCTCGCTGTACGGGAAGCAGGAGGGACAGCAAACGGTCCTTGTTTGCCGCTCCGGCATATTCGTTGAGAGCCTTCCCCAGCGGAAGATGTTGCGCTTTGGCATTGGCCGTCAGCCGGGTGGTGTAGGTGGCCAAAAAGGCGAAAGGCGCGTCGGCGTCTTTGCGGTTCTCGGCCAGATTGAAGTGCACCCGGCCGACCAGATTCCATGCAGGGTTCCGGCGCTTCAGGAATTCCTGTATCCCGCACTTCGACTCTGCCAGTTCGATGCCGAATGCGGCATCCAGTTCCTGCCAGAGGGCGACAAGGACCTCCACGCTCAGATACTCCGCACCGGTCATTGGAGGCGCCGCCAGAACCAGCCGGTCCAACGCTGCAGCGGGCGGCACCGCAATATGGATTTTCTGCCGCGTGGCATCGGTATCCGGGTGCGCGCAAAGGGCGGTCACATACCATGTGCCAAATTCTCTCCAGTAGGAGAAGACAGGAGGAAGCGTGGCTCCAGCTTCCCCCACTCCCAGTTGTAGAAGGCCGTGGCCCGAACCGCGCGCGAAGGCACCCCCTAGGCGCTGAGCAAGTTCGGGATCAACGGGCAGCGCGTCAGCTGCTTCGACCAACGCGAGGCGACCATGCGGAGATAGAGTTGGAGCGAGAGAGACTGACCCCATGCAGGGGAGTCTAGCAGTTTGCTGGATTACCCGTGGCTGCTGTCGTCAGCGGCCACATTATGGTTCAAAAACGGCCATTTTATGGTTCAAGTCACAGTGACCGTGTAGTTTGGCGCCTCGCCGATCTTCGCGAGCAATTCGCGGAGCCAGGTTCTTGCGTTCTTGCCGTGCATGATGCGCCCGATGAAGCCGAGGCGCTCAGCGGCGTTGCCGCGGTTGTGCCGGACATCCTCTTTCGCGACGCGGGTATAGTCGTGGACCCAAAGATCGAAGTTGGGCGGGCGCGAGAAGACGTAGGTCGCGTGGCCTTGCGCGGGGACTTCGACTACCGCGGCGCACTCCAATTCGAAGATGTACTCATCACGAAACAGAAACAGCCTTCGTGTGCGCCGGCGCAGTTGGTCGTAGTGGAAGAAGTCGTACTCGGGTTTCCAGGAGATCTGTGCAATATCGAAATCAGGCGGCACGCCGAGGTCGTCGCAGATTCGCATGAGTTGCGCCCGCTCCAAAGCCTCGCGCTCAAGCCGGCGGCGGATGCCATCGAGGGCGTCGAAGAATCGGCCAAACCGGTGGTGCATCTGACGTGCTTTGGAGAGTTCGTCCTGAAGGCCGGCAGGAAGCACCGTCGTCAGCCGGCTAGGGAGTGCGGTTTCCCCATCGACGAAATGCCATTCTCCGCCATGGAATCTGTACTTGCCGTTCTTGACGAACGTCCCTTCAACGCCGATTTTGGCTGCCAGCAAACGGCGCCACTGGTTCCATGTCGAGTCCCACGAGATGGGAAGCGAAACGGGGTCGAGGATCACTTCCAGGCGGCGACGCGCATTGCGATAGATCGCGTATCCATCAAGAAACTCCACGTTGCGCAATGGTGCGCGGAACCGGCGCTCGCGACGCTCAGGCAAGAATGAGAGGACCTTGTTTGCAGAGAAGGTCTCGCGGTCCGGTGAGAGCACGCCGGCAACAAGGAGCGCTCCGAACCCGCCGTATGGGAAGACGGCTGGGGATGCGGGATCGAGAAGGAGGGCGTTGTAGCAGGCCCGAATCTCGGGATGGGCAAGCAGGTTGAACGCGCGCTCGACGGCCTGAACCTGCTCTTTCGAGCCGCCGGTTTCCAGTTCGAGCAGCCGAACCTTGAGGGCAAGCCGGAGATCGCCCAAAGTGGCGTCGGGATTCACTTTGAGGAGATCGTAGAGGGTCTCGTACTCGCAGCCGGGACGCCTGCGGTTGCCGAAGTAGAAGTACTCGTTGACGGCGTGGCTACTGAGATGGACTCGCCGGACGCCGAGGTGACTCTCCTGAATCTCGGCGCGAACGAAGTATTCGCCCCGCTTGTCTGTCTTGGACTGAGTCACGTAGCCGATGGGCGCGAAGTAGAGCTGGCTGGAACACCTGCCGCCGGCTTGGGTCGCAAGCAGTTCACGAACCGGGCTGACGACGGCCGGGTCAAACTCGAGCTGATCGGTTGCCCGGATGGAGGCTGCCAGGCAACCAGGCAACGTCAGGGGTTCTCCGTCAGCGAAAGCGCACTGGGCTGCGGAGCCGCACCTATCCACGCTGGTGACACGTCGGCACACCACCGCCACAGACGAACCTCACATGACACGGTCAGTCGGGAGCGGGAGGACGCGATATCCCTTGCCGGGCACATCGAAGCCCGCGTTCCCGGTTGCCAAGAGAAGAGCCTCCGCGTCGTCGCGAGCCATATCAAGGTCCGGTGATGGGGGGACGGGGTCTCCAGACGGGTCTTCTGGCTCAAGGTCCGGCTCGGCGGCTGCTGACACCAGGACCTCAATGAGGCCGACATCGTCCAGGACAGCGGAGACGTCGGCATCGTCGCGGTCGGGACCAGGCGGCGTGCCGCAACTTGGGCAGACGGGCTGGGACTCGTTCAACTCATCAAAATCTGCTCCGCATTCCGCGCAACGCATGATTCACGCTCCGGCCCCAGTGTAGTTCGAACCTGCGGGCGAATACAAAAGTCCGTGCTCGCATCGGATAAGTCCAGCAGTTTCTTCAGCCACTCCAACTCATGAAAGGAGCGCCAAAAATGCGCGGAATCGCGAGACAGAAGCTCGGCTATTACCCGCTCTCGCCGCTAGAGGCGGAGCGCATTCGGCAATTTCTCGTGTTCGGAGGCAAGAGCAGCGCCCTGGACCCGTGCGCAGGGACGGGTGCGCGCTCACGTGCATCACCTCGGGCGCCGAGATGGCCCGCTGCGGCATCGAGTTGGATGCATTCCGCGCGGAGGAGGCCGGGAGGGCGCTTGACCACGTTATCCAGGGTAATTGCTTCGATGTCCAGTGCCCGGTCGAATCGTTCTCGCTGCTTTACCTGAACCCGCCGTATGATCACGAGGTCTCGGAGGGCCGCAATGCGCGCATGGAACGGCTCTTCCTCGAATACACCTACCGCTGGCTGGTGACAGACGGCGTGCTGGTGCTGGTGATACCGGGCAATCGCTTAGGCGAGTGCGTTGACGTCCTGGCGGTTCATTTCAAGGACAAGGCGGTCTACCGGCTCACCGAACCCGAGGCGATCCGGTACGACCAAATTGTGGTCTTCGGCGTGCGGCGGACTAGGCGGGAACGCGAACAATTGAAGGATTGGGACATCCAGCGGGCGAAAGCGCGGCTCTTCGGCTTTGCACGGAAATGCGACGCTCTTCCGGCGCTGCCCGATGAGACCGACCGCCAGTACGCGGTGCCACTCTCCGGACAACCGCAACTCGTGTACCGAGGTCTGCCGCTGGACGCCATCGAGGATCTGTTGCCCGCGTCGGCGGCTTACCGGCAAGCTGCGCGAGTGCTGTTTGCGCCCGAAGTCCGAGCGACGGGCCGCCCTCTCACTCCGCTGCACGGCGGCCACGTCGGTCTCCTAACGACAAGCGGGTTGCTCAACGGCGTCTTTGGGGAAGGACCGGACCTGCACGTGGCGCGATGGGAAGCGGTGAAAGTCACGGACCGATTCGAAGAAACGGATGAGGACGGCGTCATGACAGTCCGCGAGCGCGAACGGTTCACACAGTCGCTGACTCTCGTTTACGCCGACCGCACGACAGCCACCCTTCAGGAAGGGCACGTATGAAGAACGCTCACCTGCGCATGGGTTCGTTGCAGTTCACCAAGGTTCTCCGCGATACGACCATCGACGTGTCGGTGCGTATGGATCGGCTGATTGCCGAACAAGATTCCGACGGCCGGAGTGCTCGATGTCACCTCGTTTCAGTGATCGGCAACGACCAGGAGATTGCCGCGATCGCTGCGGCGATCTCGGAGGAAGCGCGATTCTACGTGAGCGGGCCCGGCTTCGAACGCTCGATGATCACGCTTGGCGAAGAGGCCGAGGTATTCCGAAGTTCGGTCGCGGTGCCGGGGAGGCGCCGCCCGGTGCGGCACTTGGTCGCGGTTTCCGCAGAATTGTCGCGAACCCGCGCCGGCGCCGAGCCAAGTGCACGGCGGACCGTCATCTGCGACAATGACCCGGCGTTCCTGCTCTACCGGCTCAGTGTCCGCTTTGGGTTGCCGGTCCTCCCCGAATGGAGTGAGTGGTTCGGCCGCGAGCTGGCACGGCACAACGCGGTGGAACCGCTACTTGGAGTGGGCTGCCGGCCGGTGTTGGTCAAAGGCACCAAGAAGCGATTCCTCGGCTGGATAGGCCACGCGCTAAAGCGAGGTGCCATCCGCATCTCACCGGATCAGGGCTGTCCAACTTGGCAGGTAATGAGTGGCTTCAGGGCTATCCTCAATGCGGCAGACGAAAACGTGGCATGAATATTCGGCTACACTTTCGTAGAAGAAGTCGAGATCGCCTTTCCCGTCGAAGATCACCATCGGGATCTTGTGCCGGTCGCCTTCGGGACCGACGCGGCGCTCAAGGTCCTGCGTGATGATGTTCCGCAGCAGCGTCGTCTTGCCGCTGCCGGTCATGCCCAGAACGATCCCCTGCATTACGCGGATCTTGTCCGGCCACAGCCAAGGGGCGCCATGCACGTCGTACCCCAGCACCACGGCATTCTGCTCCCATGCTTTCGCCACGTACCTCGAATCCGCGCTCGGGCTCATGACCAGCGGCGGATACCGGCGTTGGTTCTCCTTCCACTCCTTCCTTTTTGCGAGAACCCAGATCGTGATGACCGGCACGCCTACTGACAGGAGGAAGTAGGTGAAGAACTCCGCGAGTTGCAACCCGGTGAAGTGATACGCTCGTGTGCCCAGGAACCAAGCCGCGAAGAGGACCGCTGCCGCGAGGGCAGCGCAGACGAAGACCGGGGACGCCGACAGAGGCGGGCGTTCGTGGTGTGCAGCAGAAAACGAATCGCGAGTCATAGCAGGTTGAAGAACAGCAGGGCTGCGATCACAAGGATGAACAGCGTCCCGAAGACGATCGTTTCCATCTTCGGCTTCCGGCGCCTGGTGGGTTCAAATGGATTCCTGGATTCGAGCAGTAAGTTGGCGGCTCGATTCCGCATTCCCAGGTCGCCGCGTTGTTTCATGCTGGCTTCGAATCCCGCGAGGACTGCCGCGGCTGTCACTGGCCGTGCAACATCGACCCGCGCGCACAGGGGCCTTCGCCTCCGGACGGCGGCAAGCACTTCGGCTGCCGTGATCATGACTACAACACCAGCAGCGCGCTCACGACGCCCATTGCGTCGGCCGGGAATGCCAGCCTGAGTACCGTCCGTTCACCAGAGTTCGCCGGTGCGGGACGATCAAACGCGACAACACCGTGCGCGGCCTGCCCCGGCGGAACCGTGGACGACTGAACTTCCGCGTGTTGCACCGCCACTGGCGCCTGGCTCTTCCACCGGAGCGGGTGGTCGCTTGCGAGTTGAGTGTTGGCGAGCGGGATCAGTGACTGCGGCGACCGCGCCGACTTCAGCGTGAACACGTCCGGCGCCGCCGGCACGTAGACTGCCCGACTGCCGTTCACGATGGCGTATCTGAGGAAGACCCGCCCCTCCTTCTCGTACACGTCTTGCAGCAGGATCTGCACGCGGCCGTCGTTCTTGGCCGCCGCCGTGTTCCTCACAGGCCTACTCTCCAGCAGCATCGCGGCGGGCACCTTCGGCTGCTCGACGGGCGGCGCGGGCGCCTCTTGCTTCGCCTGCGCGGCCGGCTCTTCGTCAATGGCGAAGTGCATCTCGGCAACATCGCGTGCCGGCACCAGTTCATAACTCTGCCGTCCCGACGCCGTCCATATAAATAGGTTGGTCGTTCCGTCCGGTTCCAGCGGTTGCACGAACACCTTGTTCTCGCGCCACTCCACCTTATAAGTCGAACTGCCCACGGCGACTTCCCGCACCGGCTCGCTGAATTCAAGCACAGTCAGGTGATTTGGAGTCGTGGCAACCCGTGTGATCTTGAGCCGGTCCGCCTTCTGAGTCTCGATCTTCTGGGCGAATACCACCAGCGGCGCCATCGCAGCAACAACAAAGATGCGCTTCATCTGCTCCCCTCCGAGGCCGTTGGGGAGACCCAGCCTGGCCGAATCTCCCCATGGACCTACGCAACAGCCGATTTGGGCTTCGCGACTTTCGGCATCTGTCTGGAACCCGGAAGCTCCAGCTTGCCGTCCCTCACTTCCGCCCGACCGGGTTCATACTCAACCGGATGCATCCGTTGAGGCCGGCCGTGATCGTAAATCAGGTCGCCGTTCCTCGTAACCTGCATGAGGAAGGTCTCCCTCTCGACGATCTGGCCCTGTCCATCGTTGACCTGGTCCAGCAGATACACGTTGCCGTCCTGGTCGATCGACACCACGCCACTCACCAAATCGGGAATCGCCACGGTAACTGAGCGGCCACCGGTGCGCTCCGCGATCATGTTGACGAGTTCCTGCGGAAACGCGTAGAAGACGATGCTGCCGGTGCTCTTGTTCCCCTTGCAGGTGATTGCATAGAGCGCGGCCAGCCAGTCGAACGCGTTCGCGGACTTCCGTTCGGACCACTTCCGGACCAGGTGGATCATGTTGCGAACCTCCTCCCGGGAGCGCTCCTCATACCAGCGTAGTGCGGCTCTCGCTTTGTTCCGCGCCTTGAACGCCTTGCGCCTCGCGACCAGATCGTCGGCGGCGCAGACGTTCACCGCGGCCTCTGCCTGGGCGACTGCCTGGACATACTTCTCGCGCTTCTGAATGATTAGCCCGATGTTCACCCCGTAGACGCGAGAGATCTGCCCCGCCTCGGCGTACATCTCGCGGTTAAACTGCCCGTTGACGATCAAACCGCGGAAGTCCGCCAGGGGCCGGACATCGCTGAAGAAGTCATCGAGCTCCTTGCGAAGCATGTTGTACAGCCTGCCGATCCTGTCCGTGGGGCTCACGTTCAGGTGCAGCGGCAGCTCACTCACCCGCTTCGCATCCTTCAGCTTCAGCCATGGCGCAGTTACAACCTGCTTCCGAACCGACGCGATCACATCCTGGTTGGTCAGCGTCCCGTGCTTCAGGGCATCGAGCGCCGCCTGGAGTTCGCGCGCCAGTTGATCAGCAAGGTCCGGGCGGCCTTCGGCGTGGCAGGACGTCATCAGATCCGTGATGATCCCGATTTCGTTCCCTTTCGCCGAGACCGCCACCTGCGGCAGGTTCCACCAGGCCGAGCGTCTCTTCTTCCGCTTGTCCTTCTCGTTCGAGAAGGTCTCGCGGTGGTTGAAGCGATCCTCGACCCAACGCGGGAACCGGCTCTCCTCCACAACACAGACAAGGTCGAAGTCGTAGTCGCCGCCATTCTTCGCGGCCGTCTTCGAGTGAAGGGTAATGGTGTGCTCCAGCCGGAGTTGCCTGTTCACGATCGGCTCGATGGCGACCTGTTCCGGCATCGAACAGCCTTGCCGTCTGAGGTCGTCCAGCAAGCGCGCCACTGCCTCCGGCACTGAAGACTTTCGCAACGGCAGGAGGTCGTCCTTGGCCCGAATCGGATACCGCACCTGCAACATCCGCGCCGAGTTCAGACTCACGAGCGCGGCGTTCTCCGGCATCCAATCCGAACCGGCGAACACCCGGCCGTTGTGCAGCACCAGGTAGCCGTCGTCAGCCAGTGCGAAGGCCGGCAGCCGGAAACCGCCCGCTGTGCACAGCTTGTACGCCCACCTGCACAAGATCCGCTGAAGTTGCGCGTTGATGAAGGGGAACTTGACGAGCTGACCGCTACCGTCAGCCTTCAGCGCCGCCTCCACGACTGTGCGTTCCGCGGATGGGTAGTCGCCGTCTTCCGCGTCCCCGTCCGCGCTCACCGGATGCGCAGCGTGCGAGGTTCCCAGAAGACGGAACAGCTCCTCGTAGTTGTTTTCGTCCACCGTGGTCTTGAGCTTCCGCACTTGCTCGAGCGCCTGCGGCAGCACCTCAAGATCGATGGACGACTCGGGAGCGTGCGTCAGAAGCGTGTAGCTGGATTCGTACTCGAGCGGTCGCGACACCTCCCGGATGCCCAACACGATTGACCCCCGAAATAGTTGCGCGGCGCCGCACCAGAGCCTTACCAGCATCGACTTCTCCGGCAGCGCAGGTTTCATGCAGCTCTTGGGCAGGACGATATCGGTGCCGAGGTGATCGGCAACGTCATCCTCCATGACTTTGAAGCTGCCTTTTGCCTGAGTCCGGCTGAATGCGAGGCGGAACTGGTAGAAGTGACGGTCGGGCAGGCACAGCCGCTCAAACAGCGAGCGACGAATCCAGCCGCGGCAGTCATTCGTGCCAAGGGAGTGGTCTTCGACGACGAGCACCCGCGCCTCCGGCTCCTCGATCCGCACCATGCAGGGTGAGACCAGGATGCCGAAGTAGGTGATCGCTGCTTCCGGCCACTGCTGGAACCGCTCGGCGATCGGCTTTTCGTATTCCTTGCTGACGGCGTAGTACCTGCCGCTCTTCGCGGAACCCGAAGCGCCGATGAGGCGATATTCCACCCCGCCGACGGTGAACCGCGCCAGAGCCTGTTCCACCTTGGCGCGCCCGTAGTCGTCAAGCTCCGTGCCCGGAATTTCAACGGTGACCACACGAATGCCTGGATATAAGGCGTCCAGGAGCGTGTTGGCGAGCTGTCCTTGCCGGGTCAGTTGCATCGACTTCTGAGCGACCGTTCCTTCCTCGTCGATCTCCAACGCCATGACGGGCAGTTGGGACGTGATCATCGTTTTCATAGGGCATCTCCTTGTCTGTTTTGCGATTGAGCAACAGACAGGAGCCCCGTCTCCGGTGCCCTCCCGTGCCTGTTGCCGTGAACTTGGATCAAGTTCCCGGGTGCCAGGCTCGGCGAGCCGTCACCGGGTTGTGCTGATTGTTGGTTGCCACTCCGTTGCTGTCTGCTGCCAGACAGGCGGGAGAACGCTGGTGCGGGGCTGGAGGACCCGGCCAGCAACTTTTCCGCATGAAGCTGCGGATCGCCTCGACTTACGTCATGAGACCGCTATGAGTGCTAACTCCTTTCTCGCCGGACAGGTTCCTTCTTGATGACCGGATGCCCGTCGGTCATGTCCACGTTCGTCTTCCATTCGGTTACAACGGCGAACGTCCCGCCGGAGCGGAACGCGGTGACCATCGCATCGTTCTCGGAGGGAGCCTCGTCGCCCAGTTCGATCTGGTCCGCGCCAGAGGCTTTCACCAGAAAGTAGCGGGCGCCGTTTTCGTCGGTTCGCATACCCCGCCGGCGCCGCACCCGATCTTTTCGCTTCGGCGGCACCCTCGACTCACTGACTGCCGCGCTCTCGATGGCCATGCGCGTTTCGCTCCTGTCGCCTCTGGCACTTAACAACACGCCAGAGCCTGACGGCAGAATAGGGCAAGTCGGGCGCAGTTTCAAAAGTCTTGCCAGATTGGTCGGTGACGGCAGGCGGGAACGAAACATTCCTGAGTA
This sequence comes from Acidobacteriota bacterium, assembly GCA_023436715.1. Classification (GTDB taxonomy): domain Bacteria; phylum Acidobacteriota; class Terriglobia; order Bryobacterales; family Bryobacteraceae; genus Fen-330. The sequence goes on from JAEZIJ010000231.1 coordinate 14,607, forward strand.
GGCGTCCCCGCCACGGGGCGTTAAGTGGCGCGAACCGCCAGGCGGCAAGCGCGGTGGTTACCAGGACTCCGAGTTGCGTGGGCCTGCCCCGAAGCCTTTCGAATCGCCGGCGATTCGGATGCAACCGGGACACAGGGCGTTTTTTGTGTGTCGTCCAGTCCGGTGAGGGTAGGATTCGGGCAATCGCGCCGCTTGGTGTGCCTCTGTAACTTGTCAAGGGACAACATGTCAACGACGCCACCGATGCCGAGCAACGGTGCCCATCATTGCGATGTCTCCCGAATGAATGGCTATACCGGCGGCATCGTCAGACACTCCCGGACAGACGAGTCACCCGCAACCGAAACATTTCACGGCACTTCTGTGCTAGAATCTCGTCAAATGCGGAGACTGACCGAAAGTCGCCGCATCGTGGTGGTGGGATCGCGTGAAAATCCTGAGCCAACGAACGCTCCTTGGACAACAGGGTGTCAATTTGATCGAGCGCCGTGTTCACCAGATGGGGTATTGGTGGGTTCCCTCCACGGTTCCTGAAGTCGGCATAGACGGCTATATCGAAATCCGCGATTCCCAGACAGGCAGGATGACGAATCTCATCCTGCAAGTCCAGAGCAAAGCGACCGAACAGCGCTGGAGCCGGGAGGCCGATCTAGGTTTCGATTACATCTGCGAGGAAGAGGACCTCCGCTACTGGCTCGCCGGCACTGCTGAAGTGCTCTTGATCATGAGCCGGCCTAGTCAGGAAGTCGTGTACTGGGTCCCCGTCAAAGAATACTTCCGGAACCACCCAGACCATCGAACCGCGCGGCGCATCTCCGTCGTGAAGGCCGACTCACTCCTTGATCAGGATGCTGCAGGCGCTCTTCTGCGCTTGGCATCTCCAAAAGGGCGCGGCGAATATCTATCCCCAAGGCCCAGGACTGAGAAACTCGTCTCAAACCTGTTGCGAGTCTCGCATTACGCACCCGACCTCCATGTTGCGGAGACCGACTTCCGTGAAGCGCGTCAGTTGTGGGCAAAGGCCAACGAGATGGAGATTGAGGTCGGGCCGGAGTGGTTTCTGTCCGACGAGCATATCTACTCATTCCATGACTTGTCCTGCTCTCCCTGGAATCGTTTCTGCGACATCGGCACCCATGAAACCTTCGACACATCCGAATGGGCTGAGTCGGACGACCCCAGTCGTCAACGCCAATTCGTCCGCCTGCTCAACTGCTCGCTTACCGAACGCCTGAAGGAATGGAACGTTCGCCGCCGAAAAGCGGACGACATCTATTACTTCGCGGCAGCGAAGGCATTCCGGCCACGCCGAGTGGATTTCTCTAGTTGCATCGCCGAGCAGTTCCGAACCGTCGTCCAGAAATATCCCTCCGGCAGGACCAGCTACGTTCGGCACACGGCTTTCAGCAGCTTCTTTAAGAAGCTAAGCGGCAACTGGTATCTCGAGATCACCCCCACCTACATCTTCACGATGGATGGGTTCCGCCCATCCAAGTACGAGGCCGATCTCCTCTCCGGCATCAAGCAGATCGAGCACAATGACGCGGTGATGGTGCAGGTTCATCTCTGGGCCGACATCCTTACCCGCAAGGCCGACCTCGTCCACCGGGATTATGAACTCCTGAGATTCTCGGAGCTCCTGTCCTTCGACATGCCCTACGGGATTAACGACAAGGAGTGGCTCTCACAGGAGGATCTGGACGTGGCGGCGAGTGGCCTCGACTCACTTGCCAAGCTCGGTCCGCTTTTCCAATGAAGCCCTACTTCATCCATGAGCCTGAGCTTCAATTTGGGCAAGGACGACATGTCGACATCCGCTTCGGCATCGCCAACTACAGACCCCTCGATTACCGTGACCAACTCGCACCGAAGGCCATTCCCCTCGGGATCATCGGCACCGAGCGCAACATCTCTGATCTGCGGGCATGGCTCGACCTCTGCGCGAAAGGCATTGAGGCGAAAGTTTCAAACCAGCCGAATCTGTTCCCATCGTTCCCCGGATTCGGCGAGGATACCCCCTACGACGCGAAGCTCGTGTTCGACTCGCGGCTGGAGCGCCGAATCTCCACGCGCGACCTCCCGAAATCAGTTGACCTCAAGGACTACAACCGATTCATCACCGAGCTCGCGGATTCCTATATCGAGGAAGCCGAGGCGTGTTCAGAGCGCGGTGCGTCCGTTGTCGTCTGCGCCGTGCCCCTTGAAGCGCTAGATCTCATCGATCCGGACGAGCCGGAGATTGAAGAAGAGGGAACGCCCGAAACCCTAGAGCAGGACTTCCACGATCTCCTAAAGGCCCGAGCCATGCAGAAATCACCCATGAAGCCCATCCAGATCGTCCTGCCCATGACCTACCTCGAAAATGTGCGCAGGAAGAAGCGAAAAAAGAAAGGCGATGCGAGGAAGTTGCAGGACGCGGCCACACGTGCGTGGAATTTCCATACCGCCCTCTATTACAAAGCGGGAGGCGCGCCTTGGCGCCTCATCCGGGACGAAGCCGACCTCACGTGTTGTTTCGTCGGCGTCAGCTTCTACAAAACCCTCGATGGCTCGATGATTTACACCAGTTCCGCCCAGGTGTTCAATGAGCGCGGCCAGGGGCTTATCGTCAGAGGCAGCCCCGCCAAGATCACCAAGAGCGACCGCGAGATTCACATGACTGAGGATGGCGCGCACAAACTCATTGGCGACGCTCTCAAAGCCTATCGGGACGAGCACAGGACCATGCCTGCGCGAGTCGTTGTCCACAAGACCTCTGGCTTCGACCAGGAGGAGATCGACGGCTTCGTTAAAGGTATCGAGGAGAAAAGCATCGAACTTTACGATCTCGTCAATATCACGAAATCCTATACCCGTCTTTACCGAACCGGCCTCTATCCTCCCTTGCGCGGCACGGCGATTGAAATGGACGAAGACAACGCCCTTCTGTATAGTCGAGGCTCCGTCGATTTCTTCCGGACCTATCCCGGAATGTATGTGCCGCGGCCCTTGGAGGTCACGGCCGAGGATTCCGACCGCGCAATCTCCGATATCACCAAGGAAGTTCTGTCGCTTACGAAGATGAACTGGAACAACACGGAGTTCGACAATTCCATGCCCATCACGATTCAGGCCGCACGGAAAGTCGGTAAAATTCTGAAGTACATAGAGAAAGACGGCAAGGCCGCCGCCTCGTACGCATACTATATGTAGAAACACGTTGGGGGCTCAGGACGAAGCGTTCAGCGGCCACCCAATAGGCCCGATTCCTGCAAGAGGCCGCTATCCTTCTCCCCCACCATTTGCTCTTCGCGGTACTCAGCCACCAGCAGGCCGCTTGGCACGCGCTCCGAACGCCGGTCCTCGATCAGCCGGACGTGGTATTTGCCGACGATCCTGTCCGTGAACTCGCTCTTGTTACGAATGCGATGCACCTCCTTCACCCCGAACGCCTGATACGTCCACGCCTGCCCCGCCACCGGCTCGATTGATCGAATCTTGAACGATGACGTGATCTGCTCGTCCTTGATCTTGCCGATCAGGTCCTGGTCCCGAAGCCGGTTGAGGCTGTAGACCCGGAGATTCTGGGTCATCATGTTGAGCGCATCAGCGAAGTTCTTGTCCACCGAAGTCGGCGTGTACCGGAGATAGCTCTCCAGGAACCTCCGGACCACCGCCCGCCCCTCGATATCGGTTGGTGGCACCTCGTGCGCTTGCGCTGCTGCTGCGATCACGCTCAACAGACCAGTGGCTGCTGGCCCGGTCTTTCCGCCTATCACCGTAGCCTCGCCATCGGCCGACACGCGAATCACCGTCGCCGGCTGCAGCCGCACGTAGATCGCGAACACGAGGGACACCAGCGCAATCACGCCGAATAGCCGGGCCATCAGCAGCGACCGGTTGGCGTACGCCCGAAGCGCGCCGTCGTGCTCGTAGTACCGCGTGTAGCCGACCTTCTCAGGCAACGTATCCGGCAGTGCGGTCTTCTTGCGGTTGATCCACATCACGCTCATCCTTTCCCTTGTGATAGCCCCCAAGCTGACTTGACCGTGTACGCGATTGCCAGCATGGAACTCCCGATCTCGCCGGTCACGATTCGCCGGGCCAGAAACGGAATCATCGCGACCATGACCGCGAACAGAATGCTCGCCAGCGACATCAGAAGCGCAGAGCTCGCACCCTGGAACCAACCGCCCACGCTGTTGACAGCCAGCATCGCGGCCAGGCTGTCGGCGTTTATCGCAGTCAGCAGCACGCTGAACAGGGCATACACGATCCCCCACGCGTGAAACACGAAGAGGTTCACCAAGTAGCTGCGTGCCAGTTGCCCAACCCCGAAAGCCGGATACAGGGCCAGAACCAGCGGCCCGCAGGCGTACAGTAACGCCCCGTACAGGCAGTAGAGAATCGTGAAGATCAGCATCGTGATCGGAAACACAATGGCGGCGATCAACTGCACGAGCACACTGACGAGCGCCACGATGCTGCTGACCACCAAGTTGAACCAGTTCGCGTTCCCGAGCCCGTTGTAGTACTGATTGACCTGCAGCATCCAGTTGGTGGCCCAGTCGTTCGGAGAGATCGTAGCCGCCAACTGATTGAACATGCCGTTGATGGAGCGGAAAATCGAGTCGTAGTTCGAAAGCACCAGGCCGAGCAGCAGGAACCTGGCTGCCGCGATGCCGATCATGCGTGCATCTCCGCCCCTCGAGTACGCCTCATACACGGCAAAGAGCGCGCACAACAGCAGCACCGCATTCGCGATGTTCGTGATGGCGCCCATCGGTCCGAACGCCCCGGAGACGCCGTTCAGCACCGTCTGAAAGGTTTGTTCAAAGAAGAACATGCGCCCCTCACTTCCTGAACATGTCTCTCAGATCCCGCCGCGCATCGCTGGCGTGAGCCGCGTTAAGTTTCAGCCCAACTCCCGCGTTCGCCATGTCGATAGCGCGGATGCGGAACAACTCCACCATCGCCGACTGGGTGAGCGCGTGCGCCTTCACGAGCATCGCCGCCGATTGCGCCTCGATCATAGGCGCAGTCCCCGGCGCCGCCCGCGCAAGCTCCGCGGCGAGTTGGTCCGAGGCATTCAGCAACTGGTCCGCCGCGGCGTCGATCGCGATTGCTTTCTTAAGCGCGGCCTGGGACGTCGCATCGGTCATGTCGATCACATCGCGTACTTGAGGCGGCGCGTCCGTGGGCGCAGGTACGGCTTGGTAGACCGCCGTGAATCGGCCGCCCACTTGGCCGATGTTGGCCGGGTTCCGCGACAGAAGCACACCCTCCAGTTGCCGTGGGCCGGCGAGCGTAGCACTGGCGACGTTCAAATTCACGAGACTGCGTATCTGATCATAGATCCCCTGCACGGCCCCGACAACACCGCGTGCCCGGTTGATCGCCTCGAACGGGTAGATCTCGTTTCGAAAGAAGGCGTGGATCGTGTTCAGGAGATTGTTCACGGTCCCGAGCGCCGTGTTGATTGCCTGTAAACCGGTGCCGATGACGTTGTTGATCGCGGTGCCGATCGCTTCGATTGCCCCGACCACCGCGACCCAGTCGATAAACTGGCCTCGGGCGGGTAAAGGCATGAGAAGCACCATGACCAGCACGAGCGCCGTCACCCGCCATCTCTCCTGCCGCAGCCATCGAAATGCCTGATTGAGGAAGCCGACCACAAAACCCTCCTATTTTGTGAACAGAGTCCGAACGTCGTCGCGGAATTGAGCGCCGAACATAGCGTTTCGCTTCCGAATAGTGTTGTCGTGTGCCACGCGCGCCGCCTCCTGGCGAATCGCGGCGGCGATCATGCGCTGCATGACGGCCTGGCTCTTGACGGACGCGATCATGCCGGCGCCGGCGAGGAATTCGGCCGATCCCGGCGCCATGTTCACGCCCTCGTCCTCGATCACGTTGGCCGCGGCCATCATCTGGTCAACCACTGCGTCGGACGCCTTGAGCGTCTTCAGGTTCGCCATCGCCATCGCATCGTCGATGTCGGCCAACTCGCGCTCAATGTGGTGAGCATCGGCGGGCTGTGGAACGGTACGGTAGGTTTGCTGGTATGCGTTGGCGAGGGCCGCGAAGTCTCCGGTGCCGCGGTTGCGCATGGCGCTTTCGAGCGCCGCCGGAGCCGGCAGTTGCGCGCTCGCCACGTCGATCCGCAACAAGACGGTCAGAAGGCCACGATACTCGGCAATCATGGAACTGACTGTGGCCCGGGCCTGATTGATCAACTGGAGGGGGTAGACCACCTCCTGCCACAGGGAGCGAAACTGGGTCACAACTGAGTTGATCGAGCCGAGCGTGCCTTGAATCGCGTTGAGCAAGTCGCCGATGGCATTGTTGATGAGATTGATGACACCGGTCGCCGCCGCGACGACGCCCGGAATCCCAAGCTGAGCGCGCACGGGCGGAGCAACAACAGCGCCAGCAAGCGCGATGAGCACGATCAGGGCGACGATCCGCCGCGCGCTCAGCATTGGTTTCCTCCCGCCAGCCCGGTTACCGCTCCCGACACTTCTTCCGGCAGCGGAGGGACTTCCGCCAGCCCGTTCGGGAATCTTCGGCCGAGGTCTTCGTACACTTCCAACGCCGGACGCGTCGGGTCCCGTGCCAGACAGTATTTCCTGAAAGCCCGCTCACGTGGGAACGTCGTGCATACCCAGTACTCGACCGGCGTCGGCACGAGCCGGATGGTCTGTGTGGTCTCCGCCTTCTCACCGATGACTAACAGCACGTCGGCGTTCTGCCCCTTTCGGGGCGCGCTCAGCCGCTTGATTTCGTCCAATGCCACCTGATTCAGCGCGAGATGAGTCGCCAGAGGAGAAACGTCGCCCGGTTGCCGCCCGATGATCTTCGTCGAGACGTTCCTGATGATGCCCGGTCCGTGCGGGCGAGGCTGCGTTTCGGTCCCCACGAAGTCCTCAAGCGTTTGGGAGATTCCCCAGACACTCCCGCCGCGCTTTCGGGCGGTGCGGAATAACTGAACAATCTCCGGCGCAAGCACGTCTGAATCGAGGAGCGCCCAGCACTCGTCGAGCACGGTGATGCTGTGTTGACCGGTCCGTCCCGACGCCCGCTCCTGCATCGCATGGGCGATCATCGTGCTCATCGCCGTCTCAAGACGCTTGTCGTCGCTCAGTTTTTCGATATTGAAGAACAGCCAGTCCGCGTCGGTTCTGAGGGTCGTGTGCTGGTCGAACAACTTCGAGTACACGCCCCTCTCGCCGGTCCACTCGCGCAACTTCAGCGCCGCCAGTTTCGTCTCCTCGATGGTCCGCTCCATCCGCTCCTCATCCCGCCACTGCTGCAACTCCTCGCGCAGATCGTTGAATGTGGGGATCGGGTTGGAGTGCCGGACCGCGCATCGCTTGTAGGTGCGGCCGATCGCCTCACTCAGAAGGTTGTCGAGCAGCGCTGTGTCCGAGTGCGGGCTGTCGCCGATCATGTGCCGAGTGAGATTCTTGAGGAACGCGATCTTGTCCTTTCCCGGCGTTGTCGTGCCGGGCGCCAGATCCCAGGGATTGAGCGTGACGTTGCCTTCCAGGTCGATCTCAATCGACCGGCCGCCCATCAGCTCGACCAGAGGGCTGTAGGAGTCGCCGCGTTCCAGAATCGAGATCAGCGGCTTCAGCCGCGCCATCATCAGCAGGAACAGCATCGCCATGAAAATCTTGCCACCTCCGGACGCCTCCATGATCAGCAGGTTCGCGTCGGCGAGCGAGGCATCCCAAGGCGAAAACGGGACCAGTTGCCTCTGGGGAGTCTCCAGCAGCACGAGAGGGGACTGCGGCATTCCGCGCCAGGGCGTTTCGACCGGAAGGAGGTCCGCGGTGTGGAGTGTGAGGCAGTCGTTCTCGCGCTGATTCTCCTCTCCCATCCCGGGAAGACTACCGATGAACAGCCGGCGCTTCGCCAGGTCCTCCTGAAGTCCCCGGCTGCCGTTCATTTGCATGACCGTGTAGAGCACCTTGTGCCGCCTGTCCGCGAGCACCCGCTCCTGCTCGACAAGATCGCGGTGGCTCCGGACCGGCCGGGATGTCCGGATGCCGATGACCATACTCGTCCGGCAGGTCTTCAGTGAACTCGAGATCAATTCTTCCAGGGTCGCCAGGAGTTGACGCTGCGCCACCTGAGCGTCAACGTCGATGCGGACGTTGCCGTGCATGTCACGCTGCGCGGCCTGCATCTTCTTTAGGCGGCCCTTGTAGTGCTTGATCATCGCCGCCTGATCGGGGATCATCACCTCGGTGTTCACCGAAATGGGGAAGTCGAGCCCGGCCAGGTCCCGAAGAATGCCTGGAAAGGTTGCGTCCGGCAGGTCTTTCAGCGTGATGAACGAATAGAGGAGTCCGCCAACCCGAATGTAGGTCTCCTCTTCATGCTCGATGTTGGTGTTAGCAGCCTGCTCCCGCGCGCTGCGGTAGCGCAGTGAGGACTCGGGCCGCCGGAGCGGGATCGGATCGCGAAGCAGCGGGTTCAATGCCCTCTTCAATTCCAGATAGATCTCGGCATCGCTCAGCCGCCGGACCGCCATGCCCGTCGCTCTCAGGGTCTGTTCTACGCCGGATAGGATAGAGGCGAACTCCGAAAGCAGATCCTCGTGCTCGCGCCGCGTCCGCTGGATACACTTCGTTGCCGACAGGCTGAATCGCTGAGTGGCTCTGGTGAAACTATTGCCCGGCAGCTCGTGATGAACGGTCGGGTTCCAGTGGAAGTATGCGTGAAGGAGGGGACGCAGGTAGTACTCGGACTGTTCCTTGCTTCGCCAGTGCTCCAGTCGCATGCGGTCGAGCGTAAGCAAGGTCGGGTTCTGATTCCGCATCTGGCGCCGGTAATCCTCCAACAGATCACCCAGCCCTTCGGTGATCTCGAACCGCACCTGCATCCGCATGGAGCGCTCTGGCAACGACCGGATCAACGCCTCGAGCGCCATCTTCGTGCGGTTCCGCCCCTCGTCGTTGTGGTAGTACGAGTTGATGCCGCTGAGCTCGCACCCTGCGACGAACGCGCCAGTCGTCCGCACGATGACGTCGTGCAAAATGTCACGCACCGGCAGCAGTTCGCAGAAGGCCGGCTGGTGCAACGATCGCTCATGCTGTTCGATAGTCGTGGGCATTCGGCTCCTCTTCCGTCAGGTAGTCGCAGTCGATCCGCGAATCCGGCTCCATGCCGCAGTAGATTCGGGGCTTGATGTGCCATGCCAGGAAGTCCTTCAAGTAGCCGCGCGGCTTGCCGTACTTGAACAACATCAGGAACGGCACACTGAGCACGGGCACGACGTATTGCAGAAACACGTTCATCGGAATGCCGAAGATGTTCCGGTCCAACCAGCGGCCGAAAACGTTCGTCAGAGCCGCCACGCCGATGACGACGAACCAGTCCTCGAACTCCAGGTAGAGGAAGCTTACCCTCGTGTGCAGATTCCGGTGAACTGGACTGACGTTCAGTGCCATGAGTGCGTCCTCAACCGATCCCTCCGAGCCCTTGCGCGATGAACCATTCGGCCAGGCGCAGCAGCCCTGAAAGCCCGAGACACAGGGCCGCGGCCGTGAAGTGCCGCATCCAGACGCCACCGAAGTAGATCCGGTGCCCGATACCTGCGTACTGCATCAGCCCCTGGACTAGTTGCAGCACCGCGTACACCGGCAGCATTACGTTGCAGGTCCAATCGACTAGGCCGCGCAGGGTGATCCAAACGAGATCCGGGTTATTCCACGCTGCCCGCGCCGCGAACGTCTCGATCCCTCGCAGAATGCCGGAAACCATGAGGCACAAGAATCCGGCCCAGGGCGTGTAGGTGTGTGCCTGGCCGTGTGCGAAACGCAGGATTCCGATCGCGAAGAACAGGGCGCCGAGCGTCGGCATGATGACGTTACCCATCCAGTTCGTGAGGTTCGTAATGCCCGTAAGGAAGTTCACGCTTTCGCCCCGTCACATCATCGAAACGACTAACCGCCAGAGGGCGGAAACTGTCAGGAACGCGCCTGCGCAACCGATGAGCCGGATGGCCGGCCGGCCAAACGCGAAGTTGATGATGGCGCCGATCACGGCTAGACCCGCCGCGATCGGCATGATCCGGCTCGCGGTGTACGTCCAGGCGCCTTCGAGCACCGCAGCCGTCCCAAAGCGCGTGTCATCGTTCCAACCTTGCAGAAGCGCCGCAGTCGCCGGGATCGCCAGAAGAAACATGGCACCGAGGATGGAAGCCAGCGGCGTATAGCCCTCGCTGAAGTAGATGACTGCTCGAAGAACAAGCCAGGCCGCCAGCACCGGTACGAGTCGCCCGATGACGAAAGTATTTACGAAAATGAGGGCGTCGTTTGCGAATGCCAACATCCACCCGTTCCCGATGCCGCCCGCCGCCGGCAAGGATGCCCCGACGCCCCAGAACGCGAACCACCCGAAGACCTGCGGTAGCGTAATCATGACGATTGCCCAGAACATCCATTTAGAGAAGCCACCTCCGCCAACGGAGAACGTCATCGTCCCCTCACGGCGCAACGCAATTCCGGCCAGAACGAGCGCGACCAGCGATGCCGGCGCCGCGAGCGCCAGCAAGAGGCGAATCCCGTCGAGGATGAGTTGTGGAACCCCCATTCCTTTCCCCTCTGCGTTGAAAACCCGGCAGGCCGGCCGTCCCTCAAACTCACCGGCCTGCCCTACATCTCCGTGGCTAGACTCCAGCGCCGCCCTGAGCGATCCAGAACTCCAGCAACCGAGTCAGGCCCGATACGGCGAGAAGTCCCGCCGCTGTAACCAGCCAGCGGAAGACGCCCCGCCCGGTAGCGAAGGACGCGACGGCCCCCAGCACCGCGATGCCGGCGCCCACAGGCGCGATGACGTTTCCGACCCAGTTGACGAAGTTCAGGAACGCGCCCTCGGGCTGCGCCCCTGTTTGACCCTGCACGGCGATATTCGTCTGCGGGGCTGCTCCGAGGTTCTGTGCGATGATCATGCCTTGCGGGACCAAAGCAAGTACGCACAGAACGACAATCAAGCGATAAGCGGCGACTTCATTCATGTACAGCGCACCTCCATGCCATGGCATTTCGGCCACAGTGTCCGTGCTGTAGCTGGACCCTTGGGCTTGCTTTTCAGCACGGCTACCGGGACGTGGCCGCAGAATAAGGTGGAGTGGCGGGGAATTTCAAAAGTCTCTTCTCGAATGGAAAGTCCCGATGATAATCAGTCGACCGAGGCTTTCCATTGGAAGCAGAGACCGAAGCCATCGGGGTCACGCAAGAAAAGCTGCTTCATCCCGTATGGCGCAATCGTCGGCTCTTTCACGCTGATTCCTTGCCCTCGCAAATGGGCGTAGACGGCATCAACGTCGGGCGCGCCGAAGAAAAGCGCTATATCGCCGCGACCCGGTTCGGATCGGGAGCTGGCGGTCGCGTGTAGTATTCGTACGCAGTATTCAGCATTAGTTCGACACTGTTGAATCTCAACCAGGCCCAGTTATGATTCGGAGCGGTTGTGTTGCCGTCAGTTTGCAGTATCTCGAAGCCGAGTATGTCGCAGTAGAACTTGAGTGAGGTCGCCATATCGAAAACCTGAAGTAGCGGCGTCATGCCGTGAATGTCCATCGTGAGCAACCTCCGAGTATTTCAGAGCGTTCTATCTGCCGATCCAACTCGCCAGGCAGGGAGGAGTCATGCATGCCGCCGTACGCGCTCGATTGCCTCGGTGAAATCATCCCAGGTAAGCGGTGGTAACTCGGTCGCGTCGAGAGGCATTCGCCGCATCGCCATCCGCTTGGCCGTGCTGCATATGGCTTCCAGATCTGCCGGTGCAATGCCGGCCAGCCGTCTTGCGAGATCCTCCTGATGCAGTCCGTCCACCAGCCGCGAACCGTCGAGGTGCCGCGCCAACAACCGCCTGCACCCGGCATCATCCGGCAATCCAATCTCGAGCTTTTCAGAGAACCGCCCGCCCCGCAGGATCGCCGGGTCGATGCCTTCAAGGTGGTTGGTGGCGCCGATAAGGAAGACGTTGTGCGCCGGCTCCAGTTCGCTGACAAGACTGCGGACCTGCTCAACCACCTGAATGTCGTGTTGGGACTGCCAGCCAGTGTTTCGAGGCAAGAGGCCGTCCATCTCGTCAATAAGGATGATGGAAGGACTGTGCTCTTTGGCTCGCGCGAACAGATCGGCCAGCTTCTTCACCGAAGCGCCGGTGGCGCCGCCGAGGATGTCTGCCGGCGTGACGGGATAGAAGCTCCGCTTCGTCTGCGTTGCGATCAACCGCGCAACCAGAGTCTTGCCGGTCCCCGGCGGCCCGATCAGGAGCAGACCCGACGGCATCGGCAGCTTCAGCCGTTCGCTGTAAGCAGGATCCATCAGTCGAACCAGGGCACGGAGGTCAGCTTCCGTGTCCGTTGGTAGAACGACGTCGTCCCAATCGACTTCTTTGAAAGCGGCTCTATCCTTGCCGCCGGTTTCCGCGAGTGCGCGGGCCAAGTCCTTCTCTTCGATCTTCCGCCGCTCCTGTGCAGCGAAGACTGCCGCCCGATCCACCAGCGTTGAGATCTTGGCCGCGCTCCAGCCCGGCGTTCGCCGTGCAAACGGCTGAAGATCGAAACGGCCGGCAGGGCGCTTGGCGACCTGCGCCCGGAACATCCGGGCGCGGTCTTCCTCGTTCGGCAGGTCGAGACGGAGGTGAAGATCGAACCGCCCCTCACGGACAAGAGCACGGTCGAGGCCGTCATAGAAGTTAGTCGCGGCGGCCACGATCAAGCCCGACTCGGATCGGGTTCGGTCGATGCAGGTCATGAGCTGGCTGGTCGCGGAATTGTAGCCCCGCCCAGCGCCGCCGGGGTCCTCCCCTTCGCCGATCTGCTGGCGTTTTGCGCCCAGGGCGTCGATCTCGTCGAAGAACAATAAAGCCGGCCGGGCGGCGATCGCCTCCTGGAACAGCGTTTCGATCCGTCGCTCGGTTTCTCCAACCCACTTGGTGTGCAAAGTCGCGGCCGGAACCGACAGGAACTTCAAACCGAATTCCCCAGCGACGGCCTCAGCCAGAAACGTCTTGCCAGTGCCTCGCGGACCGTGGAGCAAAATTCCGTTGCGGCACACTCCGTACTGCCCAAGCCTCCTGACGTCCAGATTCGCCTGGACCAGTTCGCGGATCTGCTTCTTCTCCTCCTCAAGACCGCCGACGTCAGCGAAAGTAAGTGCTGCTTTCCTTATGGCCCCGCCGGCCGGTCGCGCGATGATCGCCTTTTTCAGCGAAAGCAGGGCGGGGATGACCAGGCACAAGACCACAAACAGGAAGGCCGCGATGACCTTCGCAAGCGTCGGGTACGTCTTTTCAAGGGGGCCCACGATGATTAGCCCGGCGCCGATGAAGAGGACAAAGCCGCAAAGGAAATATCCGGCGAACAGCGCCAGTCGCTGGAACAGGGAACGCCCGTACACCATCAACAGCACTAACGCGGCCGCCAGGATCACCGCCGCGGGATGAATCTGCGAAGCGATCACGGTCACGGCCGCCAAGGCCAGGACAAGCGCAAGCAGGCTCCCTGTGAGAACCTTCTTCACGCCGCGCGGGGTATTCGCAGACATGAGCTGCCGAATCTCGCTGTACCCGTCACGCAGAAATAGGCCGAATTGGGTGAACACCCAGAGGAGCACCCAGAGGATCGGACTCGTTGCTTCCCGGTCGGGCCGCAAGCCGGACTCCTTTGGGTTCAAATGTACCCCATTCGCCACTCGTCCGCCAATAGGTTATTCGGGTACGATTCGAATCCGCAGCACCTCAATTCCGGCCGCCTGCAGCACCTCGTCCTTCCGCCTGATGTAAGCGTCGTCGTACGGCTTCTCGAGCGTTTCACCCATCCCTTTGAGCGGCGCCGCGACCCGCGCCAAGACCTCTTCGAAAGGGATCTCTCGGAACTCGTTTCGGCCCGCGGCCTCATACGCGCGCCCGTCTTCGTCGAGAAAGAGATACCGGCGCGTGAGGCCGTGCTTGTACTGGCGGATCCCGTTCACGGTCCCCATGTACATGAAGCCCGCGCAGCGTGCGGCTCCGAGTCGCGATACGAGAGGCTTCCAGTGGTTGTCCATGCGAGCGCCCTCATCGCTGTGGCGGTTGCGGCGCCTGAGTCCGCGTTGCCGCCAGTTCGCGGTACATCCGGTTGAGTTCACCCTTCAACGCGATCAACTCCCGGAGTTCCGCGGCCGTGGGCAATGCCTGCTCTTCGGCAGCGGCCATATTCGTCCGAGTCGCTGGCGCGACCGTGCGGTTGGGCGTAGCGGCCGTCTCCTGCAGAACGATATAGAACCTTGTGTTGCCCGGAAGCGTCACGACGACGTTCTGGGAGTAGGCGAGCGCCATCAACTCCTGCTCGCCCGCTAGGCCGATGTTAGATGCAACCCGTTCCCGCAGCAATACGCTCTGATCGACGGGACCGGAGAGCCCTCCCAAACCCCGACCGCCGACCAGATAGGACGCCATGGTCCCCACCCCGGTGATTCCTCGGACAAGGGCGCGCTTTGCCCGGTTCCGCCCGCTCACCGATCCCTTGAGTGGACCGTAATCGAGGCCGACGCTGGCACCCTCGATTGTCTCTGTGCTGCCATCGGGCATCTCAAGCGTGGTAAACCGGAGCCCGAGTTGGCCGTTCTGATTCGTTTGTGCGAGTTGGCCGACCGCCTTGGTTCCCGCAGGGATGACGATCTCCCCATCCCTCTCGTAGTTGTATTCGACGACCGCAATCACTGGAGTTTTCACTGCGCTGCTGACGGCTGACTGAAGCCGGGCCACGAGTCGACTGCCGGTCGGAAGCAACGGCGGACGGCTTTCTCTCTCCATGAGCGCCGGCCGTGGCGCCACGCGAACCTGTCCCGTAGTCGCCGCAGCGTTCCGAACAAACACGAGGGACGATTTCTTCAGCACTTCGGAATCGTTCGCAGATGCCGGCGCAACGGGCGTCGCGGCAGGCGCGGGCGCCGTCGTCGGTGGGAGCGGCGACGCGGGCGGAGTGTAGGTGAAGTTGTGTTGCCGCCGGTAGGCGTCCAGAGCTGGATCGTCTACCGTAAGAGCGTTGCTCAGCGCGTACTGACTCGCGGGCTTGGCAGAGGCCTGCTCCTGCCGTTGTGAGCCGTCCGACTGCGCGCGGCGGGAGGTCGCCAGAATGTCCTCCGGACTCAGTTGGTCACCGGCCGGATCGCCGCTCGACTGGTCAGCGCTCAGAAGTGGCACGGTGGAACCGGGCCGCGCAGTGCGTTGGGTCGCGGACTCGGGCCTCCCCAGGCTCGGCTGCGTTCGCCTCTGACGCGCGCGTTCTTCCGCTCCGGATGTGGAGAATAGGGCGAGAAACGCGAAGCCGCTCAAGACAACGACAGTCGCGAGTACCAGAAAGGCCTTGCTGCGGTCCATGCTGTAACGGCCGCGTGCGTCAGCCTCGGTACGTCTCGGGCGTTTTCGCTCTTCCTGGAATCGCCTCCAGATCTGCTGCATGATCCCGCCCGCGGGGCTCGTCTGCTCTTCCAATTGCGGTTCAGCAGGCCTTTCCGGTTGTACATCTCTCTCCGGTTGATCACCGCTGTTCCTGTTATCGACCGTCATAGGTCACCTCTCGAAAGCTGCTTATCCCCGATTCCGCCACCTGAAGGAAGAGCGTTTCTGTGGACTGCTTAAACGACGGGCGCCTGAACACAACCACGCCATCGGCCCGCTCTCCTGGTCCGAGCCTTCGTCGGCTCAGGCGGAAGTCCGTCACAGGTAGTTGCTCGGCGGTTGACCACCGCGACCGGCGGATGATCCAGCCTGTCTTCGTCCGCCCGCCGAGTTGGACTTGTGGTGGCATCAACTCGACCGCATGATCTTCCGCGTTCACCACCGAAAACAGCACAACAAGGTCGTTCCCCTGATCGATCACTTCACTGACGCCGGTCTTAACCAACTCCTTCCCTGGGGGCGAGATGCCGGGCTTCTGACCGTAAAGAACGGGCAGCGGCGCACGGCGTTGGCGGTCCAGGAGATGGTCTAGTGCTGCCTGTTCAGCATGCCGCGGGTTTGCCGGCATTGCCAGAGTGCTGGCGTCGCTCAAGGACGCGGTCCTCGGAACAATCGCTGATGGAACATCACTGGGCTGCACAATGAACGGCCCCGCCGCCTTGTAGCGCACTAGGAAGTCGACGTTCGCTCGCTGTTCCTCTTTCGGCTCGCCGCGACTCACCAGAAGAAGACTCACTTGTAGCCCGCGGGTCGTTGAGATCAGGAGGTTCGTCTGCGCCGGCTTGGCAGTGATGGGCTTCACGAACACCAGTTGCGGCTCCCGCTCTGAGTGCTCGGCCGAGAACGAAGCAGGATCGCCCACAATCACCGAGTTGACGGGCTCCGGCAGGCGTATCGCGGTCGTATAGCGCGGAGCAAGAAACACCGTTGTCACTTGGCCGTCACGAACGGCGCGGCCAACAACTTGGGGATCGACCTGTCCCATCAAGCTCAGCACAGGCACGACCAGGAAGATCAACTTCATGGCGAACTACCTCCTTTGGGGGCGCGTCTGAACCGCTTCGCGCGGTACAACTCCATCACCTTCGTCACGTAGTCGAAGACCTCGGCGTTCGCGTACGTCAGCCCTGCCGAAAGAATGCGTTCTTCACCCGCGATGTACGCCGCAAGCGCCAGGCGCAGATCTCCCTGGAACAGCTTCAACAGATGGGACAGATACGCCACGCCTCCGTGAATGTTCTGGCCGATGTCGAAGCGGTTCGTCACTCCGAACGTCACCGCCGTGGCAGGCATGAGTTGCATGAGGCCAGCAGCGCCCTTGCTTGAAACGGCGCGCGGCCGCCACCCGGATTCGATTTCGATGATCGAGTGAACCAACTCGCGCGGCACTCGGTAGGCCGCCGCGTAGTAGTCGGCCCACCGGACGGATGCCGCGCGCCGATCGAGTTGGCCGGGACAAAAGGATACGCCGATGGCGAATAGACAGCCCAATCGAACCGATGGACCGGCCATCACGCTTCCACCGCCCCCGCGGCGTATCGATGCGAATCGAAGACGAGGGATGCGAATCCGTCCCGAAGCAGGAGTCGCTTGCGATCCGAATCCGTCTTCGCCACCAGCGGTAGCAGCACGTCTCTCATATCGGGCGTGATCTCCTCCACGCCAAGGAGTTCGAGCGCCTGGGCCAACTCCAGCATCTCGGCGATGGAGACCGGCTTCTCCATCTGCCAACCGCGGAGAGCATGGGCCAGGCCAGCAATCATGCGTCTCAGAGCCGGATTGGTTGTGGTGCTGCGGACGTGAAGGATCTCGGCCTCCCTGTCGACGGTTGGGAACTCTATCCGGAGGTAGAAACTGCGGCGTCGCAGTGGATCGCCTAGTCGACGCACCTCGTTCGACGTCAGGATGACGAATGGGATTGTCCGATGCTTGATGGTTCCAAGCTTCGGTACTGAGATCTGCCACTCGGAGAGAATCTCCAGCAGCAACGCCTCGAATCCCTCGTCTACCTTGTCGACCTCGTCTATCAATAGCACGCACGGCTTTTCGTAGAGCAGTGATCGTAGCAAAGGCCCTTGGACGAAGAAATCCAGCGTGTGCAGATTCCCGCGAATAGCCTCCCAGTCCTTTTGGAGTCGGTCGGCTTGTGTCTCGAGGAACAGCCTCTGAAGCGCGGTGTCGAACTTGCCGATCGCCTTCTCCTCGTTGATGCCGTCGTAGCACTGGAGGCGTTCGATGACGGTGCCCGCCGCGGCGGCGACCGCCTGGGCTAGGGCCGTCTTCCCGCAGCCAGGCGGACACTCCACGATCACCGGCTTCTGCATCCGTGCCGCCAGGGAGGGGCGGTGCGGTCCCCACTCTTTGTGCCAGGCATGAGCAGCACCGGCGCGCCTTTTCACCACCGCTTCACCAGCCGCTCGATCACCCGAAGAATGTTCTCGGACCTATCCGAGGCATGACCCGGTTTCGGGAACCTCGAAAAATGTTCTTGGAGTCATCCGACGCCTTGCGGTGACCCGAATCCCGAACAATGTTCCCGGACTCATCCCGCATTTCTTAGCCGATGCCTATTCCCGAAAAATGTTCTCGAAGCTATTCAGGCGCACGACGTACCGAATTCAGTCACCACGCCAATATGGAAGGCCGAGGGGATCCCTTTTCTCGAAACTCACTGGCCCTCAAGCAGACGTCCGAGCCGCGGTGGCCCGCAATGTCTCCGATGCCCGCGTGCATGTCTAGCGCGTTCTCTCCGGTTGCCCGAGGCGGCGGCGAGACTTTTTCCGCGAGAACCGCCCAAGCCTTACAAATAGGCATGAAGTCAGCTCATCTCGCGTTGCTGAAAACGAAGGGCGCAAATGCTCTGAGCCAGACGGTCACTCATGAGGGAAACCAACCGAACGATATCCTCGGCGTCAAAGAGGCTGCGAAATACCTGCACTGCTCCCCTTCACACGTTTCCAACATCTTGAACGGCAAGATCCCCAACCTCCCGCCAATTCCGCACGTCCGCGCCGGACGGCTACGCCTTATTCGGCGTGAATCGCTCGTCAGATGGCTCGACGAGCAGGAAACCGCTTCAAGGGTGCTTCGGCAGAGGTGATAGCATTGGACTACCCGAACCAAGCATCTGCGCCTCGGGAGAAAACCATGAGACGCAGACGATACCAGAAAGGAAGCCTCCAGGCGAGGAGGCACGGCAAGAAGCGCGTATGGGTAGTTCAGTATTACGACGCGGACGGGCATCACCGATATCACACGCTCGGCCGCATGTGCGACCTGACGAAGAGCCAGGCCGAAGAGAAGCAAACCGCGTTCATGCAGACGGTGAACGGCGGCGAGATCGAGCCGGAGCGCGATCGGCCTGTGCTGATGGGCGAGTTCGTCGATCAGGTGTACCTGCCATTCCAACGCGGAAAGTGGAAGGGCTCAACCAAAGGCACTTCAGAGAGCCGGATCCGCGCACACATCATCAAGGACCTCGGGAACGTCCAGATGAAGAACTCCACGCCTACCGGGTTGCAGTCGTACCTGGACGGGAAGGCCGCGGCGCTCGGGTTCTCGGTCGTGGACCATCTCCGATGGGATCTGACCTCGATCGGGGATTTGGCTGTTGCGGAAAAGGTGTTGATGACAAATCCCGCGAAGGCCTTATACACGCCGCCTTCAGCCAAGAGGGGAACTTCTCCGGTTATGACCGCGGCTGAAGTCGAGAAGGCTCTGGGAGCAGCGGAGTTCCGGGAGAAGGTGATTCTTCATTTGGCGATCTTCTCCGGCCTCCGCCCTGGTGAGATCCTGGCACTCCGCCGCCGCAGCATCGGGCAGGACGGTAGTTCGGTGCAGATCAATCAAAGGGTCTACCGGGGCGACCTCGATGTGCCCAAGAACGGTGAGACCCGAGTCGTCGCCGTTCCGCCGCGAACGGCAGCACTGCTTTCGGAGTGGCTCGATGCTGCCGTCGATTCCGATCCAGAAGCATGGGTCTTCGCTTCAGAGAACAAGAAGACTCCGCTCTGGAGAGACAACCTGTTGCGCCGGCACATCCGAACCCAGTTGGAGGCTGTCGGACTGGGGTGGGTGGACTTCAAAGTCATGCGGAGGACCAACGCAAGCCTGGGCCACGGCAAAGTGGATCCGAAGGTGGCGGCCGATCAGCGCGGACACGGGATCGGGGTTTCGCTCGATGTTTACACGAAGACTGACATCAAGCAGAGGGCTGCCGTTGCCAAGAAGCTGGAGAACTCGGTACTCGGCAAGAAGGTAATCCGCATGCCCAGGCGGAAGGCGTCGTGACGATGCTTAATGTAGTGCAAAAGAGTGTGGGTTTTTGGGGTGCCGCTAAGCTGTTGAAAATGGAGCGGGAGACGGGACTCGAACCCGCGACGTCCAGCTTGGGAAGCTGGCATTCTACCACTGAATTACTCCCGCTCGCCAACGTGCAAATTAATGATATCACAACACGTTTCTGACGGACGGCGAGGGCCTTACAACAATGACGGTCGACGGAAACACCGACCGTCACTCCACGAGTGCAGATATCGGTGAATCAGGCCGTTTTCCGGCGCCGCAGGAGAGCGAGCCCGGCGAGCCCTCCGGCCCACAGCACAAAAGTCGAAGGCTCGGGCACCATGTAGTTGGCGCCGGAAAAATCCACACGGAAGCCGGTCGGGTTGCCATGCTCCTGGAAGTTGTTGTAGACGCTGAAGTCCAGGTAATTGATTCCCGCAACAAAACCGCTGTTGATATCGAAGGCTTGCATCGCCCGGAAGCAAGGGGCGCCAGTTGCGCCGCACGAACTCTGCTCCACGCCGTTGAGGTAGATTTGACCGCGGTCGTCTGCTGCCCACGCACCCGCGATCGTGGCATGCTGCGCGGCGAACGAGCTTGGCAGCACAAACGTCATCCGGAAAGTGTACCAACCGCCCGGGTCGGCCGGCCCGTAACCGTCCCGGGTAGGAGCTGAATACGAATCCTGGATACCTACCCACTGGGAATTGGCGGTGTTCGGCACCCACGTGTCGTGCCAGAATGGGAACGCGCTCTGGGACCCGGCGCCGTAGTCGATCATCGTCTTGACGACCTTCGGGGAGATGCCGAGCGGGACTCCGGCTGGGGCCGAAATCAGCAGAAAATTCACGTCCGTCGCGCCATCGGCCAACCCGGCGCCCGTACTCACAATTCCAAGTATTGGGTCAAATACGGGAGTTGCCTGTGACACGCCCATGCACACCGACAACAACGCAGCAAGCAGTACGAATGTCTTCTTCATGGTGAATAGCCATCCACCCCCTATGCTCCCGTGGGGACCACAAGTGCGGGGGGTCCTGAGCACCATCCTAGTGCCTGGAAAAAGCGGAGTCAACGATTTTCGGAGTACTAGATCCTCTTCAATGTACTGGTACAGTACCTATTCGGGTACCGATAAGGAACTTTCGTCCTGTCGGTCAGGCGCGGGCCCGCCTACCTCGTGCTGCAGCTCCTCCATTACCTCCGGAGCGCGTTGCGAGCGCAGCTCGCTGTCCAGCCGGTGCAGGGCAACCCGAACGACATCGCGGTGATGGAGCTTGGAGCCCAGCCCCCGCTGGCTCAAGTCAAGCCAGAGGTTGTGCAGCAACTGCAGGTCTTCGGGCCAGAGCCTGGGCGGATGGGGACCAAGGTTGAAGTAGAGCGACTGTCCCCGCTCAGGATCGAAAATGTCGAGCGAGAGTTGCGGACGGGGAGCGGGCAGGGTTTCCCAGGCGTCCCCGAACTGCTTCGCCTGTTCGGCTGGGGACATTTTGCCCGATCGCCCCATTACGACAAGCGCGGACCTAAGCCGCTGGGCGGTTTCCGCCAGCGTGCGGTTCGGATCTCTGCCCGTCACCACCATCAGCTCTGCGTGTTTGCCGGCCTTTTCGGCAAGACTGACCACGAGAGTGAACAGTTTTGCTATGTCGGGCGAGAAGAGTTCGCCGCTGGTCAGTTCGTGCTCGCCATAGCCGGGCTGGCCGGTGTACTTCACTGTGACGACCACGATGTCGATCTTGGTGGGGTCCGTTTTTTCCAAAATGCGCGTCAGATGCTGGAGCTGATTTGGGTTTCGGACCGCTACCAGCACATTGCCGGGGCGGATGTTCGCCGTGGATGCGGTGAGTTCGTCGGGAGTGTCGAGGCGGAACCTTTCCAACTCCTGACTGTGAGCGGCGAGCCGCCGCCGGTTGATGCGTTCAGTTATTTCAAAGGTTACGAAGAAGACGATGGCGAAGCTGAGCCCGGCAATTGTAGCCACCTGTTTCGTGAGCAGGTTCAGAATGGCCAGGGCGAAAAGGATCAGGGTTGTCAGGATCAGCCCCAGCGGAATTTCGGTTCCGCGGACACGGATGTTCAGCGGCACCTTCCACTGGCGCGCTTCAGGCTGCTTGTATCGCAGCACGAGGACCGACAAGGCCTTCATGGCGAAGCTCCAGACCACGCCGAAAGCGTAGGCCTCGCCGAGCAGGTCCACATTGCCAGCGCTCAGCAGAATCGTAAGGATCTGAAGCCCCACAATCAGGTTGATGAAGCGGTGGCTCGTGCCGAAACGGCGGTGAGGATGCCGGAACCAGTCGGGGAGGACGCCGTCTTCGGCGACGCGGTTGAGCACACCGTTGGAACCTATGATTGCCGTGTTGACCGCCCCGGAGAGGACCAGACCACCCACAATGACGACGAAAATATGGAAGGCCAGACGAGCTGAGAGCGGCCCCACCAGGTACATCGAGAGCCCGCCGATGAGGTTCCCGAGAAACTGCCCGCGCGCGGAATCGGGAATGATCATCACCGCGAAGAACGAGACCGAGGCCGTAAATATGAGGCTGTAGCCGAAGATGATGAAACCGGCGCGTTCGAGGTTCTTCAGTTTTGGAGAGGCAATCTCGCGATAGACCTGTGCCAGAGTCTCAAACCCGCTCATTGCAAGGAACGCATGGCCGAGACCGATGAGAATCATGACGCCGGTCAACGATGACAGCCAGCTTCCCTTCAGCCAGCCCAGGGCGCCCTCGCTGAAATGAATATTTTCGGACGTGGGCAAGGGCACGGGCTGCCCGCCGCGCAGGGCGAGTGTGACCAGGCACCAGCCGATCAGAATCACGACCATCACGGTCGTGACCTGCATGATGCGCAGCGCCTTCTGGCTCGACTCGTGCAGGCCGATGGTATTCTTGCGCCAGAAGTACAGCGTCACCACGATCGCAAAGCCGGCCGCGAAGTGCGGAGGATTCACATGAACCTGGGGATGATGCAGGAGTTCGGCGACCTCGTTGAAGAGGCCCGCCAGGTACAGGCCGGCGGAGACGCCGCTGATCGGGCCCGTCAGCACGTAGTCGAACAGCAGCGCCGAAACCGAAAACTTCGCCAGCCCCGGCCCCAGGGCCTCGTGGACCACACGGTACACGCCGCCGCGCACGAACATGCTGCAGCTTTCGATGTAGACGGCGCGCACGGCATACGCAAACAGCATGATGCCGAGGATGAACCACGGCGCCGATTTCCCTACGAACGTCTCGGCGATGCCGCCGGCGTAAAATGCGGACGATCCGAGATCGCTCAGAACGATGGCTGCCGCCCTCCAGAAGCTGATGAAGGACAGCATGACCGTGGTAGCGACAACGACCTTCGTAGCGCGCGGCTTCGAGAGGGACCCCACGGGACAACCCCCTTGCCAGTCCGTGCCCCACGGACTGCTTTCAAATTGGCCTACGAAGTTAGCTGACGGGCTCGGGCTTGAAAGTACCCTGTCCGATAACCGATCGGACTGCGCCCCGACTACCTGGGTCCTCCGTCTCCGGGGTGGAGTTCGGCTCCACTCCATGTTATCATCCGCATGCCGCGAAAAGAACGGAAAGCGGGCCTTAGAGCGTCAGACCGCCATCGACAGTGAGGACCTGCCCCGTGATGTAGTTATCGGGCTCGAGAAGGAACCGTACGGCACGAGCCACGTCGAGAGCGGCGCCGAATCGGGGCACGAAACCTTCGTTGAGGAAGCGGTCGTACTTTCCGGCCGCAATGCTTGCCCGGGCCATGCCCACGGAAGTAACGCCGGGGCAGACCACGTTGACACGTATGTTCGCCGCCCGGCACTCCTTAGCGAGGACCCGCGCAGCCGTCACCAGCGCCGCCTTTTGCGATGCGTAAGCGGTGGAACCCGGAAAAACGGCGACAGCCTGCATAGTACCCAACAGGACAACCGCGCCCGGCGTGGCCGCCGCTCGCATCCGCTCCACGGCTTCACGCGCCAGCAGGACAGGGCCGAGATAGTTCACCTCGAAGGAGCGCCGCATCGCCTCCTCGAGGCGGGCTGGATCGGAGACGCGTGCCGGGTCTCCCACAAAAACGGCCAGCCCGTAAAGATCAGGAGCGGCGTCGAGCAGCAACTTCCGCCCAGTGGCCGAGGTCAGGTCGGCGGAGATAGTCCGCTCAAAGCCCGCGCCGGATGGGCCACCGCCGGCGCTTCGCAGTGACCCGGCCACCACGTCCGCGCCTTCCTCGACCAGTAACCGTGCCGTCGCCGACCCCAAGCCTCCCGATCCTCCGGCAACCACGACGCGCCTGCCCCGCAATCCGTCAGGCATGCGCGGCCTCCGTCGAGTTCAAGGCGGCATAGCCGCACGCCACAACGGCCAGAAGCAGCGCCAGCACTTCGCTATCGCCGACATTGACCTCGAACAGGCCGCTGATCATGATGCCGAGCACCACTGCTACCGCGCCGTGTAAAACGGCTTTCAACTCACCCCGGCCGGCGGGCAGTTTTCGCAGCGCGCGCAGACAGTCATAGAGGATCATGACGAGCGCGGCCACCAGCAGCAGCATCGTCGCCACGCCGCGCTCCGCCGCGTAATGGATATAGAAGTTGTGGAGGTGGCCGTACCAGCCGTCCGGCAGAGGGCGCGGAATGTCCTTGGGAACGTACTCCGTGAACAGCGGGCCTACCCTCTCGGGTCCGACGCCGAACCAGGGGTGAGCCTTGATCATCTCCCACCCGGTGCGCCAGCAGACGATCCGGTGCTGGTTGGAATCCGTGTCCTTACGGGGTTCGAAAGCGGACTGGAAGCGGGTTCGGACGCCACCTGGATTGACCCACAAAACGAGCAGCGCCACGAGCGGCAGGGCGGCGAGAAGGCGGCGCTTCCAGAACCAGACCAGATAAAGCACACTGGCGCCGGTGGCGAGCCACGTTCCGCGCGTGTAGCCCAGGAGTACGGCCATGCCGACCGCGGCCGCGGACGCCAGGCAAACCCACAGCCAGCGTCCCCGCACCTTCGGCGAAAACATAAGAAAGGCGAGCACGAGCAACAGCACGATCATCATCTCGCCGCTGTAGGTCTGCCAGTTGCTTGTGAAGCCGGTGATGCGGCTCGCGACGTAGTACTGGTAAAAACCCACTCCCGGCGGCCGCGTGTCCCCCATCTTGCCCGCGAACTGTACGATCCCGAGCACGGCGGCGGCGCCGCCAACAATCGTCCAGGTCAGAACCAGCCGGCGCACCTGAACCAGAGTCCGGAAGGCCGAGTAGACGGCCAGCAACATGAGGTAAACGTAAAACTTCCGGATTTGCGGGCGCCCCGCGGCCATGTCGCCTGAGAGCAGCAGGGACGCGACGGTTCCCGCCATGAAAAGCGCCAGCGGCAGCCAGATCCGCGGGAGGCGGGGCCGGATGCCGGACAGCAGGATGGTTGCGAACGCGAGCGCCAGCAGGATCTGGTAAACGGCAATCGAGACAAGCGTCGTGGCGGCACAAGCCCACGTCAGATAAAGGGCTGCACGCGCCAGTGGCGTTACAGAGTCGGTTCTGGCTACGGCCGGTGTCAATGACCTCAGTATGCCAGAATGACGATAGCGGGTCATCGATGGAGATCTATTTGTTGAGGCATGGGGACGCGGAGGAGTCGCTCCGCATCCCTGATGAAGAGCGGTCGTTGACGCCGGAAGGCAGGCGAAAGGTGGGGGACGTCCTTTTGCGGGCGCGCGACGCCGGCGCCGGGGCTGCGCTTATCTTCTCCAGTCCGCTACGCCGGGCGGTGGAGACGGCGGAACTGGCGGCGGAGATTCTGGGCACGAAAGCGAGCATCCACAAGACAAACGCGCTGCTCCCGAATGCCGCGCCCGCAGAGGTGTGGGACCAAATTCACACGAACCGCACGGAGCCGCAATTGCTGATGGCTGCACATGAACCCCTGCTCAGCCAGGCCGTAGCTTTTCTGCTCGGGGCGCCTGCGGTGCAGATCGAGATGAAGAAAGGAAGCCTCGCCCGCGTGGACATCGATCAGTTCGGCTCCGAACCAAGGGGCGTGCTCCGCTGGTTATTGACGCCGCGACTGGCGGGTAAGGCTTGACTTAATCGGCGGTTGGGCGTACATAGATTCGAAGGGGGTTTGCGGCCATGCTTCGTGCAAGCAGGCGCGATGAGACTGCGGGAGACGAGAAACGCGTCGTCTACCTGGAACTCGTCGCAGCCGCAGCCATTTTCGCGATCGTTGCCCTGGTCCTTTACATGGTGTTTAGTTACAAGCCCTGATGGCCAGGGTGATCGGGGTCATTTCCGATACTCACGGAGTGCTGCGCCCGGAAGCGGCGCGTGCGCTTGCGGGAGTTGAGTCGATCATCCACGCCGGAGACGCAGGCACTCCCGAAGTCTTGCAGGAGCTTTCACGGATCGCTCCCGTTCATGCGGTTCGCGGAAATGTGGACCGCGGAGAGTGGGCCCGGGCTTTGCCGGTGTCGGAAGTGGTGGATGTCGCGGGTGCGCTAATTTACGTGCTCCACAACCTCGCGGAACTGGATCTCGACCCTGCGGCGGCCGGGTTTGCGGCGGTCGTGAGCGGGCACTCCCACCAGCCTCGCAACGAGGTGCGCAATGGGGTACTGTATCTGAATCCCGGAAGCGCGGGACCAAGGCGGTTCCGGCTGCCGGTCACGCTCGCGCGGATGACGGTGGAGGGATCGGCCGTGTGCGCGGAACTGGTTGCTCTGCTGTAATGCGGGCGTGCCTCCGTGGACGGTCAAACCGCTCTCCCGAAAATCGCCGGGCGTGCGCCCGCGAATCCACGAAACCGCTGCTCTGAAAAATCGAGGCCATTGCGAGTGGGGCAGCCCCTCGGGCTGCGCCGGCCTCTCAGGCCGGCCAAGCTGGGCGGGCTGGGAGCCCGCCGCAGGGCACGGCCCTGCCCCACTGTGCTGGATCGCCTCCAGGCATTTT
>JAEZIJ010000234.1 GCA_023436715.1 Acidobacteriota bacterium
GAGATCCAAAGATCCTCCTGCCGCTCCCGGTCTTTTCGCGTGCCCATCGACATCGGTGAATAGACGCTGAAACATTTCCTTACGTAACTGGTTTTAATTCAATTGGGACTTTCACCACAGGCTGCTATCGGGGCCTACGACCCTTGGGTGCATTACCACTGCACGCCCGAGCAGGCCTGGCAGATGGCCAATGACGCCGGAGCCGAGTTCGTGCTGCCGATTCACCACCAGACGTTCTCGCTTGGCCGCGAGCCATTGCACGAACCGATCGAACGTCTCTACCACTCCGCCGGCCGACACCCCGAGCGCATCGCACTCCGAGGCATCGGCGAGGAATTCCGCTCGGCGTAGGGCTGTTTTTTGTGGTCTGCCCTGTTCGCTACCGTGTGTAGGGTCATGCCACGCCGGGCAAAGCCCAGCGGCAGCCCAGAAGGGCTGACCCCACCTTGCGAGGATGCGTCCTCAACGGAGTGCCGCATGGGCCTACAAGACGCGTAACTCCCTTATAGTTAGTGGGGCAGGGCCGCGCCCTGCGGCGGGCTCTCAGCCCGCCCAGTTTGGCCGGCCTGAGAGGCCGGCGCAGCCCGAGGGGCTGCCCAACTCCCAATCGCCCGATTTTCGCGGGAGCGGTTTGGCCGTTCACGGGGCATGCCCGGCCCGCACCGCGGTTCTACCCCAACGACAGCCACTCCACGCAAACTTTGTTGAGCGCGTACCCGGTTTCGCGAAGATAGCTGCCGTAGGACATCATCCAGTGGAATCCCTTCATCTCCTCCAGCAGTTTCGTCGTGTCCGCCCTGAAACCGACATCGATCTGGCTGCGGCAAATGTGCAGGAAGGGGTTGTCCACCACCTCGCCTTCAAACCCCACCCACTTCTTCAAGTTGAAATCGGGCACCAGGTTCGTCACGCGCTGGCCTTTCGTCATCTCGACCTTCGGGGCCGCGCCGTAGTCCGATTCGAAATGGGTGAGAATCCGCGCCGGCTCGGATCGCTTGCCGTCCATCTTACGCGGCGCCGTGCAATGCGCCAGTGTGACCAGGTTGTGATGCGGATAGGTCGGGTCGTTTAGAAACACCGGCAATCCGGAGATGTAGTGCAGCAGAATACCCGAAGGGATCACGACGAAATCCGACTCGCAGAACGCCATGTAGCCCTCGTCGTTCAGCAGACTCAACGGCAGGCATGCGGTCGTTTCCGACATCGGCATGATCGTGCCCATGCAGTTGTTGATCGTTATGGCATCCGTGTGTGCCGCATCGAGCAGGTCGTGGAACACCTCGGTCAAAACAAACGCATTCTCCACGGACTGCTTTGATGTCTCAAGCGTGACGCCTTTCTGCTTGAGGTACTTTTCCGCGCCGTCCCGTGCGCGGCTGACGAGCGTCTGGTCCTGCCGGGCGCGCTTGATCATGTCACCCAATTCGGCGTACCCGACCGTCTCTCTGTCGAGCTTAAACACCTCACGCGAACGTTCCGGAGCGCGCCGGCCCCCTTCGCCCCATCCGCTCGCGCCGCCGACCGCCACGATCTTCTTCCCCATCGTGTTCTTCAGTCCGGAGAGCGCGCGCAGCCGCCAGAGCACGTCGGCATAACTGTCCACCACTACATCCTGCACTCCCATGCCCTGCTGCCCGTATTCATCGACCGTCTTCCTCAGGTAGCGCGGATGGGCGATTTCGTACCACACGTAGGCCGGCCCCGAACGGTGACGCACGAACACGATGTTCCATTTCGCCGCCGGAGTGAGCGTTTCGAGAGTCCTGACGCCGCCGCCCGCGCCGTACACGAGAGTGACGTCGTGATTTCGCGCCGAGAGCGCCGCCGCCTCATCGTTCGTCCGGACCGCTTCAAGCGCGAGCACCTCGAGCGGGAAATCGGCCTGCTTTGCCATCGCAGCGAGTTCCCGGCCGATGCGGTCCTTCTCCGCCGCGACGTCTTGTTCGGTCAGCAGTCCGCCCCATTGGCGCCAGCTTGTCGCTTCACGCCTCTTGGGGACTTCGTAAAGAAGCACCGGCTGGACCCTGAGCGCATTGCGCACGGGCATCTGGCGGTCGGGTTCCTTCGCCGCGGCCCGCGGCACCACAAACCCGGCCGCGGCAGCCGCGCCGGCGCAGGCCAGGAAACCCCGCCGTTTCACGTCGCCGCAGGACGCGGCGGAACAGGAGCAACAACTCATCGCAGGCCTCCTCTCGGATATCCGAGTGCGATTCTCTCACACGCGTTCACCCGATGGGAGGCGGTGACGAAATGTTTCTACGGCTGCGGCGGTGCCACCGGTTGCGCCTGCGCAGCGGGCGGGCCGGAGAATTTCTCGACTTCGGCCAACTGCTTGCGTACGGCATCGGCGTCCGGCGCATTCGGCGCGTGTTCGAGATAGCCTCTCAGGTATTGCGCCGCTCCCGCGTAATCCTGTTTATTGGCCAGGATGACGCCCAGCACGTGCTCCATCCTCGGCACCTGGTGCTGGGAATCCAGCTTCACGCCTTCGCGCGCGCTCCTTTCGGCGGCGTCCAGCTTTCTCAGGTTGAAATTCGCTATCGAATTGTAGAAGTACGCGTACGCGTAATCCACCGGATTGAGCCTCAGAAGCTCGCTCGAGTACCTTTCCGCGTCGTCCCACTTTTTCTCGTTTGCCGCGATCAATGCCAGTGGCATGTAGGGCTTAACGAACTTGGCATCCGCCTCGACGGCCTTCACATACGCGTTGCGCGCCTGCTCGACGTTGCTCTGCTCGTGAAATGTGCGGCCGAGTTCGTACCATGCCACCGCATACTTCGGGTAGATCGCCACCGCCTTCTCCAGGCTGCCCTGCGCCTCCGCCCATTTCTTCTTCTTCGCCGCGTCGAGGCCCTTCTCATATGCCTTCTTCGCGTCCTTCGGCGCCTGGAGACTGGTGAAGCTGACCGTGGTGCCCTCGACGTTGCCCAGCCGGTGCAGCACGATGATGCCGACCTCGGGGTTGTCCATTGCCCGGCGTCCGGCGAGGTTCAGCAGGTCCGACCGGAAGCCGGGCAGGCTGGCCCGCAGTTCGCATCCCGCCATCTCCTGTCCGGCGTACCCGCTATTGCGGCCCATGCCGGCACCGCCCGAGGCCATACCGCCCCGAGGAAACGGCATATCGACGGAGCTGACGCTCGCGTCCATCATCATGTTGGTGTTCTGCCCAACCTGGAAGCTGAATCGCCCCTTCGAATCCGTGTAGGCCTGCCGGCGCACCACGCCGTTACAGACGGTCTCGATTACGGCGGTGTCGGGCGGCGGCGTCCCGTCGTCAAGGACCACCTTTCCCGAAAGATAGACCGGTTGGCGGAGAATTGTCGGCTGCTGCTGTGGTTGCTGCCCGAAGTCGGGTTGCCGGGGTTGTGTCGGCGTGGTCGGCGTGGTGGGTATGGTCGGGGGCCTTGTGCCGGAACCGGCGCCGCCGCCTCCGCCCGTGTTACCGCCGCTGGGGGGCGGGCCTGGCGCCTGACCGCCCTGCTGCTGCCCGATCGTCGGGACCGCACAAACTCCCAGTGCAACGGCCAACATGGCCATCGAAATTGTGGGGTTTCGCATGATGGTGGCCTCGCGTTGGCTTCATTATGGCACAACACTCCTTCGGAGTACCCCTGCGTGCCCCGCGAAGGGTGTGCGACAAGAATGTGGAGCAACGGCGGATGCGATTGATTCCGCCGGACTGTCCGCGACTCGGACGGGAGCGGGCCGGGCATGCCCGGCCCCTGGAGTTTCTACATATTTCAAGCCGCTGCAGCGGCGGTGAGGCCCCGAGTGGAGAGTTTCAGGTCGAGATCCGCGAGGAGTTGCGGGTGCTCGGTGCTTTCTTTGCGCAGCAATGTG
>JAEZIJ010000239.1 GCA_023436715.1 Acidobacteriota bacterium
GAGATCCAAAGATCCTCCTGCCGCTCCCGGTCTTTTCGCGTGCCCATCGACATCGGTGAATAGACGCTGAAACATTTCCTTACGTAACTGGTTTTAATTCAATTGGGACTTTCACCACAGGCTGCTAGGGCTTGCTGATCAACGGCCCTCAGCCGATCAAGGATAGGACCCGTCAGTGTGCGGAGATTTGCAAAATCCTCGCTCGATATCCCGTACCGTGCCAACGCCGCGCGCTCTAGCCCATCGGCCGACAGCGAATTCCCCACCCGGCGTGCCGAAATCTCCTGCGTGAGTGCCCGTTGGAACATAAGGAACCCGTAGAAATCCTGCGGGGTTGGTCGATCTTGTTGCTGTCCAAATGCGAGAGTACTTAACACGACTACTGATGAAATAACTTCTCGAAAGCTATTCATTTCACCTCCGTTGCAATGGCCTCAGGGTCTCCTCTTTGTGCTCGGATGGGTCGATAATACTTAAATTTCGGATCTGGAGCAAGGAAAAAAAAGAAGGAAAGAACAAATATTCTCGTCGAGCACCCGAAGGAAGGAAGCCCCGGCGGGCTTCTCTCCATTTATAGTAAAAAAGGGGCCTACGAACCTATCGGTCCCCATGGTGGGAGGTATGGTGCTAAAAGTGTCCATGTGCGCGGCGGTGCTCTGTCTGGCTCTCCTGGCGAAGGCCGGAATCCTGACATTCCTGGTGTTCGACACCAAGATCGCGCAGCCTGGCCAAATCCCCGAGGGCTGGCGCATCAAAGTGACGAAAGGAACGCCGGACCTCCAGGTGATCAACGACACGCAGGGCGGCGTGCTGCACCTTAAGAGCCGGAACTCCTCCTTCGGCCTCGAACGCGGGGTCAATATAGATCCGGCTCAGTATCCCATTCTCACCTGGAAATGGAAGGTCACCGAACTGCCGCGCGGCGGCGATTTCCGGCGCGCGCGCACGGACGACCAGGCCGCCCAGGTCCTGGTTGCCTTCGAAGACCGCCGCATCCTGACGTATCTCTGGGACTCGACTGCGCCGAAAGACACGATGCAGAGCGCCAGTTCCATTCCTTTCGTGCACATATTCGCGGTAGTTTGCCGCTCTGGAGAGTCGGAACTGAACCGTTGGCTTTCGGAAACGCGCAACGTAGCACAGGATTATCAGCGGGCCTACGAGGGGCGGCCGGTGCCGCGCATTAAAGGCATCCGGGTGCAGATCAACGCCCAGCACACAGGCAGCGCGGCCGAGAGCTATTTCGGGGATATAGCCTTCCGAAGCACACCGTGAACGCTCCCATTCTGGTCACAGGAGGCGCCGGCTTCGTTGGAAGCCACCTCGTTGAAGCTCTGATCGCATCGGGCCTGGAGGTCCGGTGCGTCGTGCGGCGCACCAGTTCCCTGAAGTACCTGCCCGGTTCGGGGGTGGACCTGTACTATGGCGACCTCGCGGCCGGTACGGGGCTGGAGCAGGCCGCGGAAGGCGTCCGGACGGTATTCCACCTGGCCGGAGTGACCAAGGCGAACTCGCCACGCGAGTATTACCGCGGGAACGTGACCGCGACGGAAAATGTCCTGCGAGCGTGCGAGGCAAGCGGGGCTCGCGGCCTGCGGTTCGTACACGTGAGCACACTGGCGGCCATCGGCCCCAGCCCCGGCGGCAAGCCGCTCGACGAAGACGCGGAGCCACATCCCCTGACGAATTACGGGAAGTCGAAGCTGGAGGCCGAGCATGCCGTGCGAGCGTCGCGGCTGGCCTCGAATACCGTCATCGTGCGTCCGCCGGTGGTCTACGGCCCGCGCGATACGGACGTGTTCGAGGTGTTCCGCAGCGTTTCGCGGGGCCTGATGTTGCGCATCGGGCGCGAGGAGTCGCTCTTCAGTTGCATCCAGGTGAAGGACCTGGCCGGGGCGCTCATGGCCGCCGCGGAAAGCCCTTGCGCGGGTGGGAGAGCATACTTCGCGGCCAACCCCGACCCCGTCACATGGGCGCACTTCGGCGCGACTGCGGCGGGCATCATGGGCCGGAGGGTCCGGGGCATTGCCCTGCCCTTCCGGGCGGCGTATCTGGTGGGCTGGTTGGCGGAGATCGCGTCGAGGCTGCGCGGCAAGCCCGGCATCGTTTCCCGCGAGAAGGTGCGCGAAGCCCGGTGCCGTTATTGGGTTTGCGATACGGCTCGATCCCGGCGGGACCTCGGGTTTTCGGCAGCCCGCTCACTGCACGATGGTGTGGCCGAGACGCTCGCGTGGTATAAAAATGCCGGATGGCTCAAGTTTTGACCGGCGCTCGCCCCGCACCCCAGGCCGAAGCCGCTCCCCCGGGTTGGTGGCCTGTTGACCGGCTCATTTTCGGGTATCTCGCGGTAGCCGCGATTGCGCTCGCGATCTACTCCGACCAGGTGCCGGGGGCCGGGTGGCTGCTGGTCCTCCACGCGGCAGGGCTCGCCTCCATCGCGGCAGCCGCCAAGGCGCGTCCGCATAGACTGCTTACAGCGTTCCGGCACTGGTATCCCCTGCCCTATGTCGCCTCCTGTTTTAAAGTGGTCGCCCTCCTGATTCCCCCGATTCGGGGGGTGCAGTTGGACGCAGAAATAGCCCATTTGGACCGGGTTATCTGGGGAGCTAACCCCACGGTCTGGCTCGAGCGGGTTCATGTACCGTGGCTTACTGAGTTTCTGCAGGTTGTTTACTCGCTCTTTGTGCCGGCGGTGCTCCTGGTGGCCGCCCTGCTATGGCGAAGAGGGCGGCTGGCGGCGTTCCGCTACTACGCGTTTCTGATCTCTCTCGGCTTTCTCGCGTCTTATGTGGGGTATGTACTTGTGCCGGTGCGGGGTCCGCGCTTTCTGCTGGCCGGCCTCCAGCACTTCGAACTACACGGCCTCTGGCTGTTCGGGTGGCTCCAGCAAACGCTGGACCGGCTGGAATCCGCGCACTACGACTGCTTCCCGAGCGGTCATACCGAGCTGACTCTTCTGGCCTGGTGGAGCAGCCGCCAAATCTCCATGAAACTATTTCGCGCCTACTCCGTTTACTCTATCTTGATTGTTTTTGCTACTGTATATCTGCGGTATCATTACACAATTGACGTGTTCGCGGGAGCGGCGTTGGCGTTCGCGCTGCTGGCCACGGCGCCGTATCTCTATCGTGCGAAGAGGCCATTGATTGGTCGAGAAGATTGAGGCCGTTCCGGTCCGGGATCGCCGGGACTTACGACGGTTCATAGACTTTCCATACTCGTTCTACCGCGACGATCCCTACTGGGTACCTCCGCTGAGAATGGCCCAGAAGGAGCTCTTTGACTTCGAGAAACACCCGTTCTACAGGGATGCGGAAGTGCAACTTTTCCTGGCGCGCCGCGGCGGGGAAACAGCGGGCAGGATAGCCGCGATCGTCAACCACAACCACAACCGCTTTCACAACGAAAACGCTGGTTTCTTTGGTTTCTTCGAGTGCATCGACGATCAACCCTCGGCGGACGCGTTGCTGGGAGCGGCACGAGCCTGGCTGTCCTCCCGGGGAGCAACCGTGATCCGGGGACCCGTCAATCCCTCCACCAATTACGAGTGCGGATTACTGGTGGACGGGTATGACTCCAGCCCGCAGGTCATGATGCCGTACAATCCCCGCTACTACCCTGCGCTGCTGGAGCGGGCCGGCCTCCGCAAAGCCAAAGATCTCTACGCCTACTACACTGGCACGGACACGATGTCGGCCAGTAAGGTCGAGCGCGTGGCGCGCCGGTCGGCGGCCGTCAATCAGGTTCGCATCCGCCCCATCCGCACAAAGGCGTTCTGGGAGGATGTCGAGGCCGTCTGGCAGGTGTACAACTCGGCGTGGAACGGCAATTGGGGCTTCGTGCCCGTGACGCGAGATGAATTTTTATTCATGGCTCGCGACATGAAATCTATCCTCGAACCGGAGTTAGTACTAGTAGGGGAGGTTCGAGATCAGGTCGTGGGCTTCGCGCTCGCTCTCCCGGACGTCAATCACGCCCTAAAACACACCAACGGCCGATTATTTCCGTTAGGACTGCTTAAAATCCTGTATCATAAACGCACCATCAGACGTGTTCGGGTTCTCATCTTAGGCGTCATCGAGCAGTACCGCACTGCCGGGCTCGCGGCTGGTTTCTATGCGGAACTTCTCAGGCAGGCAAAGCGTCTCGGATATGAAGGCGGAGAGATGTCGTGGGTCCTCGAGGATAATGTTCTGATGTGCCGCTCCATCGAATCGTTCGGTGGCAAACGATATAAAACTTACCGCATCTACGAATGGACTTGATCATGCGCACCGGTTCCGCCCCCGTTTCCAGTTCCTCAACTCGCAAATCCTCAGGCTCGAATGACTTATTCGAGAAGTGCCGCAACTTTACGCGTCCGAAGGACTTGCAGGCGGCCGGGCTCTACCTGTACTTCGAAGTATTCGGCGATCACGAGGGGTGCGCCCCGGGCGAGATCCGCATGGGCAAACGGAAGGTGCTCATGTTCGGGTCAAACGACTATCTGGGCCTGACGACGCATCCGAAAGTGAAGCGCGCCGCCGCGGACGCGGCGAACCGGTACGGCAGCGGGTGCAGCGGCTCGCGGCTGCTGAACGGGACGCTGGATCTGCACGTCGAAGTCGAGGCGCGCCTGGCCGCGCTGGTCCACAAGGAAGCGGCAATCATTTTCGGGACCGGCTTCCAGGCCAACTACGCCGCCCTTTCGGCCATCACCGACAAGGGCGAGGTCATGCTGTGCGATCACAACATCCACGCCAGCCTTGTCGAAGGCGCCCTGCGCTCCCCGGCGCGCACGATACGGTTCCGCCACAACGACATGGACCACCTGGAGCGCTGCCTTCAGAACTGCGGCCCCGACGAGAAGATCCTGATCGTCTCCGAGGGTGTCTTCAGCATGGAAGGCGACCTCGCGGATTTGGAAGGCATCGTAAGGCTGGCCAGGAAGTATCGGGCGCGAACGTACGTGGATGAAGCGCACGGCATCGGCGTCCTCGGCGCGACCGGCGCGGGCACCGCCGAGCGCTTCGGCGTGCTGGACGACGTCGATATCGTGATGGGCACCTTCAGCAAATCGCTCGCATCCGTAGGCGGGTTCGTCGCCTCCGAGCAGGCTGTGATCGACTACCTGAAACACACAGCACGCCCGTTCGTTTTCTCAGCCAGCCTGGCGCCGGCATCGGTCGCGGCGGTGCGGGCGGCGCTGGACGTAATCGAGCACGAACCGGAACGGCGGCTCCGGCTGCTTTCCGTAGCGCAGCGGCTTCGAGAGGAGCTGCGGTCCCGGGGCTGCAATGTGCTGGAGGGAGAGACGCCGATCGTACCCGTGGTGGTGCCGAACGAAATCGACCTGTGCCGGCTGTGTAAAGCTCTGATCGAAGATGGCATTTACATCAACCCCGTGCTTCGGCCCGCCGCGAACCAGAACCTGCTGCGCATCTCCTGCACGGCATCGCATACGGATTCGCAGGTTGACCGCCTGGTGGAAGCCATAATGCGGCTTTCGAAGAAGCTGGATGTCTCGCTGACCGATTAATAGCTTTTGTGGGGCAGGCCCCCGGCCTGCGGCGGCCTCTCAGGCCGCCCGGCGCTGGACCACACATAATCCTCCGCTCTTGCGGCAAGACAGGCCGCCACAGGGTTGTTCTCAATGTACCTCTGGATGCGCCGGAACTCATCGCCGTTGCGCACCATATGGTCATAGCTCTCGTCTTGCCAGAACGGTTGGCCGCTCCGCTGGAGCAGGAGGTTGGCCCTTTTGGCGGTCACTGCTTTGAGCGAGCCGAGTAGCCTCGACACGCTCACTTGAGGCGTCACCAGGAGATGGACGTGATTAGGCATGATCACCCAGGAGTGCATTTCGTAGTGCGCGATCTCGATGCCATATCGCATCGAAGCCAGGACCAGTTCAGCGATGGCGGGTTGTTTGAGGAAGGTGGGGCCGCACCGGGCTTGATCGAGCAAGCGGTCCATCCTGAGGAAAGCCTCGCCGGAGGTCAGAGTTGAGGCCGGAAAGGGACGATTCGGCGGAAGACTGCCGTTCAAACGAAACGTGACAAACAGCGGCTGGCCGACGACATGCAGGTGGGGGAGTCGACGCCTTTTCGCAATCACATGTAGATGGTGCGGCAAGCGGTTCGAAATTCTCCAGGTTTGGGCAGGCGGCCTGAGAGGCCGCCGCAGGCCGGGGGCCTGCCCCACAATCGCGGCCCCGGTCAGCCGTAGGCTTCGTCGAGCAACTCGATGACGTGCACCACGCGCTGTCCGTGACCGTGGAGGGCGGCTCCGGCCCGGAGTTGCAGGATGCAACCCGGATTGGCCGTCGCGATAATCTGCGCTCCGGTGGTGTTAATGGCCTCCATTTTCTTTCGCAGTATGGCGGCGGCCATGTCGCTCTGTACGACGTTGTAGATCCCGGCGCTGCCGCAGCACAGGTCCGAGAGCGGCATCTCGCGGAACTCCAGGCCCGGCACCGCTCCCAGCAGTCTGCGCGGCGCGAGCCGGACACGCTGGCCGTGGGCGAGATGGCACGAATCCTGATAGGTGACCGTGGCGCGAATGGGGCGCATCTCCCGGTTCAATTCGATCGAGGCAAGGAACTCGTTCACGTCCTTCACGTTCCCGGCAAATGCCGCTGCGCGCTCTGCATAAGCGGGGTCGTCCGCAAGCAGTTCGTGGTACTCCTTGAGCGTCGATCCGCAGCCCGCGGCGTTGGTGATGATCGCGTCGAAAGCGACGGCCGGGATCGCATCAATATTGCGGCGTGCGACGACGCGCGCCCGATCGCGCAAGCCCGAGTGTACGTGCAGCGCGCCGCAGCAGGTCTGACCGGCGGGGACCACGACTTCGCATCCGTTCTTCCGGAGCACCCTGACAGTGGCCTCATTGAGCCGCGAGAAGCTGACGTTGGCGATGCAGCCGGCAAGGAACGCCACCCGGTACCGCCTTGCGCCCTCGGCCGGGAAGGTCTTCCCGATGCTGCGGAAGAAGAATGGCCGTTCCGCCGGCGGCATCAGCGGATCGAGAGCGCCAAGCCGGCCGAAGCTCCTGAGCAGGCCGGTGGACTTCGCGAGCGCCCGCAAACCCGTGGCCTCGTACAGATAGAGCAGGTTTCCAGCAAGACTCATCAGCCGCGGCGAGACCAGCAGCCGGTTGAAGATGAACCGGTGCAAAATCCGCGCCGGCAGCGGGCGGTGCCTGGCCGCTTCGATCTGCACGCGGGCCGCTTCGATCAAACGTCCGTACTGCACGCCCGAGGGACACGCCGTTTCGCAGGCCCGGCACGCCAGGCAAAGGTCCAGGTGCTTGATATAGGCGGACCCGACCGGCATCTGGCCCTCGGCCACCTTGACCATCTGGTAAACCCGCCCGCGCGGAGAGTCCATTTCGAGGCCGAGTTCGCGGTAGGTGGGGCAGGCGTTCAGGCAGAGCCCGCAATGCACGCAGCGATCCAGATCGAACAATCGCGGTCCGGTCTCAGATTCGGCCATAGAGCCTCCCCGGATTCAGCAGGCCTCGGGGATCGAACAGGCGCTTCAATCTGCCCATCATTTCGATATCGGAACCCGCAGCGGGCCAGAGATCGAGATCGTTCTTCGCATGATCCGGCGCGAACTCGATGACCCTTTTCCAGCCCCGGGCGGCAGCTTCGCTCATCCACTTCCCTGCCTCGCGCCAGTCCGCGAAGTACGCATAGATCACCCCGGAACCGGCTCGCGCGACAACGGGCGCGGCAATCGACCGAACGACGGTTCGCATTTCGGAGAGCAGGCAGGAAGCGCGCACCACCGCGCCATTCGGATTGGCGGACAGGAAGTCCGGCGTGAAGTTCTGAACGCGCCGCCAGAGCGCGTCCTCGGCCTCCCCCTCCAGGGCGGAAGCGGCGGGCAACTCGCGGCTGTACCTGTCCAGCACGGCATGGTTCCCGGCGGCGCGCACGAGCAACACGAAGCCCTCGTACCCGATCCGCGCAGCCGCGCGGGGATCGAGCAGATCAACCGCCGAGGGCTGGAGCACGCCCCGCGTGATTACGTCCCGGGCAGCTATCGCTTCCTCAAGCGAACTGTATGCCAGTACCAGGGTGCGCGACCCGGGCGGGATGGGTACCAGCTTGAAGTTCGCCACCGCGATCGCGGCAAGAGTGCCGAACGAACCGATCATCAGCTTGGCTGTATCGAGCCCGGCGACGTTCTTCACGACCATGCCTCCCGATTCGACCAGCTTCCCTTCGAGCGTGGCGAACTTCATGCCGATCACGAGGTCGCGCGCCGTTCCGTAAAGCCGGCGGCGAGGGCCGCTCATGTTGGCTGCCAGAATCCCTCCGATGGTGGCGTGATCTGAAAAGGGCGGGTCGAGCGGGATCATCTGGCGATTGGCAGCGAGTTCCCGGCTGAGATCGGCAAATCGGATGCCAGCCTCGACGCTGATCGTGAGGTCGCGGGGCTTATATTTCAGAATGCGATTGAGAGAGGCCGCGGAAATGGTTGTCCCGGCAGGGTGGGCCGGACCGGCCATGAGGCGCTTGGAGAACGCACCGCCGAGGGCAATTGTGCTCCCGGCATCGGCAGCGCAGCGCAGGGCGTCCGCGAGTTCCACGGTAGACTGCGGCCTCAGCACGCATTTACTATACGACACCGGGCGGGCAGCCGCGCGTGGGCCGGAGTTGCGACCGCAACTGAGCGGTTTGCCTTTTGGGAAACCGCCTGTCTTGGGCTGTCGTCAGCGATGGTAGAGGGCTTTACGGGGGAACTCTATCGGGACAGGGTCGAGGCGGGGCGTGTACTTGCCGGAAAGCTGCTCCGGTACAAGCAGCGCCCCGAGGTGCTCGTGTTGGGCCTGCCTCGCGGCGGAATACCGGTCGCATTCGAAGTGGCCCAGGAATTGAACGCGCCGCTGGACGTCTTTTTGGTCCGGAAGCTCGGACTCCCGGGTCACGAGGAGCTTGCGATGGGGGCCATCGCGTCGGGAGGCACTCGCGTGCTGAACGAGGAGGTGGTCAAGCTGTTCCGTGTCTCCCCGGACGTTTTGGACCACGTAGCGGAGCGGGAGGAAGCTGAACTAAACCGGCGCGAGCAGGCGTACCGGCGCGGGCGCCCGCCGGCCCGTGTCCCGGACCGCACGGTCATTCTGGTGGATGACGGCCTGGCGACAGGCTCCACCATGCGTGCGGCCGTGGGCGCCGTACGGCAGCAGAAGCCGGCGCGCATCGTTGTAGCCGTTCCCGTAGCAGCGCCCTCCACATGCGAGGAGTTCCGTCAGGAAGTAGACGAAGTGATTTGCGCGGAAACGCCCGAGCCGTTTCACGCCGTGGGGTTGTGGTACGAGGACTTTTCGCAGACCACGGATGCGGAGATTCGTGACTTGCTGGACCGGGCGGCGCAACTGCACCCGGCCGCATGAAGTATGAGGAGGCAATCATGGGAACACGTGAAATTCCGCGAAGCGAGTGGCGGAGTTTTTGCGACACGTTCAGCCGCCAGCATGAGGGCTGGGTAGCAACCGTGGAGGTCCTCACTGGCGAGTTGGGCGACCAGATAGAGGCAAGCGATATTCCTTTTCTGGCGATCAACGCCGACCTGAAGGGCAGCGATCCGGACGCAATCGAAATCACTCTCGGCATAGGCAATAACGAGGTGACGCGAATCGCCAGCCAAGTGACGAAGCTTTCGTTCGGACGGACGGAATCGGGAAAGCACGAAGGCATCGAGGTCCAGACGGCGTCGGGTGAGAAGACTGTGATGAGGTTTCGCGTGGCGCAATATCCGGAGGCGCTCGACCGGACGCTGGAAGAGGAAAAGACCAGGAAGGCAGGAGGATAGCGATGAACAGAACGACAGCGATTCTGGCAACCATTGCGGGTGTGGGCGCCGGCGGCGCGGTGATCTACTTCTCGGACCGTGCTCGAGGCGCGGCGGCCTCGGCGCGGATCACAGTAGAAAGCCGGTTGAGGCCCTCGGACAGCAAGCTGGCCGAGCGCGTGCGGTCGCGCATCGAGAACGCGGTTTCACACCCCGGCGCCATCGACGTGTCCGCGCACGAGGGCGTCGTGATCCTGAGCGGCTCGGTCCTGGCGGACGAGATGAGCGACCTGACCCGGGAAGCGTCGAACGTGCGCGGTGTACGCCACCTCGAGAACCGGCTCCGCGTGCATCGCAGCGCGGAGGGCGCGCCGGAACTCAAGGGCGAGGCCAAGCGGCCCGAGTGGCCGCGCGCGTTGCGCACGATAGTGGGAATGACGGGCGGAGCGCTGACCATGTACGGGATGCGCCGGCGGCACGACGCGCTGGGACGGGTGGCGAGCATCGTCGGAACGGGACTGCTCGCGCAGCGCATCGCGAACGAGAAACTGAGGAAGATCATCCGGATGGCGGCGTGATGGAAGAGCGACTGGTCAAAGTTCCTGCCGGCATGGTCGTGCTCGAAGGCGATCTGGCTATCCCTACGGGGGCCAAAGGAATCGTGATGTTCGCGCACGGCAGCGGCAGCAGCCGCCACAGCCCTCGGAACCGGCGAGTAGCCGCGGGACTGCGGGAGGGCGGCCTGGGAACGCTCCTGATAGATCTGCTCACGCTGGAAGAAGAGGAGATTGACCTTCAGACTGCCCACCTCCGCTTCGACATCGACCTGCTGGCGTCGCGGCTTGTTGGGGCGACGGACTGGCTCGCGCAGGCCGGCGGGACGCGCTCGCTGAAGGCCGGCTATTTCGGCGCGAGCACAGGCGCCGCCGCTGCGCTGGTGGCCGCGGCCGAGCGCCCGGCCGCCGTGCAGGCCGTCGTTT
>JAEZIJ010000011.1 GCA_023436715.1 Acidobacteriota bacterium
GATGCGTCTTGTAGGGGCGACGCATGCGTCGCCCGTGGCCGGTTCCCGGTAACGGCGACTTTCAACGGGGTTTGCCGGTCTTACCGGGCCAGCGCTGATTCCACCGCGCGGGCGAGGTCTTCGTAACTCATCTGGCCCGGGTGATAGAGCCTGACTGTCCCCCGGGCGTCGATGAGCACCAGCGTCGGCATCGTGCTCGCGCCGTACTGCTTGAAATTCTCTTCGCTCACGGGCGCCGGCATGTCTTTCAATGCCTGGTATGCGCTCTGGCGTACTTCGTCGATGTAGCGCAATTCCTCTTCGGGAGAAGCGTCTTCGCCGCGCTTCGTGTACCCGTACCGCTGGGTCGGTCCGACAAGGGCAAGGCCGCGCCCGCGATACTCGGATTCCAGTTTCGCCAGCACGGGGATCTGCGCTTTACAGTCCGGGCACCAGTGCGCCCAGAAGAACAGCAGAACCGCCCGGCCCTTTAACGCCGCGAGTGGCGCCGGCTTCGGACCCAGCCACTGGGCCGTATCGAGCGGCGGCGCCGGCTTGCCTTCAAGCGTCAACAGGTTCAGGTTCTTCTGAATCCGCGTGCGGATCGATGTGCCGCGCCATGCCTCCAACTCCCGGCGCAGGAGCGCCACCGCCTCGCCGCGCTCGCCCTGCCCCGCCAGAACGCCGGCGTGAACTTCAATCGAAGCGCCGAGCGCGACGGGCAACCGGGGCTCGTCATCGAGTTTGCGCCCTTTCAACGCGGCCAACGCCAGCTTCCGTGTCTCGGCCGCATAGGCGGCGGCTCTGTCGAGCTGTTTCGCCGCGAGCGCGCCGCGGCCAAGCCACGAGTAGGCCTCGATCATCTCCGGCGTCACGCCGTTCTGGCGGCGGTAGGCTTCGACCTGCTGCTCGGCCAGGGCGAAATCACGGTGATTGACCGCCGAGCGCACGTCGGACACGATGCCGGCGCGCGCCGTCTCAAGCAGAACCACGAACGCGAGCGAGGATTTCAGAGTGCTCATTCGGCGGCGATCTTTTTCAGCAGTTCCTTGGTATAGGCGAGGCTGGCTTCCAGGTCCTCCCGCTCCCGGCCGGCGGCGGCTTCGCGCGGGACACGCGGAACCGGCGGGCGAGGCGTCCCCTTTTCGACGAGCGCGACGAAGCGGGCAAACTCCCACGCCGGAGTCTTACGGTAGATTTCCCAGAATTTCGGATCGTGGTAATTGAACGCACGCGCGCCCGTCACGATGATTTCGAGCGAAAGCGCCTTTCCGGGGCACAACTCGGCGTACTTGCGTACATAATCGTCGATGCCGATGTTGCCGTCGCCCATTCGGGTCCATGCGACCGAGGCGCCCCCCGGCGCCGGCCAGGCCGCGCTGTCGCGCACGTGGCTGGTCACGACATACGGGGCCAGCGTTTCCAGCGTAAGGTGCGGGTCTTCGATCGTCCACATCGGATTGCCCGAGTCCAGGCAGGCTCCGACGAAGTCCTTCCCGGCCTCTTCGATGAGCATTTTCAGCTCGCGGGCCTGCATATCGCCGGCGTGGTTTTCGATTGCGATCTTCAGCCCGGCATCCTGGACGCGCGAGCGCACCGCGCGCAGCACCTTGACGGTGTTTTCGATGTTGCCCTCGATCCCCAGAGGGGGCTGGCGGTCGGCCGAGTTGCCCAGTACGCACCGCACGATGCGCGATCCGGCCAGTTTGGCCGAGCTAATCATGCGGATCAACTGCTCCTCAGCCGTTCCCTCCGCCGCCTTGAACATCTTCGACGTCGGGCATATGGACATCATGCCGATTTCGACTTCGATTCCGACCTTCTCGGCGTGGGCGCGCACGCGCTTCAGGTTTTCCTCCTCCAGGCTGCCGATGAAACGGATTTCGCTGAAGTGGACGACTTCGACTCCGTGCTTCGCGCAATAGTCCAGGTATTGGAACGGAGTCCAGCCCTGCGAGCGGATGCTGAACAGGTCTACTCCAAGTTTCAAGCGGGGAGCAGGAGCGGGGCGGGCGCCCGAAGCAAGTGCAGCGGTGGCGGTGGCTAAGAAGGTTCTCCGGTGCATTCCGCTATTCTATACCGGCGCGAATGCACAAAACCGCTCCCTCGCGGTCTGGCCGCGGGAATGCCCCCTACTCGCCCTCGCCGCGCATGCCCGCAACCGTACCGACCGCGTCGCCGCGAAGGTTCAGGCCTTTGAGATATTCCCGGAACGGTCCGCCCAGGTCGTCGCGACGCAATGCGAACTCTACGGTGGCCTTCAGGAATCCCAGCTTGTCGCCGGCATCGTATCGCGTTCCCTCGAAACGATAGCCGTAGATCGGCCGGTTATGCAGCAGGTGCTTGAGGCCGTCGGTCAACTGAATTTCGCCCAGGGAGCCCGCCTCGACCGCTTCGATGGACGAAAAGATTTCGGGCGTAAGCACGTAACGGCCTATGATCGCCAGATTCGACGGCGCATCCTGCTGCTTTGGCTTCTCCACCAGGTTGCGGATGCGGTACAGGCGGTCGCGGCAGCCGTTATGCGCCACCGGTTCGGCATCCACCACGCCGTAAAGGGAAATGTTCTCGGGCTCCACTTCCATCAACGCGACCACCGGCGCCGCGAAGAATTCGTAAACGTCC
Organism: Acidobacteriota bacterium; assembly: GCA_023436715.1. Classification (GTDB taxonomy): domain Bacteria; phylum Acidobacteriota; class Terriglobia; order Bryobacterales; family Bryobacteraceae; genus Fen-330. Next base: position 2,605 of record JAEZIJ010000011.1, read on the forward strand.
AGCAATTGCCGCAGGCAGGGAATCTCGGCGTCGATGACGTCGTCCGAGAGCACGACCGCGAACGGTTCGCCGCCCACCATGGCCTTCGCGCGCAGGACGGCATGGCCGAGGCCGAGCGCCTCGCGCTGGCGGATATACGCCACGTCGATCATGTCGGAAATGTCGCGTACCGTGGCCAGCAGGTCCCTCTTGTTGCGCGTCTCGAGCAGATGCTCCAGCTCAAAGCTCACGTCGAAGTGATCCTCGATGGCGGTCTTGCCGCGGCCCGTGATGATAACGATGTTCTGAATGCCCGAGTGGATCGCCTCCTCCACGCCGTATTGGATCAGGGGCTTATCCACGAGCGGAAGCATTTCCTTCGGTTGGGCTTTGGTTGCAGGCAAGAACCGTGTCCCCAGTCCGGCAGCGGGGAAGACCGCCTTACGTACTTTGGGAATCATGCCCTCATTTTAGCCTGCAACCGCATCTCAGGGTGTCAGAATCATTTTGCCTTTCGTTGCGCGGGATTCCAGGGCAAGCAGGGCGTCCGCGCCCTTTTCCAGCGGGAACACCGCACCAACCACCGGCTCGATGCACCCTTTTTCGACCATCCCGAGCAACTCTCGGACAACGGCGGCCATACGCCCGGGTTCCCTCGAAAGAGTAGGCATCCAGAAGACGGAGACCGTGACCGAGTTGCGAAACATACTATGCAAGTCCGGCGGCTCCACGGAACCGCTGGCGATGCCGAATACGACGATACGCCCGAAAGGGGCTGCCGCCCGGATATCCCGGTTCAGGAAGTCCCCGCCGATTGATTCGAAGATGATGTCGGCGCCGCGGCCGTGCGTGGCGTCGAGCACCGGCTGGACGAAATCCCCGGTTCGGTAGTTAATCGCCACATCGGCTCCGAGTTGCCGGGCCAAATCGAGCTTCTCATCCGTGCTTGCCGTGGCGATGATGTGCAGGCCAAGGTGTTTTGCGATCTGGATGGTGGCGGTGCCCACCCCTCCAGCGGCGGCATGTACCAGAATCGTCTCGCCCGGCTGCGCGCCGGCCGAAACGCGTAGCATCGCCATCGCGGTCAGATATGTCACGGGGAATGCGGCGGCCTGCTCATCTGTAAACGATGCCGGAACCGGCATCACAACCCCCGCGTGCGCGACCGCGTACTCGGCAAAAGCCCCCTGGCACGTGCCCATTACCCGGTCGCCCGGCCGCACGTTCTTGACGCCTTCTCCGGCTTCGGTCACAACCCCGGAGAACTCGAATCCGGGCACAAACGGAAAGTTGGGCTTCTGCATATAGAAGCCGCGCCGCATCATCGTATCGGCATAATTCACCCCGGCGGCCGCCACCTTCACCAGCACCTCCGTTTTCTTGGGACGGGGTGCCGGAACATCCCTCAATTCCGGCAGCCTCCCCTCGGCATCCAGTACGAGAGCCTTCATGTCCGTATCATCGCACCCGCTCCCAAAACGGAAATTCTCACCCTGATGTCTGTAACTCCAGGATTTTGGGTTTGCGCTATGCTAAGGGTCTAGCCAAGTAAAAGAATGGCTAACAGAGGAGCTTTCTTGTATGGCTTATGTGATAGCGGAACCCTGCATCGGGACGAAAGATACCGCTTGTGTGGACGCCTGCCCGGTCGATTGCATTCACCCGAAGAAAGACGAAGCCGACTTCGCCACGGCGAAAATGCTATACATCGATCCGGTCGAGTGCATCGACTGCGGCGCGTGTGTCCCGGTCTGCCCGGTTTCGGCGATCTTCGCTCTCGATGACCTGCCTGAGAAGTGGGCTCATTTCGCCAAGGAGAATGCGGAGTACTTCGGAAGGTAAGGGCGGCTACGGGAGACGGTAAGTCGCCGTTGCCGTATCCGTCTCCCAGATCTTCACCTCGGCAACTCGCACCGGGCTCGAGCTCGCTTGGCCCCCCAGTTCCCGGCTCATTTCCTGGTAGAAATAGCGGGCCATATTTTCGGCCGAAGGGTTGAGTTCGTCAAAGGGCGGCACGTCATTAAGGAACGTGTGGTCGAGCCGCTCAATGATGGCGCGGAGAATGCGCTTCACATCGGAAAAGTCGACCAGCAGCCCGGCCTGATCCAACTTCTCCCCTGCGATAATGACGCGGACACGGTAATTATGGCCGTGTACGTTCTCGCACTTCCCCCGGTAATTGCGCAACGCATGCCCGGCGGCAAATGTTTCTTCCACGGAAACTTCAAACATCGAAAAAGCTCTCCACGTCTCGGATATCGGTGCTGAACTGGTAATCCGGCAGACTGTCGAAGAATACCTGCCCGTACCGCTGCCTCGTGATCCGGTTATCGAGCAAGACCAGAACTCCGCGATCCGAGCGGCTGCGAATCAGGCGTCCGAATCCCTGCTTCAGCGCCAGCGCCGCCTGCGGTATCTGGTAATCGTAGAAAGGATTGCCCCCCTCTTCCCGAACCGCGCGGATCCTGGACTCGACTACGGGATCATTGGGAACCGCAAACGGCAACTTATCTATGATAACGCAGCTCAATTGTTCGCCCGGAACATCCACGCCCTGCCAGAACGAAGAGGTTGCGAACAGCACGCAGTTCGGCGTCCGGCGGAACTCGTCCAGCAGGGCAGTTCGTGGCCCGGTACCCTGGAGCAGCACCGGATACTCGAGTTCGAACGATACGCGGTCATGCACGGCTCGCATCTGCTGGTAACTCGTGAACAGGACGAAAGCGCGGCCGCGGCTGAACTTCAGGATCCGCGCGATCTCGTCCGCCGCCATCTTCGTGAAACCGGGCGAACGCGGATCGGGGAGTTGCTGCGGAACGTAAAGCAGCGCCTGACTGTGGAAATCGAAATGGCCGGGGACGAGCAACGTGCGGGCGCCGTTCAGTCCAAATCGCCTTCGCGCGAATTCGAAGCTGCCCGCCACGGCCAGTGTGGCCGAGGCGAGCACCACGGTGTCTACCGCTTCAAAGAGCTTTTCCGAGAGCACGGCCGAGACGTCGATCGGCGTCGCCTGGAGGTAGCAGCCCCGGCCCCGCCGCTCGATCCAGTAGACGAACCGCCGGTCGTTTCCCGCCATCCAGAACGCGAGCGCGTTGGCCAGTTCGGCCGTGCGGCGCAGAAGCGGCAGCACCTCTTCGGCGCCCTTGATGAGCTGCAGGTGGGCTGCGATCAACTCCAGGCCGCGCAGCACATCCGCGTACTGCTCCTCGTACTGCTCCAGAAACACCTGATGCTCGCGAAACCCTACGCGCCCCTCGGTCGCCCCGAACAGCAGGAAGAAGCGCAACGCCGCATCGCTTACTGAAATCAATATGCGGTCCAACTCGTGTGACCCGAAGCTCTTCTTCCGCGCCACGGCGGCGATATCGCGCTGAAGCTCCTGGAACTGGTAATTGCTGACCGAAACCCCGAAATACTGGCCCGCGACGTCCTCAATCTCGTGCGCTTCGTCGAGTATGGCGGCGGCGTACTCGGGGATGATGCCTCCGAACTCTTCGTTCTTCAGTGCGAGGTCGGCGAAGAACAGGTGATGGTTGACGATGATTACGTCGCTCTCGAAGGCACGCTGATGCATCAGGGTCAGGAAGCAGCGCTCGAACTGCTGGCATTTCTGGCCACTGCACAAATCGCGCCGCGCATCGATTTTGGCCCATAGGCCGGTTTTCTCCGGGAGCGTCTTAATCTCGGCGCGGTCGCCCGTCTCGGTGGTCTTCTCCCAGGCGCGCACGATCTCGAAATCAGCAACCTCCTCGAGACCTTCGAGCACGGCTTCCTTTTCCGCGTCGTAGATCTTCTGCCTGCACGCGTAGTTGTTGCGGCCTTTCATGTAGCAGACCCGGATGTCGCGCCCAAGCGCCTGCTTGAGAAACGGGATGTCCTTATAGAAGAGTTGTTCCTGAAGGTTCTTCGTGCCGGTGGAGATGACTACGCGCTTGCCGGACAAAATCGCGGGCACCAGGTACGAGAGGGTCTTGCCGGTGCCTGTTCCCGCTTCAACGATCAAATGGCGCTTGTCCGCGAGCGCGCTTTCGACAGCCTCGGCCATTTCGAGTTGACCCGACCGGAACTCGTAAGTGGGATGAGAGCGCGCGAGCACGCCGCTGCGTGAGAAGAACCGCCGCACCGTCAATTCGCTGATCTCGGAGGCCATGCCCTGGATTTCAGTATAGTCGCGCCATCGGAGGCGATTGCGCTAACCTGTTTGCTCGTGCGCATCGCCCTGGACGCCACCTATAGTTTGGGAGAGAACCTTTCGGGCGTCGGCGTGTACTCGCGTGAAATGATCGCCGCCCTCTCCGCGGCGCACCGTGAAATGGAGTTTCTGCTCTGCTACCGGCCACATCGCTTCCTGCGTTCATTCTCCGAACATTTGCCGCGAAACTGCCGCCGGCGGCTGTTGCACGAACCTATCGGCCCACGCTCCGCCGCGTTGTTCCACGGCCTGAACCAGCGGCTTCCGAACATGCGCCTGCGCGGGACGGTCTCGACGTTTCACGACCTGTTCGTGCTTACCGGCGAATACTCTTCGCCAGAGTTTCGGCGCCGCTTTGAGTTGCAGGCCCGGGATGCCGCTGCGCGATCCGACCTGATTATCACGGTGTCGGAGTTCACGGGGAAGCAGGTAGAGCACTTGCTTGGAGTCGATCCCTCCAGAATTCGCGTGGTGCCGCACGGCGTCCGCAGGCCCTCAACACCGGACACGAGGACCCCGCGTGAGAACATCGTCCTGCATGTCGGGGCGATTCAGAAGCGCAAGAACATCTCGCGGCTCGTCAGAGCGTTCACCGCGATGCCTGAGGACTGGCGCCTCGTCCTGGCCGGATCGTCGGGCTACGGCGCCGCCGCGATCATGCGGGAAATCGAAGGCAACCCGCGCATCACGGTCACGGGCTACGTCTCCGGCGCGGAACTCGAACGTCTGTACACACGCGCCTCGATTTTCGCCTTTCCGTCACTCGACGAAGGTTTTGGTATGCCGGTGCTGGAGGCCATGGCCAGGGGATTGCCCGTCCTCACGTCAAACCGCTCGGCTCTTCCCGAGGTCGGCGGAGACGCGGCGTTGCTTGTCGACCCCTTCAACGTAGACGCTATCGGCGCCGCTTTGGTGCGACTCGCCGAAGATCAGGATCTGAGAGGTGAGTTGCGAACCAAAGGATACGCCCGAACGCACGCCCATTCCTGGGAAGCCGCTGCTGCGAAGACCTGGTCCGTGTACCTGGAGTTGATTGGCAGACTCTAGTGAGATTCGTCGTCGACCGCGATTTTCAAAGCTCGCAGGAACTTCTGGTCCTGCGATGTCCACTTGATTTTGGCCGAGGATTGGAATTCCCGAGCGCTCGCCCGCGCCGGCCGATCCTCAAGCTCGATTTCATCCGCGGCGTCGTCTTCTTCAGACGACTCGTCCCGCTTGTTGAAACCGATCGTGGCCTCTAACACGAGAAACACATCATAGCCCGCCCGCCGGATTTCGCCGATTGCCGACGCGATCCGGTCCGAGTCGGACAGCGATTCATTAATCGCATTGCCGAGCTCCTGCATTAGGACCTTCAGTTTCTCGTCCACACTTCGCCCCTTTCATCGGGCCACATTAAGGATAACATCCTCAATTACTTGATGCCTCGCCCCGGCGCCTCGTTTCACCCAATCCGCGCCCGGGGCCGGTTTCCCCGCCTTGATTGTAGTGGACGCTTGCGGGTTGTACAAGCCCTATTTAATACATCGGCAAGGCGGTTTTGGTTCTGTAGCTTTTGTTTTGCCGCGCGTGCAGCCGGGCGTGCCCGGCCCACCCCCGGCAGGCCGCCTTGGAATACGTGTTTGCTACGATATAGGGGGATTCAACAATGGCTTTTTCCGTGTCACGAGGCCGGCAGTTCATCCAGTGCGTTCTGCCCGCTGTCATGCGCCCCCTGCGGGTGCTCTGGAATCAGATTATCGGGTTTGTATTTCTCGTGCTTGCGATTTGGGCGCTGCCCCGTTGCATCAGCAGTGTACGCGAGTTCGACGGACAGATGGAAAGCCTCTTCCGCCTTCTGCTCAGTTGCCTCTTCGTCTTCATCATGGGCGCGTTTGGAGCCTACTCCTTCCTGCGTGCGCACAAGGCGGGCAAATCTTGATCGAGAAACGGACCTCCCGGCCTGTCCCACTGCTACAATGCTCGTAAAGGGTGCACAGGGATCCCGTTTCCGGCATTTCAGCCGCCGCTCCTGAAGATACGCTCGCAGTCCGGCAGTTCCTGGCCGGTGTCTTTGAGGCTGACCTCGAAGCTCCTTCGCTCGCCCAGGACCTGATGGACTGGAAGTATCACCTGCCTCATCCGGAGTGGCCCGGCAGCCGCGCCTTTGTCCTCAGAAAGAATGGACGTCTGGCCGCCCACGTCGGCATTGTTCCGGTAACCTGGTTGACGCCTACCGGTCGCGCTGCCTGCGTCGTCCCAATCGACTGGGCAGCCGATTCGCTTATCCCCGGCGCGGGCGCGGTGCTGTACCGCAAGCTCAATAGCGTAGCCGGCACCGTCCTTCAGATCGGCGGAACGGACCAGGCGAGGAAAATGGTCGAGTTGCTCGGGCTCCGGCGCTGCGGTTCGCTCGATTTTTACGCCCACGTTGTGCGGCCCTGGCGGCAGCACAGGTTGCGGCCCGGACGGGACTGGAAAACACCGCTTCGCCTGGCGCGCAACTCCGTCTGGAGCCTTTCTCGTTTTGCCCGCGTGGCGGCGGGATGGCAGGCAGAGCCGGTTTCAGCGTTCGACGACTCGATGCTCCCTCCCGCGACGCGGGATATCCAGGCGGCCTTCACGTTGCCCGCCCGCAGTGCGGCGTTGCTGAACTACATGCTGCGCTGCCCCGCGGCGGCGTTCCGGGGATACCGCCTCCTGGCGAATGGAAAACCGCGGGGCTTCTTCCTGCTCAGTTCGGTCGGCCCGCAAACCCGGATCGCGGACCTGTTCGTAAATTCGACCGCCCCCGCCGAGTGGACCGCGGCCTTCGCTCTGGCCGGCCGGGCCGCCAGGAATCTGCCCGAAACCTGCGAAATCGCCGCCGTATCGTCCACGCCCCTGGTGCGCCAGGCGCTCACCGCCAACGGTTTTCGCCCACGCGGCGGCGACCCCGCCTGGGTATTCGACCCCTCTCAATTGCTTGATCCCGCGATTCCTCTCCGTCTAACCATGCTCGAGTGGGACGGCAGCTACCTGTACAACCCTGAAGACCCATTCCTGAGCTGAGTGCAATTTCAGAATTCGTTTACATTAATAACCGGTTCTCCGGGCGACAGAGCTGCATCCAACTGCAACAGCATCGCAGTATACGCGCGATTAACCCATCAAGGAGGGTAACTGATGCAAGTACACAAACTCACGCTCGTGCTCTTTGCGCTGTGCCTGGTTCTGGCCGCGCCGGCAGGAGCTTCAGTAATCTGGGATTTCGGCGGACCACCCGCCGGGCCCGTCGGTTCGAGCTCGTTAACCACAGACAGCGTCCCGCCGACCGGCATCCTGTTGACAGCTTACGGCTTCAACGCCGATAACACCCCTCACGAACTGTACCGGAAGGACGAAGGTTACAACGAGCACGGGCTCGGCCTCGTAGACACGCCGGATCACGAACTCACGTTGAATGGCATTGGCTTCGCCAATTACATTCAGATTGACGTGAGCCCGATCTACCGCAACTCCAGCAACGGCCAGATTCGCATTCAGAGCGCCACCGTAGACGAGTCGTGGGATTTGTGGGGAGTAAACACGCTCGGTGACCTGTCGGGGGCGGTGAGCCTGATCTCGGGCAGCACGGTGAACAACACGTTCGTCACGCTCCCGGATTGGGGCACGTACAAGTACTACGCTGTAACGACACACTTTGCGTCGGGAGCGGGACACCAGGACGACAACGTGCTGTTTGACGCGATTGCGGCCGACGTTCCGGAGCCGGTAAGCGTTGCGCTTGCAGGTGGCGGGTTGCTGCTTCTGATAGCATTCCGCCGGAGATTGCCTTCCCGCGGGTAATTCGCTGTTGTCAGGACCGGGTTCGCCCGGTCCTGACTTCCCGTCCTACCGCGGCACACTGAGGGGCCACGTGGTACCCGCGGTGATCCCTCCATCCAGGTACAGAATCTGCCCGGTCATGAAGTCGCTCGCCGCGCTCGCCAGGAAAATGGCGGTCCCCACCAGGTCCTGCGGCGAACCCAGCCGCGCCGCCGGCGTCCGCGCGAGAGCCCACTTCCTGATGTCCTCATTCGCCCACAGGACCGCATTCAGATCGGTGCGGATGAATCCCGGAGCGATCGCGTTTACCTGGATGCCGTACTCCGCCCACTCCACTGCCAGCGCGCGCGTCATCACTCCAACGGCACCCTTGCTCGCGCCGTACGGCACCATTCCGGCAAGGCTGAGGTGGGTGTGTATGCTCGCGACGTTGATCACTTTGCCGCTCTTTTGCTCCATCATCACGCGGCCGCACTCGCGAGCCATCACGAAGTTGCCCCGGATGTTGACGTTCAGGACCTCGTCCAGTTTATCGTCGGGAAAGGTTTCGGCCGCATGACGGAAGTTGACGCCGGCCACGTTGAACAACACGTCGATCCGGCCGAATCGCTTGACGATGTTCTCCACCGCGCGCCCGACCTGCGCGCTGTCGGAAACGTCCAAGACCTCGTACGGCAGCCCGGTCGCCTTCAGCGAGTCCTCCGACCGCGAACTGACGACGACTCGGGCGCCTGCCTCACTACATGCGTCCGCAATCGCCCGGCCTATCCCTCTGGATCCGCCGCTTACATGGACCACTTTATCTTTTACCGAAAATAAGTCGTTCATCTTGAAAGGATTGCCTCTATAGGATGCTACCACTCCAGCCGTAAATGGTCGCGGTCGGATTAATCTGCGTATTGCCTATAGAGATTATGGTGTATACTCACTTCTATGGATAGCGGAGCAGGAAGCCGGCCGAAAGCCTACCTGGTGGGCGCCGGACCCGGCGACCCGGGCCTGCTGACCGTAAGGGCGCAGCAAATCCTCCGTTCCGCCGACGTTATCCTTTACGACCGCCTGGTAAGCCCGGAAGTGCTCGCGACTGCAAATCCCGAAGCCGAATTCGTCTACGCGGGCAAGCATGCCGGGGAACAGGACTCGGTGCAGCCGTGGATCATGGAGCAAATGATCGCCCACGCCCGGCGAGGCCGGGTTGTCGTGCGGCTCAAGGGCGGCGATCCCTGCGTGTTCGCCCGCGGAGGCGAGGAGTGGGGCGTCCTCCGCGAGCATGGAATCGACGTGGAGATAGTGCCGGGCCTGAGCTCGGCGATAGCCGTCCCCGGTCTCGCGGGCATTCCGGTCACCTACCGTGGAGTGGCCCGCGGTTTCGCCGTTATTACCGGGCACTGCCGCAGTGACGAGGATACCGATTGGACGCGCTATGCCCGCGTCGACACGCTCATTATCCTTATGGGGGTCTCCGAGCGCGCACGGATTGCACGCGATCTGATCGAAGGCGGACGGAGCGCCGCGGAACCAGCCGCGTTTATCGAGCGCGGCTCGACGCCGGAAGAACGAATCGTAGTGGCGACACTGGGGGAAGTCGCCGATGGGCGCGTGGAAGTGGAATCCCCCGCTGTGTTCGTCGTCGGGGAAGTTGTGCGCGTCCGCGAGCAACTGCTCGAATCCGTGTGCGCCGTGCCGCGCGCACTTGCCTGTTGATTCGCCGCGAGGAGACTCATGCTTCAAACACAAGCGACACCCGATTACTCCCCCGCCGGCTTCGAGGGGCACCTGAGAGTTCTCGAAGCCGAAAGCATTCACATCTTGCGGGAAGTGGTTGCCGAATTTGCCAGGCCGGTGATGCTTTACTCCATCGGAAAGGATTCCTCGGTCATGCTGCGGCTGGCGCAGAAGGCGTTCTATCCCGGCAAACTGCCATTCCCGCTGCTGCACGTCGATACCAGCTATAAGTTCCGGGAGATGATTGAATTCCGGGACCGCATGGCGGCCGGGATCGGCGCGAAGCTGATCGTCCACACGAATCGCGCCGCGCTCGAGGAAGGCGCGAATCCGTTCCGGCTGGGCACACAGAAGTGCTGCGGACTGCTCAAAACCCGCGCCCTGCTCGACGCCCTCAAGGAAAACGGTTTCGACGCCGCGTTCGGCGGCGCGCGCCGCGAGGAAGAGAAATCGCGCGCGAAGGAGCGCATCTTCTCCTTTCGCGACGCGCTGGGCCAGTGGGACCCGAGAAACCAGCGCCCCGAACTCTGGAACCTGTTCAACAGCCGCATCGATAAAGGCGAGAGCATCCGCGTGTTCCCGCTTTCGAACTGGACCGAACTGGACGTGTGGCACTACATACACCTCGAGAACATCCCCGTCGTGCCGCTCTACTTTGCGAAGCCACGCCCCATGCTCGTGCGGGGCGGAACGCTGATCCCGGTCGAGCACGACATCCCGCGCCAACCCGGCGAGGAACCGCAAATGGTCATGTGCCGCATGCGTTCGCTCGGCTGCACGCCTTGCACGGGCGCTATCCATTCCACTGCCGACACCGTGCCCAAGATCATCGCCGAACTCGTAGGGTTCCGGCGCTCGGAGCGGGAGAACCGGGTGATCGATCACGATCAGGACGGGTCGATGGAAATCAAGAAGCGCGAGGGGTACTTCTGATGGCTCAGACGACGCCGGCTGTGCCCGCCGAAGACATACGGGAGTTCCTCGACCGCGATCGCGAGAAAGACCTGCTGCGGTTCACGACCGCCGGCAGCGTCGACGACGGCAAGAGCACGTTGATTGGCCGCCTGCTGCATGATTCCAAGTCGGTCTACGAGGACCAACTGGCGGCGGTAAGGAATTCCACCGTGAACCGGTCCACGGGGCCGATTGATTTCTCGCTGCTCACGGACGGGCTGAGGGCCGAGCGCGAGCAGGGCATCACGATTGACGTCGCCTACCGGTACTTCTCCACCGCGAAGCGCAAGTTCATCATCGCAGACACGCCGGGGCACGAGCAGTACACGCGCAACATGGCGACCGGTGCGTCCACGGCGGACCTTGCCATCGTGCTCATCGATGCTCGAAACGGCGTTCTGCCGCAATCGCGCCGGCACGCGTATATCGCCGCTCTGCTCGGCATCCCGCACATCGTCGTGGCCGTGAACAAGATGGACCTGGTGGACTTCAGCCACGAGGTGTTCGACCGCATACGAGACGAGTTCCAGGACCACCTGCGACGGCTCGACGTGGACGGCGCGCGGTTCATTCCTCTCAGCGCCCTGGAAGGCGACAACGTCGTCACACGGAGCGGCAGGACGCCCTGGTACGGCGGCGAGAGCCTGCTCGAACATCTCGAAACCGTGCAGGTCGCGCGCCCGGCTGGTTCCGGCCCGCTACGGTTTCCGGTGCAGTACGTACTCCGGCCGGACGCGGTGTTTCGAGGCTACGCAGGCCAGGTGGCCTCCGGCACGGTGCGCCCCGGCGACGCGTTAATGGTCCTTCCGTCGGGCCGCACCACCACGGTGCGGTCGATTCCGGCCTATGAGGGGGACCTGCCCTCCGCGGCACCGCCGGTGTCCGTTTCGCTCTGCCTCGAACACGAGCTCGATATCAGCCGCGGCGACATGCTGGTCGATCCCAGGCGCCCGCCGCATGTTTCGCGCCGCATCGAAGCCAGGCTCGTCTGGCTGCACGAGCGTCCGCTGAAGCTCGCGAGCAACTACCTTCTGAAGCACACCACCCAGCTCATAGCCGGCGCCGTCACGAGCCTGCATCACCGCGTGGACGTCAATACGCTTGCCGCCGAGCCGGTCGAGACGCTCGAAATGAACGACATTGGCGCGGTCACAATCGAAGCCAACCGGCCGCTCTACTTCGATTCCTACCGGACGAACCGCGCGACCGGTTCCTTCATCCTCATCGACCCGCTTGCGAACGCGACTGTCGCTGCCGGGATGATAGATGAACCGCCGCGACGCGACGAGGAAACGCGGGCAGCATTCCGCGAAATCGAGTTTCGCTCGAGCCGGCTGACTCCGGCGGAAAGGCACGCCCGGGCCGGCCACCTTCCGGCCGTAGTCTGGCTTACGGGCCGCGAGGAACTCGCCTATCTATTGGAGGCCACGCTGTTCGAGCGCGGTTTGCAGGTGCACGTGGTTGCCGAACACGTAGAGACGCGCATCCTCCCCGAACTGGCTCAACTGCTCGATGCCGCCGGCCTGATCACGATCTTCTGCACTTCGACGCGGGATACCGGAGAGAGGGACCGCGCCAGGGAACTCGTCGGCGCGGAGAGGTTCATCGATTATGACCCGGAGTCGCTGGAATCAAACGACGGGAGCGCGGCCGGGCAGATTTGCGCCGAACTGGAGCGGCGCGGAGTCACACCGCGGCCTGACCGGTTCCTGGGAGGCGAAGGCATCTGATGGATAGGACACGCGAGCGCTCCTCCGCGGAGCGAGTCAAAGAAGAGAGCCGCCACCTGCGGGGGACCATCCTCGAAGAGCTGGCGTTGGAGACGCCGAACTTCTCCAAAGAGACGGTTCAAATTCTGAAGTTTCACGGCATCTATCAGCAGTCCGACCGCGAAGCGCGCAAGGCCGGCGTGACCGATTACAGCTCGATGGTCCGCGTGGGCGTCCCCGGAGGCGTGCTCACGGCCTCGCAGTACCTGGTGATGGACTGCCTGGCGGACGAGGCCGGTGACGGCGGGCTCCGAATCACCACGCGACAGGACGTTCAGTTCCACCGTGCGAAAAAGGCCGACCTGCGCCACCTGATCTCAACCCTGAATCGCAATCTGCTGAGCACGCTTGCCGCCTGCGGCGACGTGGTCCGGAACGTTACCTGCTGCCCGGCGCCGCACGCCGGCCCGGTGCGAGCGGAACTGCAAAAACGCGCGCTTGAACTCTCCCGGAGGCTCAAGCCGAAAACGCGCGCCTACTACCAAATCTGGGTGGATGGCGAAAAGGCCATCTCCGCGGAATCGGAAGAGGAGCCGCTGTACGGGGCGCAGTACCTGCCGCGAAAGTTCAAAATCGGCTTCGCGCCGCCGCGGGACAACTGCATCGACGTATACAGCAACGATATCGGCATCGTGCCGGTCTGCCGCGGGGACGTGATAGAGGGATTCACTCTGTTGGCCGGCGGCGGGCTGGGTATGAGCCCGGGAGCAAAGGCCACTCATCCGCGCCTGGCCGATCCGGTATGCACCGTGCCGCCCGACCTGCTCGAACAGGCCGTCGAGGCCTGCGTCGCCATCCACCGCGACTACGGGAATCGGAACGACCGCAAGCTGGCGCGCCTCAAATACGTCCTCGACGACTGGGGCGCGGAACGCTTTCGCCGCGAGCTGGAATCGCGTTTGGGAACGGGACTGGCCAGCCCTGCGGAGCTAGAATGGAACGAAGGGGCTGATCACCTCGGTTGGCAGTGGCAGGACGAGACCTGTTTCTATCTGGGGTTGTACGTACCGAGTGGTCGCATCAGGGGAGCACTGCGCGAATGCCTGCGAGAGATCGTCTCCACCTTCCAGCCGGGCGTTCGATTCACGGCCCAGCAGAACATTCTCCTCACAGATATCCCGTCCGGCCGCCGCGCGGACATCGAGCGCGTGCTGCGCAAGTTCGACGTGCGTCTGCCGTCACAACTACTGCCGGTCGTGCGAGAAGCACTTGCCTGCCCCGCCCTGCCCACCTGCGGCCTGGCGATCACCGAGGCCGAGCGCGTTCTGCCGGAAGTGCTGGCGGACCTGGAGCGCACACTCGGCGAAGCGGGCCTGCGCGAACTCCCGCTTGCCGTACGCATCACCGGTTGCCCGAACGGTTGCGCCCGGCCGTACACCGCGGAAATCGGCATTGTCGGCCAGAGCGTGAATCTCTACTCCATCTATCTCGGAGGTTCGCATCTAGGCCTGAGGCTCGGAACGGTTTTCGCGGACCGCGTCCCCAGGGATCGGATCGGCGCGACGCTGCGCCCGATCTTCTTGATGTTTCGCGAAAGGGCCAACCCGGGCGAGCGCTTCGGCGATTTCTGCCACCGTACCCTGAACGGAGCCCGACCGTGAACTATTACCCCGTACTCCTGAACCTCAGGGGCAAGCGCTGCGCCGTCGTGGGCGACCGATGGGTGGTGGAGGAGCGTGTGCGCGGACTGCTGGAAGCGGGCGCCACTGTCACCGTGATCAGCCCGAAATTGCGTGACGCCCTGAAGCCGCTCCACGAGACGAGCGCCATTCAGTGGATTCCGCGAGAGTATCGCACCGGCGATCTCGACGGATGCTTTCTCGTGGTCACTGCGACACGAGATACCGAACTGAGCCGCGGCATTTTTCGCGACGCGGAATCGAGCGGCGTCCTGGCCAGCGCCGTCGATGACGAGCCGCACTGCCGGTTCATCTACCCGGCCATACACAGGCAGGGCGGTCTGATCGTGGCCGTCTCGAGCAGTGGCCGCAGCCCCGCACTGGCCTCTCGGCTGCGCGACCGCTTCGCCCGTGACGCGGGACCCGAGTACGCCCGCCTTCTCGAACTCCTGGGCGAACTGCGCTCCCGGTTGCGCGAGCGCTTCCCGGATTTCGAAGACCGAAAGCGCATCTGCTACGAACTCGTCGATTCCGCAGCGCTCGATCTGCTCCGGGCCGGCGACGAGCGCGGTGCGCGCGAACTACTCGACTCCCTTATCGAACCCCGAAGGAGAGTGAATGCCGCAGACTGAACCTATCGACGCCGTCGATCTGATCCGTTCCGTTCTCAAGCGCGAGGGCAAGCCGTGTTTCACTTGCAGCTTTCAGGCCGAGGACGTCGCGGCACTGCACATGGTGCTCCCGTTCCAGCCCGATATCCCCGTGCTGTTCCTCGAGACCGGCTACCATTTCGCCGAGACTTACTCCTACCGCGACCGGCTCGCGAAGAGCTGGGGCCTGAACCTGGTCAACGTGATGCCTAAGCTCACCCTGGAATCGCACGAAGCGGCCAATGGCGAGCTCTATCGAACCGAACCCGACCGCTGCTGCAAGCTGCGCAAGGTCGAGCCCCTGCTCGCGGCATTGGCGGATTACGAAATCTGGTTCACGGGCCTGCGCCGGGAGCAGTCGCCCACGCGCGCCAATTTGCAGCAGATCGAATCGCACACGCTTCCATCCGGCAAGACTCTGGTCAAGGCGAGCCCGCTCGCATTCTGGACCTGGAAGGAAGTCTGGAGCTACCTGAAGGTGAACGAAATCGAGTACCTGCCGCTCTACGACCAGGGTTACCTGAGCATCGGCTGCGAGCCGTGCACGAGCCTGCCGGTAAACGACAATCCGCGCTCGGGCCGCTGGGGCGGGCAGAAACTGGAGTGCGGCATTCACACGTTCGACCGCGGAGAGTGAGATCCGTTGAAGATGCATCCGCCCAAGGTGGGGTCAGCCCTTCTGGGCTGCCGCCGGGCTTTGCCCGGCGTGGCACAGGCCAGGAGGCCTGTGCCACGGGTGACGAAACACATGGCATCGCACAAGCGCAGAATCATACCCGGCTTCGGACTCACGTTCGGCTACACCGTGCTGTATCTCAGCCTGGTCGTGCTCATCCCGCTTTCGGCGCTCTTCCTGAAGGCCGCCAGCGTCTCGTGGGCCCAGTTCTGGGCGGCGGTATCCGCGCCGAGGGCCGTTGCCGCTTACCAGCTTACGTTTACGGCGTCCTTCATCGCGGCCGTAGTCAACGGAGTGTTCGGGTTCATCGTGGCCTGGACGTTGGTGCGGTACCGCTTCCCTGGAAAGCGCATCCTCGATGCCGTCATCGACTTGCCCTTCGCGCTGCCGACCGCGGTTTCCGGCATCTCTCTCGCGGCCATCTATTCCCGCAATGGCTGGCTGGGCCGGTATCTCTATGGTGCGGGAATCGAATCCGCCTTCTCGCCCCTCGGCGTCACCATAGCGCTGACCTTTGTCGGACTGCCATTTGTCGTCCGCACACTGCAACCGGCGCTCGAAGACCTCGACCCGGGCCTGGAGGAAGCAGCCGCCACACTCGGCGCCGGCCGCTGGCAGACGTTCCGCCGAGTCGTCCTGCCGAGCCTTCTCCCCTCCCTGATCACCGGTTTCGCTTTGGCATTTGCGCGCGCCTTGGGCGAATACGGCTCCGTGGTCTTCATCTCGGGAAACATGCCGCTCAAAACGGAGATCGCATCGCTGCTCATCGTCTCCAAGCTCGAACAATACGACTATGCCGGAGCCGCTGCCATCGCGGTGGTGATGCTGCTGGCGTCTTTTGTCATGCTGCTCGCCATCAACGCGCTCCAGTATTGGACCGGAAACCGCTACAGGAGGGCCGCTTGAAACGCCAACGTGAACCGCGCTGGATCAGGAACACCTTCATCGCCGTCTCGGTGCTCTTCCTGGCATCGTTCCTCGTCCTCCCGCTCGTCGCGGTTTTCGCCGAGGCGTTCCGGAAGGGCGTGTCGGCATACCTGGCGAGTTTCAGCGACCCGGCGGCGCTCGACGCGATCCGTCTCACTCTGCTCGCGGCAGGCATCGCCGTCCCCGTCAACCTTGTATTCGGGCTCGCAGCCTCCTGGGCAATAGCGAAGTTCGCATTTCCCGGAAAAGCTTTCCTGGTGAGCCTCATCGATCTGCCGTTCGCGGTCTCGCCGGTCATTTCCGGACTGGTCTACATCCTCGTGTTCGGCCTCCAGGGCTGGGCGGGAGCATGGCTCGCATCTCGCGACCTGCGGATCATCTTCGCGGTGCCCGGCATCGTGCTTGCCACCATGTTCGTCACCGTTCCGTTCGTCGCTCGCGAGTTGATCCCTCTCATGCAGGAGCAGGGGACCGAGGAGGAAGAGGCGGCCGTCGTGCTCGGCGCCAACGGCTGGCAGACGTTCCGGCGCATCACGCTCCCGAACGTGAAATGGGGCCTGCTCTACGGCGTGATCCTGTGCAACGCGCGCGCAATGGGTGAGTTCGGAGCCGTCTCGGTGGTTTCCGGCCACATCCGCGGACTGACCAACACCATGCCACTTCACATCGAAATCCTATACAACGAGTACAACTTCGTTTCGGCGTTCGCGGTGGCGAGTCT
This sequence comes from Acidobacteriota bacterium, assembly GCA_023436715.1. Classification (GTDB taxonomy): domain Bacteria; phylum Acidobacteriota; class Terriglobia; order Bryobacterales; family Bryobacteraceae; genus Fen-330. The sequence goes on from JAEZIJ010000011.1 coordinate 19,603, forward strand.
GCTCGCACTGCTCGCCCTGGTCACGCTGGCGGCCAAGAGCCTTGTCGAGCTGAGAATGCGGCAGGAGGAATCATCGTGAGCATCGAGGTCCGGCACATCTGGCGTACGTTCGGGAATTTCATCGCGCTTCAGGATGTGAATCTCGAAGTGCGCTCCGGTGAATTGATGGCGTTGCTCGGCCCGTCGGGGTCCGGGAAAACCACCCTGCTCAGGATCATTGCCGGTCTCGAAGTGCCCGACCCCGTTCCGGGAAGCGCCGTGCTGTTTCGCGACCAGGACGTTTCGGCCCGGAACGCGGCCGAGCGGCAGGTGGGTTTCGTGTTCCAGCATTACGCCCTGTTCCGCAACATGACCGTGTTCGAAAACGTGGCGTTCGGCCTGCGCGTGCAGCCCAGAAAATCCCGATCGTCCCAGGCCGCCATTCGCGCGAGAGTGCTGGAACTGCTCGAACTGGTTCACCTCCAGGACCTCGCCGGCCGCTACCCGTCCCAACTCTCGGGCGGGCAGCGCCAGAGGGTCGCGCTCGCACGCGCCCTGGCGATCCAGCCTCAAGTCCTGCTGCTCGACGAACCGTTCGGCGCGCTCGACGCCAAGGTTCGCCAGGGCCTGCGGACGTGGCTGCGCAAGCTGCACGATGAACTGCACGTCACTACCGTGCTGGTAACCCACGACCAGGACGAAGCGCTCGAGGTGGCCGACCGCATCGTTGTGATGCACCAGGGCCACATCGAGCAGGTCGGCACGCCCGATGAGGTCTTCCACCACCCTGCGTCCGAATTCACGATGGAGTTTCTCGGAAGCGTGAATCTCTTTCGCGGCCGGATCGAAGCGGGCAAGGCAGTCTTCGGCCCATTGGTTTTCGAGGGGAAGGACATCGTCGCGGACGGCCTCGCCGCAAGGCTGTTCGTCCGTCCGCACGACCTCGACATCAGCTCCCGCCCGAACGGCAAGCCTTCGCTCCGAGCCCGGGTCCGCCGCATCCAATCGGCCGGTGCGCAGGTGAAAGTAGACCTGCTCTGCGAAACGGGTGAGCCCGTCAGCGTAACGATGGCCCACGAACGCTTCCGCGAGACGCCCCTCTCGCGCGACGACGAAGTGTTCCTCAGTATGCGCGACGGCCGCCTGTTTGTGCAGGATTATCTGATCTAGCCGCCTGTTTGGGACCGGCGGGCATGCCGGGCCCGTTGCGCGCAGCCGCGCGCCGGCTTCGGTTGACGCCTTTTATCGGTCAGATATATGATGTCTCCCAATGCGGACGGCACATTGGGAAGCGGACACCTACGCTTTCGCGCCGGGCCGCCGGGTAACTCCGGCGTGCTCAGAGACGCTACCCCCGCACGAGTCCGTCGCGCTTCGAGCCGCCGATACACGTATTCCCGTCCTACAAGGCGTCTCCGAATGCAAAGCGCGGACGGCGCTGTTTACTACGAATCGTAAAGGGCAGCACGTGCTCACCCGGGAACCGGCCCGCTTCAATTCGGCTGTGACTCCTTTTCTTCCTCGCGTCGGGCTGCTCCAGAAACCAACACTGCTTCAACAGGTACGTTGAAAGGAGCAAGAATTGAGTCTTCTTGTGCGTAGTGGGCTGTTCATAGCCCTTCTAATCGCTGCTGTCTTACCCCTGAGCGCTCAGCTCGACAATGGGAACATTACCGGTCGTGTTACCGACCCGAGCGGCGCCGTTGTCATCGGCGCCCAAGTGACCGTAACCAACGTCCAAACCAACTTCGAAAACGTGACGCAGACCAACGCCGACGGGATGTATCGCGTGCAATCACTGCGTCCCGGATCTTACCGGGTCGTCATCACGGCCGCGGGGTTCAAAAGAACCGTGCGGGAAAACATCGAACTCCGTGCGGGCGACACGATGGGTATCAACCTCGTCCTCGAGGTCGGCGGAGTCAACGAATCCGTTTCGGTCACCGCGGAGATCCCGCTGCTTGAAACCGAAACCTCCTCAACCGGCCAGGTCGTGGCGGGCGACTACTTCTATAGCCTGCCCAACTTCCAACGAAACGTGAAAGGCATCCTCTACTTCACGCCTGGCCTCACCTATGCCGGCCTGAACTGGACGGGAAGCATGAGCGGCATGCACCTGAACGGACTTCGCAGCCGCGATATCGGCTTCTTCGAAGACGGCCAGTTGGGAACCATCGGCGACGGTATGACCACCGACTCCATCCTCAATACGATCGAGGACGTGAAGGTGCTCACCACCACACTGCCCGCCGAGTACGGCCACTCCGCCGGCGGCGCCATCTCGGTCGTGAAGAAGACCGGAACCAACGAACTGCACGGCATGGCCTCCATGTACGGTCGCACCCGCCGCATGCAGCACCGCAAGTATTTCGACAAGTACCGCAACTCGCAAGCCCAGCCCGGTTGGGACAATGGGCCTGGGTTGATCTTCTATCAGCCGGACGCCCAGATCAGCGGCCCGGTATACATCCCCAAGCTGTATGACGGCAGGAACAAGACGTTCTTCCTGTTCGGCTGGCAGCGGATGCTCGAGAAGCAGAGCAAGCAGCAGCAAAGCACCGTGCCGACACTGGCCCAGCTGAACGGCGATTTCAGCTTCCCCGATGCGAACGGGATGCCGATCGGCCAGCCGATTTTCGATCCCCGCACCACGCGTCAGAACGCGGCCGGGAAATGGATGCGCGACCCGTTCCCGGACAACATTGCCCCCCGGTCGGCATGGTCCCAGGTGGCCACGAAACTGGTGGGCATGAAGCCCTTCATGGAACCGAACGTCCCCGGAAAGATGTTCTCTACGGGACCGAACGGCAACATCATGACGGCTCCGCTGAAGATCGTCGTCTGGGACAGCTACACCATGCGTGCCGATCAGCAGTTCAGTTCCAACCTGAAAGGCTACGGCACGTGGACCTACAACAGCCGGTTTGAGCGGCAGCCGCCATGGACGGTCGCCAATGACACGTTCGACTTCAGCCAGAACAAGAACGTCAGCAGGCAGAACACAGCCTCCATCGGCGCGACCTGGGTAGCGTCGCCGACCATCATCAATGAGACCCGCGTCGGTTACTACCGCTACGATCAGCGCAGGCACTCGATCGCATACATGAAGGACTACGCCAAGCTGCTGGGGATCCCCGGCCTGCCCGTGGATACGATGCCGCAGATCTGGAACAATGACACCAACGTCACCAGGTTCACCGAGAGTCTCAACATCGGGCCGCCGAACCGGAACCTCCAGGAGGTGCTCACTTTCAAGAACGACACGACCAAGGTGAAGGGCACGCACGCGTTCAAGTGGGGCTATGAACTTATGCGCTACCGCCAGAACCAGTGGGATGTCGGCAACCCGAGCGGCAGTTTCAACTACACGGGCACCAGCGAGCTATATGATGATAGCGGCCTCAACAAGCCCAACACCGGCAACTGGTTCGCCGGGTTCCTGGTGGGCGCGGTCAGCTCCGTCAATTTTGACCGTCGCATCAACGCCAACCTTCCGCGCGTCTGGCAGCATAGCTTCTATGTGCAGGACGACTGGAAGCTCACCCCGACGCTAACTCTGAACATCGGTATGCGCTACTCGCTGGAGAGCCCGCCCGAGCAGAAGTACGGCTTGATCAGCATCTTTGATCCCAACGCGATCGACACCTCGATCTACACCGACACCAACTTCACCTGCCCGCCGGGCGGTTGCAAGGGCGCATGGACTCATCCCAAGGGCGCCAAGGCTTACAACTGGGACAAGAACCGCTGGGACCCGCGCGTCGGCCTGGCTTGGCATCCGCTGGAGAAACTCGTCATCCGGAGCGGCTTCGCCCTCACGCACATCGATATGCGGGGCGCCTTCCTGTACACCGACGAGATGATGACCGAATCCACGAGCATTTCGCAGACTCTCGGCAACCCGACGCCGTTGTTCTACATCGATAGCGGTCCGGGGCAGATCATCTACCCGGCGCGCCGGGCGGATGGTTCCGTGCCGTGGCGGGGCAACGTTGGTCGCCGCGATGCCAACCTTGCCGACTCCAACATGCAGGCTGCTTACACCATGAGCTGGAACCTCGGCGTCCAGTATCAGGCTGCCAGGGACTACATGGTGGAAGTGCAGTACAAAGGCAGCGCGCAAGTCCGCGATAGCGGGTCCCAAGACCCCAACTCGCGGAGCGGGTCCTATGACCTCAACTCGCGGCCCTGGGGTATCATCCCGAACCCCAACGGCAGCGGGATGATGGATCTCAACCTTCCGGAGAACGCCCAGTTTCGGGAGAAGATCTGGCTCCCCACAGCGCAGTTGTCACGGCCTTGGAACCAGTGGGGGAACATCAACTACCGGGGCAACAGCGGCCACCTCTCGCACCATGAGGGAACCGTCAAGCTGGAAAAGCGATTCTCGAAGGGCCTGAACTTCCTTACGTTCTACACCTTCCAGAAGACGCTCGACGGCAACGCCTTTGGCACCCCTTACATCGACTGGCGCCTGAATAAGGGCCGGGTCGATTGGGACCAGGCGCATAACTTCACGGGAACCATGAACTATGCGCTTCCCATCGGCAAGGGCCGGCGGTGGATGAACCGCGGCGGCTGGATGAACACGCTGTTCGGCGGCTTTGATGTCGTGTGGACCTACACCGTCACCAGCGGCGACCCCATCCCTCTCGGGCTCAACGGCGCAAACACCCAGAACTACCCGGGGTGGATGGGTACCTACGGCGACGCTATCCTGAACAAGGTTCCGACGGTGAGGGACGGCTGGCAGGATCTCGGTCCCGACCGGTTCAACCAGAACAATCAGAACTCCATGTTCGACTGCGGAACGTTTGTCGAGAAGGTGGGGAACGGTTGCATGACCTATATTCCGTCCTTCAGCCGCGGCAACAATGGAAGGAATGTCGCGAATCGGCAGCGGATCATTGCCGCGAGTATGTCGGCGTCGAAAGAGGTTCCGATCAAGGAACGCCTGAAGTTCCAGTTCCGGTTCGACTTCCAGAACCCGTTCAAGTGGTTCAACTGGGGCGACCCGAACGGCACTCTGGACATCAGCAACAAAAACAACGCCAAGAGCTTCGGCACCACCGGCGTCGGCAGCGAGGCAACCACAGCGGCTTACGGCGGCCTGCCTCTCATGAACATCACCCTTGCTCTGAAGTGGTGATCTGATCCCTTGCGGGGCGTCGCAACCGCGGCGCCCCGCCTTACCTCGCAGTTCTCTGCCGCCTGTCCCGAACCGATTTCCCCGCTGCGTACAAAGCGATCCTCGCCTGGATTCCCTCGTTCGCGCCGCCGACCAGCGCCAGCGCACGGCGTGCGGTATCGACCGCCTCCCGGAACCGCCCCGCTTCGGCGTACGCCGCCGCGAGTGCGTCGAGAACGGACGGCTGCTTTCCCCCACTCAACTCCAGCGCCCGCGAACCAAGCCTCACCGCCTCGGCCCCGTTTCGAACCGAATCCAGCGGACATGTCGCCAGCACCCACGCGGTCCGGCTCAGAACCTGTACATGATTGGGCTCCAGCCGCAGTCCCGCCTGCCACGCCGAAACCGCCTCGGAAATGCTGCTCGCCGAGTACAAGGCATTGCCGAGATTGAACCAGGCCTGTGCGAAGCGCGTATCCAGCTCAATGGCCTTCCGGAAATGCGCGATGGCTTCGTCGCCTCTGCCGCTTCTGGAAAGCGCAATCCCGAGATCGTTGTGGGCATCGGCATGTTTGGGGTCGGCAGCGAGGGCGGCCTCGTAATGGGAGATGGCCTCGTCCAACCTGCCTTTCTCATCGAGGGCTCGTCCAAGATTCGCATGCGCCTCGAAATTCTTCGGGTCGATCCCGACCGCCTTGCGCCACTCAACCATGGCTTCCTCGGCCTTCCCCTGCCGCAATAGCGCGACCCCCAAGTTGTGATGCGCTTCGGACGATTCCGGCTCAAGCTCAGCCGCCTTGCGCCAGTGTGCGATGGCACCCTCAAGGTCTCCTCCGCGCCAAAGCTCGGCGGCCAGATTGTTATGCGGCTCGGCCAGCTCCGGATCGATCTGAATCGCCTTCTCCCATTCCGCTCTTGCCAGTTCGCGGCGCCCTTGCCGCGCGAGGCAGAACCCGAGGTTGTTGTGAGCACGGGCGTCATCCGTCGTGATCGCCAGCGCCTTCCGCCAGCCCTCGACCGCCGCGTGGTATTGCTCCTTCTGCTGGAGTTCGAAGGCCTCATCGTACAGCCGGTAGAACTCGGCCGCCGGCGCTTCGATCTTCATCAGCCCGTCCGGCGGTACGTTGACGAATTCGGGAATGTTCACGGCGCGGTTGGCGGCAGTCGAGTTCTCGACCAGAATCGGAGGACTGTCGTTCCCGTCTTCATCTATGTGCGTCAGGAACATCTGCGTATACGGCGAGCGGCTCTTTGAGGAGAACACCAGCCAGCGCCCGTTCGGGGAGAAGCTGTGCCACGAGTTCATGAGCGGCGTGTTGCAGCGCATCCGCCGCGCCATCCCGCCCTGGGCAGGCACAATGTAGAGTTCGCTATCCGGCCGCATGAGCTGGCCGTTGCGGCACTTCACGAACACGATCCACCGCCCGTCGGGCGATACCTTCGGGAACGTGTTGCTCATGCCGTTGCCCGAGGCGCCGGGGAGCGGCTCCGGACGGCCGCCCTTTCCGTCGTTAAACGGGATGCGGTAGAGATCGTACTGAATCCGGTTCTCATTGGGGTCGTTGGCGAACCCGGCTTGCTTCTGGCCGGGCGGGTACGGGTCCTTTGCCTCCGCTCGCGCAAAGACGAGGTACTTGCCGTCCGGACTCCAAACTGCATCGGTGTGAACGTATCGCCGGTCGTCGGCGCCGGGCAGCGCCTGCCTGCGGCCGGTCGCGCGGTTATAGTAAACCAGAATGCCGCGAGTCGGATAGAACACCTGGAGAAAGCGGTAGTCTTTGAAATTCGCGACGTAGTAATTGCTTTCAACGTTCTTTTCCGCCGGATTGACGGTGCTCACCACGTACCGGCCGTCTGGGGAGAGCTGCGACATGAACCCGATCCGGGTCTGTCCCGCCGCCTGGTCGCGGAACGAAGCCCAGCGGATGACGTCTTCGTTGCGGATGTACGTCTCGGGAGCCACGCGCGATATCGTGTACAGCCCCTTGTCGTTTTGCGGGCCGTCGAGGTCCATCCCGAGCGTCTTTCCGTCGGCCGAAAACGAGTGGCAGTTGGCGCAGGTGTGCATATCCGTGAGCAGCAGCCGGCTCGCGGGCTCCGCGATGCTGCGCAGCCGCCATGCCACAAGCGGAAGCGCACCCTGCGCGAGCGGCTTGATGACGCCTTTCTCCTGCTCGGAAGGCATCAGCGGCACGTCGCGATAGAAGATGGGTGCGCCGGCAGGGTCTTTCGATGTGCGGATCGCTACCTGCCCCCGCGATGCAGGCTGAGAGCAACTCTCGTCCGCGCATCCCGTTATGGTGACCATCGCCGTGCGCCCGACGGAGCGCTTCTTGATTTCCGCCCACGTTCTCGCGTCCGGAATCCAGGTTCGTGCCGCGGCCTGCTGTGGCGACAGTTTCGGAAGCTCGTTGGTCGGCGCCACCGCGCGCGGGTCGATTTCGCCGATCCGCATCCGCTCTCCGCGAGCCCTCACACGGATCGCGGCCATGCCGTCACTGAATTCGACCTCAACCGTCCACGTCCGTGCGCTCTGGGCGTCGTCCCTCCACAAAAAGGTGGGTGCGGTCATATCGGGAGGGAAAACCGAACCCTGCATCGGGTAATCCACCATGATCGGCGCCTGCCGCCCGGGCACGCCAGGCCCGGCCGCACTCGAGGCGGCGAGCGCTAACACCCCAAGCATCCAGGAGAACCTCATTCTGACCACGCCTCTCGATAATAGCCTCACGGGGCCCCCCAGGGCTGACTCCCGGCCGCGCTGTCTGCTAACCTGAAAATAACCCTTGACTTGGATACGCGGACCGCTGTCTTTTGGCGTCGGTTCGCAGTTTTTTTCATGATTCATATGGACGACAACAAGATCCCGGAAACACCCGAAACCGCTCCGGGCCCCGCGGCCGGAGACGACACGGTCGATATTGCAGACTCCGCGGCTTTGCTCGCGTCCGTTACGGCGGAACGCGACCAGCTCGCCCGCGAAAGGGCCGAGCTTTACGATCAACTGCTCCGCCGCACGGCTGAGTTCGACAATTTCCGCCGCAGAACGCAGCGGGAACGCTCCGAGGTGCTCGAGTTTGCCGGAATGGATGTGGTCCGCGAACTGCTCCCGGTCCTCGACGACTTCGAGCGCGCGCTGAAGGTGGCGTCCTCCGATGCCGGCTACGTGAAAGGTATGGAGTTGATTTACCAGAGGTTTTTCAGCACCCTGAAAAAGTTGGGGCTGGAGCCGCTGGAGTCCGAGGGGAAGACGTTCGACCCCAACGTACACCATGCCGTTGAGATGGTCCCTTCCGACGAGGTGGAGGATCACACCGTCATCGAGGAACTACAGAGAGGGTACAATTTCAGAGGGCGCCTGCTGCGGCCCGCAATGGTTAAGGTTGCAGTCAGGCAGTGACCAGCCGCAACGTGACGAAACGCGACTACTACGAAATCCTGGGTATAGGCAAAAGCGCCTCCGATCAGGAGCTGAAGAGCGCATACCGGCAGATGGCGCTCAAGTTTCACCCTGACCGGAATCCCAACAATTCGGAGGCCGAGGAGAAGTTCAAAGAGGCTGCGGAAGCCTATGGTGTCCTCAGCGACCCCCAGAAGCGCGCCGCCTACGATCAGTACGGCCATGCGGGGGTGCCCAGCGCGGCTTCGGCCGGCTTCGATCCGAACGCGTTCGCCGATTTCGGCGACATCCTGGGCGACTTCTTCGGGTTCGGCGATCTGTTTGGCGGTTCAGCCCGGCGGCGCAGCCGCGCACAGCGGGGCGAGGATCTCCGCTACGACCTCGAATTGAGTTTCGAAGATGCCGTGCACGGGATGTCGGCTGAGATCCAGGTTCCGCGCCGCGAAGTCTGCCACCGCTGCCAGGGAAAAGGCGCGGAGCCCGCGGACCTGGCTACCTGCCCGGCCTGCCACGGCCGCGGCGAGATGATTTACCAGCAGGGCTTCCTGTCCGTCCGGCGCACGTGCTCGCAGTGCGGCGGCGCCGGCCGGATCATCCGCAAAGCGTGCCCGCAATGCCGGGGTGAGGGCTTCACGGTCTCCGAGGAGAAGCTCAAGGTGAACATCCCCGCCGGGGTAGATAACGGCACCCGGCTGCGGCTCGGCGGAAAAGGCCAGGGCGGCATTAACGGCGGGCCGCCGGGCGACCTCTACGTTTTCATGACGGTGCAGGAACACCCGATTTTCGAGCGCCAGGAAAAGGACCTGCACTGCACGATTCCGGTCAACATAGCGCAGGCGGTTCTCGGTGCCGAAATCGAAGTCCCGACGCTCAACGGTCCCCAGCCTTTGAAGGTCCCCGAGGGAACGCAGAGCGGAGCCACCTTCCGCCTCCGGCACCAGGGCGTGCCTGACGTGAGCGGCCGCGGGCGCGGCGATCTGATCGTTCATGTAGCCGTGGCCATCCCCTCCAAGCTCACGAAGGATCAGCGGAAACTGTTCGAGCAGCTCAGGGAAACGCTGCCCACCGAAAACACACCCAGCGAGCGCGGGCTGTTCGAGAAAGTCAAAGACTACTTCATGTAATCCGCCGCCCTCCCACCGCCGAAATCTGTATACTGGCTCGGCAGGAGGGCGATCATGAACGACAGCGGTGATAGAAACATGAGCCGCCGCGATTTCGCGCGGAGCACCACAGTCGCGGCGGGAGTTCTGGGCCTCACCGGAGCGGAAAAACCCCAGGGCAACATCAAGGCCGGCCTGTACAGCATCACCTATCTCGGCCTCTGGTACGGGGGCGATGCGCTCACGCTGGAGCAGGTGATTCAGCGGGCGAAGCAATTCGGCTATGACGGTGTGGAGATCGATGGCAAACGCCCGCACGGCAACCCTCTCGATATGCCCCGGGAACGTTGCCGACAGCTCCGGAAATACGCGGCGGATCAGGGCGTCGAGATCTACGCCGTCGCGGCGAACAACGATTTCAGCAGCCCGTTTCCGGAGTCTCGCGAAGCGCAACTGCTGTACGTGCGTGAACTGATCCGCATGACGGCGGACCTGGGCGCGAAAGTGCTTCGAGTCTTCCTCGCGTGGCCGGGCGTGACCGCCGTGCCCGAGGGCGGAGGCCGGTACGACATCGCAAAGAAGGTGTGGGACGAAACGCACAAGGATTTCTCCGCCGATCGTACCTGGGCGTGGTGCCGCGACGGCTTGAAGGAAGCGGCACGCTATGCGGGCGACTACGGCGTGACCCTCGCCTTACAGAATCATCCGCCGGTAATCAAAGGCATCGGCGACGTTCTGCGGATGGTGCGCGAGGTTGGCTCGCCTAACCTGAAAGTCTGTTTCGATGCCCGGCTGGAACACGAAATGACTCCCGAGGATGTCGTGAAAGCTTCCGCCGAGGTTGGCGCGTTGCAGGTGCTCTCGCACTACGGCAACGAGTACGACGAGGTGAACGGCCAGATCGTCTTAAAGAAGGACGAACTCATCAAAGCCCAGGTCCGCGGACTGCTCGACATCGGCTACAAAGGCTACCTCGGGTTCGAGCTCTGCCATCCGCTGCCCGTAGTTGACGGCCGCCTGGTAGGGATTGAATTCGCCGACAAAAACGCCAGACTGGCCGCCCGGTTCCTGCGCGAGACGATCGCCGAAGCCGGCAAGGGACGCGCTCTCTAACGTGGTGTCTTCGAAATAGCTTGACAGACCGCTCCGCTGAAAATCACCGGGCGCGCCTCCGCGAATCCGTCAAACCGCTCCCTCGCCAGTTTTCATCACCTTTGGTGGGCCGCAGGCTCATGCGGCACTCCGCTGAAAGTCAGCGTTACCCGGGAGCCGCCCACGGGCGCCGCATGCGTCGCCCCTACAAGACGCATCCTGTAGGGGCCGGGCATGCCCGGCCCGCTCCCGGCCGCGGCAACGACAGGACCATGGGGACTCCCCCGGCACTGAGGCACGAGCGTAAGCGAGCCGTTCCGCGGTCTCCGACCGATTACTAACGCTTCGAGTCCATGAAGTAGTAGCAGAACATGTGGCAGACGATCATGTGCACGTCTTCGATTCTGCCCATGTGCGGCTCGCGCACCTGAATGTTGAGTTGCGCCAGCGGCCCGAGTTTTCCGCCGTCGCGCCCGGTGAGCGACAGCGTCCGGCAGCCCGCGGAATTTGCGTACTCGATCGCCCGCAGAACGTTTGGAGAATTCCCCGACCCGCTGATCCCGACAACCAGATCTCCCGGCTCGGCGAAGTTCTTGAGTTGCTCTACGAAAACGCAGTCGTAGCTTACGTCGTTCGCATAGGCCGTAAGGGCCGGCAGGGAGTCTGTCAGCGCGAGGATGCGAAACCGCGAAGCGCATCCGTAGCTGGCCCCCTTCAAGAGATCGGTGGCCAGATGCGATGCCGTAGCCGCGCTGCCCCCGTTTCCACAAACGAAAATATTCCTGCCCGTGTCGCGGGCTTCCCGGAACCAATCGATGGCCTGCGACACCGCCCCCAGGTCCACCGTCTCGATCGCTTTCCGCAGCTCCGCCAGGTACAACTCGGGGAAGGATGTCATCTGCTCTCCCTGGCTTCGCACTCGGCCAGCGCCAGTGCGCCGTACAGCACGCTGTCATCGCCCAGCGCCGCCGGTTCCACATCAATTCGCGCACGCGACCATGCCGTGATCTGCCGCCGCAATTCCTCGCGCAGCGGACCGAAAAGAGCCTCGCCCGCTTTGCTGATACCCCCGCCGATCACGATCCGCGCGGGGTTCAGCAGCATGATGCAGGCTTTCAAGCCGAGCGCCAGGTCCACCACGTACCGCCGAACGAAATCGGGATTGCACATCAACTCGCGCGCCGAATGCCCGTGGTCGCTCTCCATCCAGATCCCGGCGCACATACGCTCGAGGCAGCCTCGCGCGCCGCACAGGCACTCGGGCCCACCCGGCCGCACGGTCAGGTGCCCGATCTCGCCGGCGTAGGAATCCGCTCCGCGATAAATCCTGCCATCCGCGACCAGCCCGCCCCCGACGCCGGTAGAGAGCGTCATGTAAAACAGCGGAGAAAAGCCCTTGCCCGCGCCGTAGACCGCCTCGCCGAGCGCGCCCACGTTCGCGTCATTATCCATCACGGCGGGCAACCCGAGTTCGCTCTCCACCCACTCCGGCAGCTTGAAGTCCCGCCATCCTCCAACGTGCGTCGAGAGCGCGATACGCCGCGCATCGAAGTCCACCGGCCCGCCGAACCCGATGCCGCAGCGGTCGAGCGGCGCCTCGCGCCCCCACGCCGTCGCGATTTCGCGAATCTGCCCGAGCATCCAATCGCGCCCGCCCTCGCGGTCCGTGGTGCGCGACTCGCGCTTCACCATCCGGTCGCCCTCAAACACCGCAACGGTAAACTTCGTGCCACCGATATCGATTGCCAGAGTCCTCACGCCAGTTTCGCCTCCGCCTCCAACACTTCCTCGGGCGATGCCGTACCCGTGCCTTTTTTCATGATTGTGATTGAAGCCACCAGGTTGCCGAGCCGCGCCGCTTCGAGCGGCGAACCTGTCACCGAGAGCGCCATTGCCGCGCCGGCCGTAAAGCTGTCGCCCGCCCCGCAGATATCCACGGGCTTGGCCACCGGGCGCGTTTCAACCGGCGTTTCCCGCCCGGGTTCGACCACCAGCACGTGTCCAGGTCCCTGTGTAACGAACATCGTGCGGGTCTCGAGGCTTTCGCGCAAAGCCTGGTAATCAAGCCTGCCGAACAGCCGGAGGCAAGCCTCGTCGGCCTCCTGCCGGTTCGGCCTCACCACCACCCGGCGGAAGTGCTCGATTCGCTTCCGTGAGTCCGCCCAGAAAACCTTATCGGGGTTGCGCACCGCCAAGTCGCGAAGCATGCGCCGCATAGCCGGGGTCACGACTCCGCCCTGGTCTGTTTCCGCCTGGTCGGCAACGATGACGACGTCGTAACCTCCCACCACGGATTCCAGCCTCGTCAGGATCTTCCGCTCGATCTCCTCCGGTACGGGCTGCGCGTTGATGTAGTCCGCCCGAGGCTGGTCTTCGACGCCCGTTTTCGCGTTGATCAGCTTCGAGTAGGTGAACGTGGGGACGCGCGCTTTCACCATGAACTCCGTCGAGATATCCCTCGCTTCGAGGGCGCGCTTCAGATCCACGGCGAAGCCGTCGTCGCCGAATACGCCCAGCACTGCCACGCTGTACGCCTCGAGCGCGATCAGGTTGTTCGCAACGGTTCCGCCGCCCCCAGGCGTCACCTCGCTCGAAATCACGGCAATTCGCGGGATTCCGGTCTCGCGCGACGGTTCGGATAGCTCCGGATCGTACGTACACCAGCGGTCGAGACAGATGTCCCCCACCACCAGCGCGGCGATCTTAGTGAAACCTGTCAGAATCTGCCCAGTTGTCATGACTCCCCCGCCCCTTCGACAACAGTGTACGTCGAAATCATTGGGGGAACAGCGCGCCCATCAACTCCTGGTGGCACTCGAAATTGGGGACGATGAAATCGGCGCCCACGCCGACCAGCCGGTCCCGCTTCCAAGCGTCCACGACGCGGCACTCGGGCTCATCGGTCGCCACGCCAACAGTGACGCCGCCGACTTCCTTGACGTTCTCGATCTCGACATAGCCGTCGCCGAAGCCCAGGAACGCGGGCCCTTCGCATTCGGCGGAAGCGATGATCCGCTGAATGAGGATCTTCTTCGAGAAGCTCTTGTAATCGTCGAGCGCGCCGTAGACCCGGCCGTCGAAGTAGCGGCTCACGTCCAGCAGGTCCGCTTCTTCGCGCATGTAAGGCTGGTCGGTGCCGCTGGCCAGGTACAGTTTCAGGCCGCGTTCGCTGAGGGCTTCGAGCAGCCGCCTCGCGCCCGGCACGAGATACTTCTCGGGCGACGCCTCGCCGCTGCGCAGTTCCTCCAGCCGGCCGGCGATCCTGACGTGGAGCAAGTCCAGATACATCCTCTTGTAAAGCAAAGGATCGAGCGGCTTGCCGCCGCGCAACTCCACCTGATTCGCCAGTTCGACCATCTGGTACATCGTCTGCTTGCCCGTCAGCCGGCCGACGAAGTCCGTCACTATCGCCCTGAGGTCCTCCTCGCGCTCGCCGGTCTTTAGATCCATAAGGATCTCGACCATCATAGGGACCATCACGTCCACCCAGCCCGCGCGGATGAGCGAAATGGTGCCATCGAAATCGAAGAGGACTACCTGGGCATGCCGGGCCGAAACGCCCGGGCGCACATGTTCAATCATGCTCCCTATTCTACTGTGGGGCTCCGGTGCGTTTGAAAAAGGGGGGCGGGTCGTGGGCTGTGGACTGTGGGGTGG
>JAEZIJ010000093.1 GCA_023436715.1 Acidobacteriota bacterium
AGGGCTTGCGGCACGGCTGAAGCCGTGCCCTGATACAAGGCCCAAGCCACGGACTTCCACTTGCCTGAAGCCGTGCCACGCGACTGATACGGGCCAGCGACGCATAGCGTCGCCTGGCCGGGCCTACTTGGGGTAGTTCCCCGTGATCTTCAAGAGGAAACCGTGGAAGTGGTGGAACCAGCTCGATTTCGGCAGGAACATGTAAGGGCACCCGTGGTCCACTACCCGAATCCCATGCTTCTGGCAGAGTTCGACCGCAGCCGGGCTTACGGCGCCCGCGTCATAGGAAGAGGCGCGGTACATCCAGACGCGCTTCACGCCTGCGTCCACGCAGTCCTTCGCGATTGTATCGGTGGTTCCGGGCGGCGTCATGATCAGCACTGCGTCCACCGGCGGGTCGATTTCCTGGATGCACGAGAAGCACGGCGTGCCTCCCACTTCCTTGGCATTCGGGTTGACCGGCACCGCATCGTACCCAGACTCACGGAAGCTCTGAAACATCCTGTGGTTGAAATCGTTCGGCTTGCGCCCGACCCCGACCACTGCGATCCGCTTTTGGGCAAGAAAATCCTGAATGTCCGAGAGGCTCGACATACCCCAGGATTATAGCGGAATGGAGGACGCGACCCGTGCCCCGAGCCGCGCCAGCGCCTCTTCGGTGAGCCGCGCCAGCGCCTCGACGAAATCGGCCAGCAGGGCCTGTCTGTGGCCGGTCTCGGCGGCGAGAGTGAGATAAGGCGTCATCACGGTCGCGCGAAGAACAAAGATGCCTTCGGCCGGATACTCGTTTGCGTCCACTTCGGCGCGTTCAATCAGGTCCGCCACCGAGTGGGCGGAGTAGTTCGGAAGCTGGAAGCGCGTGCGGGAGATGAAGAACGGCTGCGAGTAGCTGTAGCCGCGCTCGCCGAGTTCCGCCTGGATTGTGAGCCGCTGGTAGACAGCCTCGGCCAGCGCGTTCATTCGCTTCAGCGAGCGGCTGAGCTTCGCCTGGATAACGAAGCAGACTATGTTGGTGTCCGGCGGCACCGCGGCGGCCGGGACGAAGCGATAGGCCAGCGGTTTGCAATTGGCTTTGGCGGCGTGGTCCCAGTGGACGAGGCGCTCGTACAGTTCGCGGGCGGCCAGCACGGAAGCGCGCGCGATTTCGCCGTGCCCGCCGCGGTCCGGCGGAATCATGCGATGCGACAGCCAGCACGATGCGGCCGCCGCGCCGGGCTTCGAGCCTTCGAGGATGAACGGTCCGACGTTCACCGGAGGCGCGTACTCGCGGGCGCCGCCGCCCGAATGGCTCATATTCGTGATGTAGGGCGCTTGCTGGCTGAGGAAGTGCCGCACGCGGTCGTTGCGGAAGGCCACCACGCCGCACGGATATGGGACGTAGCCCATCTTGTGCGGGTCCACGGTGATCGATTCGGCGCGCGGGAAGGCGAGGAACGAGCGGCAGACCTCTTTGCTTCCCCATTGGATGCCCAGGTTGCGGCTGTAGCCGCCGGTGGCGATCTCCAGGCTTCGCGACGCGAAGGCATTTACGGCCTCGATTCGGGCGGCCTCGTCCGCCGGTGGCGCACCGCCCGGTTCGACGAACATCGACCGGATGTAACCCGCCCAGGCGGCGTCCACGTGGAGCCAGAAACTCGCGTGCTCGTGCTGCTCGAGCCGGCGGCGGAAATCGTCGATGCGGTGGACGGGGTCGATCGATCCCTCCTCGGTTGTCCCGGCTATGGCCACTACCGCGAGCGGAATCTGCCCGCGGCGCAAGGCCGTTTTGAGCTTCTCTTCGAGGTCGCGCAACTCGAGCCGGAATGTGCGGTCCACATCGACGAAGACGAGGTTGTCGCGGCCGATGCCGAGCAGGTCTGCCGCCTTGCTGAGGCTGTAGTGGGCCGTGCCCGAGACGAACACGGCGGGAGGCCAGTTCGAAAAGCAGGCGGCCGCCCCGTTGTGCGACACCGATAACCCGGTGGCGCCGAGCGCTTCCCAGGCGCGGTGCGTGGCCTCGGAATCGGAGAGGTTCCAGCGGTGCTTTACGGCGTCGATGAAGCGCGTGAGGAGAAAGGTCGCGGAGTTCGGCCTGAGAAGCAGGCATTCGACGTCATCTACGTCCGAAATTGCGCGTGACTGCGCCTGGCCCGGCAGCTTGACCGTGAGCGCGATCCCTTCGCGTGCGGCGGCGCGCTTGAGCGCAACGGGGAAATAGCGGACGTTGCGCGCCACCCAGAGAGCCTCGATGTTGGCGACCGTTCCGCCGCTGGTGATGTGCGCCCAGCCGAACTCCTTCCGCGTCTGACGATGATCCTTGGAGCCGGGCGGGGCGGTGTAGCCGAGCATCTTCAAGATGTCGGCGGCCACCTCCAGCTCCCACTCCACCGTGACCGGCGCGGCTTCCGGCGTTACGTTGTTCGGGTTGTAGAGCATGCCGGCGAAGTAGCCGAGCACGGAGGGAATGGTTTGATCGGACAGCATGTGCGCGATGTAGCGCGGGCTGTAGAACGGAAAGTGGCGGCGGAGGCGCGCGAGCATCTCGCTGAGCTGCTGGAAAAGGGCGTCGGTGAAATCCGCCGCTTCGCGCCGCATGTGCTGCGTGATGGTGATCTCGTCGGACGGGTAGTAATTGCGCCGCCAGTAGAAGTAATCCCGAAGGATGTGCAGGATCATCTCCTCTTCGAGGCTGGCGTTCTCGGCCTTGGGTCCGAGAAACCACGCGCCCAGTTGTTTCGTGCGGTCCCGGATTCCGGAGTCGTCCTGGCTCACAAGCGTGATTCTACCGCCAGCGAGGGGCACCATGTTGCGCGTTTCCCGAGCACATTATTAAAGTGGATAGGGTGAACTGGACCAGGCGCGGCCTCATCGCCATCATTGGGATCGGCATCATCGGGATCGCCGTTCTATCCTTATGGGTTCGTAAGCGTGCCAACGTCGCACCGCCCGCGCCTGCGCAGGCCAAAGCGCCCGCTCCCGCGCCGCCCCGCGTAATGAAGGAGAGTGTCTCGATTGAGCGCGGCGACAACCTGGATACGCTGCTCGAACGCGGGGGCATCGACCAGGGCGACCGCCTGGCAATCATCTCGGCCGTGAAGCACGTATTCGATGTACGGAAGCTGCGGGTCGGTGCCTCCCTCAATATGGTTCGCCGCGAGGGGAGCCCGGTCGAGTCTCTCGATTACGTGATTGACCCCGATCACGAGCTTCGCCTCACGCGCGCGGCTGAAGGGTTCAAGGCCGAAGTTGCGGTAATCCCGGGAGAGATCCGCGTCGTGCCGGTGTGCGGCACGATGCAGGATTCGCTGTTCGTGAGCATGGAGCGAGCCGGTGAACGGCCGGAACTGGCCATCCAAATGGCCGACATATTCGCCTGGGACCTGGACTTCTACACGGACCCGCAGCCCGGCGACACCTTCTGTGTAGTGCTCGAAAAGAAAGAATACACGAACGGGCAGCCCGCCACCTACCGCAACCTTCTCGCCGCGAGATACACCAACAACGGGACTACTTATGAAGGCTACCTATATCCGGACGGCAGCGGTAAGTCAGGCTACTACTCGCGCGACGGCCGCTCGTTGCAGGCCGCGTTCCTCAAATCGCCGCTGAAATTCGACGCGCGGGTGAGCTCGCACTTTTCGCGCAGCCGCTTTCACCCCGTGCTGAAAATCTTCCGGCCGCACCTTGGTACGGATTACGCCGCGCCCGTCGGCGCGCCGGTTCAGGCCGTCGCGTCGGGCCGCGTTACTTTTCGCGGCTGGTCGGGCGGTGGGGGCAATACGGTGCGGATCAGGCACACGAACGGCTACGAGAGCATGTACCTGCACCTTTCGCGAGTATTCGTCAGAGTGGGGCAGAATGTCGAACAGGGGCAGCGGATTGCCGCGGTGGGCGCCACGGGCCTGGCCACTGGACCGCACCTCGATTTCCGTTTGCGCAAGGGCGGAGCGTTCGTGAATTTCGAGCGGCTCAAGTCGCCTCGCGCAATCCAGCTTTCCGCGCGGCAGATGAAGACGTTCAATGAACAGACCGCCAGCCTGGCTGCGTTGATGGACGCCGGCACGCCCGCCGCGGCTCCAGCACTGGCCGAGTAACCGGACTACAATGAAGCGGCATGGTACGCTTCGACCGGGTAGTCTTCAGCTACGACCGTGCCGAGGTGCTTCACGACATCTCCTTTCACCTGAAGAAAGGTGAGATCGTGGGACTCCTTGGTCCCAACGGCGCCGGGAAGACCACAACACTCAAGATCATCACGGGCATTCTTGCGCCGGGCTCCGGCAGCGTGTCTGTCTGCGGATTCCCTTTGCCCGAACAGACTGTGAGTGTGAAGCAGCGGATCGGCTATGTTCCCGAAGCCGCCGCGCTGTTTGAGAGCCTCACGGGCGAGGAGTTCCTGGAATTGTGCGGGCGCATGCATGACGTGGAGGAGGATCCGCTTCAGAGCAGGATCGCAAGCATTCTCGAGACGTTCGGTCTCTACTCCGATCGCGTGGCCCGTCTGGACACTTACTCGAAAGGTATGCGGCAGAAGATACTCATCGCCGCGGCGCTTCTGCACAACCCCGACCTGGTCCTGCTCGACGAACCGCTCTCGGGGCTGGATGTGAACGCGTCCATTATGGTCAAGGACTTGCTTGCGGCGCTCGCGCGCGACGGCAAGACGATCCTGTACAGCTCGCACGTGCTGGACGTGGTCGAAAAGGTCTGTGACCGCGTGCTGATTATCCACAAAGGCAGCCTGATCGCCGACGGCACGCCGGAGGGCTTGAAGGCTTCGGCGCAGCAATCCACGCTGGAGGACGTCTTCCGCAAGCTGACCGGCTCCGGCAGTGTGGAACCCGGCGTGTCCCGCATCGTGACGGCGCTACGGTCATGAAGATTCTGAGGCGAGTGTTGCGCGGTCCGGCGTCTTGCGCCCTGCTGAAGCGCCTCGGCGTCGATCCGAAGCGCTACTGGCTTCTGGTAGACCTGTTCGGCAAACTCAGCGACCGCGGCGAGATGATGGACCAGCTTGGCAGAGACGACGTTGGCCTCAAGGTGATAGCTGTTGTGTATGGCGTCATCACAGCTTTTCTTACCCTGGCAATGGTTGCTACGCATTTGGGTCCTCCCGCCTACTTCGCGTTGTTTCTGGTGTTCACGTCCGCCCTGCTGTTGAGTCTCCTGCTCTCGGAGGCGGGTAACAGCCTGGTCAATCCTACCGAGGCGCATATCCTGGCACATCAGCCGATCAACGGGGCGACTTACGTTGCATCGAAGCTGACGCACCTTGTTCGCATACTTCTGTATCTCGTTCCGGCGATGAACGGCATACCCGCATTCGCCGGCTTGCTTTTGAAGGATGCTCCGCTGTTCTACCCGCTGATACACCTGGCGGCAGCGTTTAGTGCTGGAGCGGTCTCGGCTCTGTTGTGCTGTGCGATGTACGGATGGTTGATCCGATTGATGCCGGTGCGGCGGTTGAAGGCGGCCGCGCAACTCGCCGGGATGATGCCGTTTCTTGGAGTGATGTGGTTGAAACACGTTGTCAATCTGGGAGCGCAGATTCTCGCCTGGGTTCCGGCCGACCCGGCAGCCCGATGGGCGCTCGGGGCTACCGCCGTTGCCGCCGCCATCACGATCGCTGCGCTTGGCGTCCGTTCGCTCTCGGGCGACTACCTGATTCGCGTGTCCGGCATGATGCGCGGAGGCCGCGTAGCGGCTGTGCGTTCGCGAAGAAAGGGAGGCATCAGCCTGATTGCGCGGCTGTTCGGCGGCCAGCCGGGACGGGCAGGGTACGCGTTCGTTAGCCGGATGATGTTGCGCGATTTCCAGTTCCGCCGGCAGGTCCTCCCGATGATGGTGATGGTGTTGGTCGGGATGGTGCCGTCGGCTGTGATGGCGGGGAGGGCGGACCCGTTTTCCGGCCGCATGACGGCCATGCACGGGGTGCCCCATGTGATCGCGTTCTTGCTTTTCGTCATGTGTGTCGTCCTGCCATTTGGGAACGACTACAAAGGGGCCTGGGTTTTCCTTGCCGCACCCGCACATACATTCCGCGGGTTCGCTCGCGGCGTGTACGGGGCGATGTGTGTGCCGCTGATCGTCGCGCCACACGCGATCATGCTTCCGCTGCTGGCCGTGGTCTGGGGGCCGCTGCACGCCGTCGTATTCGTAGCCTACAGCGCGGCGGTTTCGTTCCTGTACCTTTCCCTCGAACTGCGGCTGATCGATGGGCCGCCGTTCTGCCGCCAGATGGATCCCACGCGCGGGGCCGTCATGCTCCCGATGCTTATTCTCAGCGCAGCGATCATGGGCGTAGCTGTAGCAGTGCAGCTCTTTTTCGTATTCCCCTCGTTGACACGTGTCGGCCTTGCCACCGTCGTGGCCGGTGCCGTCGCCTGGTTTCTGACCCGAAGCTCGCTGAGCGCGCTCGAAACCTCCATCCGCCACAACCTCGGCCTGGTGTCGGCGGAATCGGGCACCCTATACGTGGAAGTAAATAGCTAGGTTGGAACTAATCACCCGCCCCCGGTGTCTACCCCGGCATGCTGGAAGTCAGGCGCCCAACCAAGCGCTATAGCAGTATTCCGGTTGTTGACGACGTGAGCTTCGCGATCCGGCCGGGAGAGATTCTCGGTTACCTCGGGCCGAACGGGGCGGGGAAGAGCACCACGGTCAAAATGCTGACCGGCCTCATCGAGCCCACTTCGGGGCAAATCCTCTTCCACGGCCGGAACGTCCGCGAAGACCTGAAAGACTTCCAGCGCCGCATCGGCTACGTCCCCGAGGAGCCTCACCTCTATCCCCACCTGAGTGCGCGCGAGTATCTTCAGTTAGTCGGCCGGCTGCGGGGCTTGCCGCGGCGCGTGCTGGAACCGAAGATGGACGAGTTACTCCGGCTGGTTGGGTTGTGGGAAGACCGGCACTCCGCCCTGAGCGGGTATTCGAAAGGCATGCGGCAGAAAGTCCTGCTGCTTGCCGCCCTGCTGCACGCCCCCGAACTGCTGATCCTGGACGAGCCGTTTTCGGGCCTGGACGTCAATTTCGCCATGATCCTGCGCAGCCTGCTGAGCTCGGTCGCGGCGCGGCAAAAGGCGGTGCTATACAGCTCTCACGTGCTCGAAGTGGTCGAGAAGGTCTGCCACACCGTGCTGATCCTCCGTAAAGGCCAGGTTGTTGCCAATGATTCGGTTGCGCACCTCCGGGAGAGGATGCGGGAATCTTCGCTCGAAGGCATCTTCGCGCAGGTCACTCAGGCCGAGGACACCGATACTGTCGCGAACCGGATCCTCGAGGTGGTGAGCGCATGATCTCGCGGTTGCGAGCCTGGTTCGACGAGACGCACGGCGCCGGCTTCGAACTGGTGCGCCATTTCCTGACGCGCTTTTTCGACAGCGAGATGGTGTCCACCTCGGGCGGGTGGATGAAGGTTGTCATTGGCGCATTGGCGGCGCTGCTCTCGGTGGCCGTGCTCGGCGTGCGCATTTACTTCCGGCGCTATCAGAACACGCAGTCGCCGGCATTTCTTTCGGCGGACTCATACAATCAGTTCGTGCGTGAGGACCTGCTGGTGTTCATCGCGATCGCGATGGGCATCACCGCGCTGCTGACCATCCTGCAGTGGCAGTCGCTGTTCCCCACCGCCCGGGATTACCTGGCCCTGGCCGGGCTTCCCGTCAGCGCGCGCCAGATCTTCCAGGCGAAATTCACCGCGCTGCTGCTCCAATTCGGGACGTTTGTGCTGGCCATGACAGGGCCTCCGGCGATGGTGTTCGCAAGCGTGATTGCGACGCGCTGGCAGCAGAACCGCTCGTTGGCCGCGAACGTCGTCGCGAACTTCTCGGCCACGGCGGGCGCCTGCGTGTTCGTGTTTTTTGGGCTGCTTGCGCTACAAGGCATTCTGCTGAACATACTGCCGGGCCGGGTTTTCACGCGCGTGTCGCTCATCCTGCAAGGCGTGCTCTTCATCGCCACTCTAGGCGCGCTGCCGCTGATCGGCCGGCAGCCTGACGCCGCCGAGTGGTGGCCCTCGGTCTGGTTCCTGCGGCTCTGGGAAGCGGTTGTGGCCGGAACGCCGGGCGCTGCGCGTAGGGCTCTGCTTGCCATCGCTATGCCGCCCTTGGTCGCGGTCCTGGCATACCTGCTGAGCTATCACAGGTACCGCCGCCTGCTGCTTGAAGCGCCTCCGGAGCGCGCCGTGCGCTGGACCCGCCCCGGGTTCCTGGCTGCTCGAGCGCTGGATCGGCGACCCCAGCCAGCAGGCCGCGTTCGCGTTCATCTGGAAGGCTCTGGCCCGGAGCCGCAGCCATCGGCTGATCCTGCTCGCGTATTCGGGCATCGCCCTGGGCTGCATTATGAAGGGTACGCTCGATACGCCGCCGCCCTCGCTGCGCGATGAGGGCATGTACGGCCTCCTGATTGTGCTGGTACCTCTCGGGCTTTCGATGCTGGTGACCGTCGGGCTGCGCTACGTGTTCTGCCTGCCGTTGACGCTCCCAGCGAACTGGATCTTCCGGTCCCTTGAACACGAGGGGCGCTCGGCATGGCTCGCCGCCGTGGAGCGGTTTGTCATCTGGTGCGGCATCGCTCCGATTTTCCTCGCGAGCACCTCCGCCGCGGTCTCGATTCTCGAATGGCCGCGGGCGGCAGCGGTCCTATCGGTCACACTTCTGGCCGCGCTGCTATGGTTCGAACTGATGTTCCGCCACTGGCGGAAGCTGCCGTTCACGTGTTCATACCTCCCCGGCAAGAAGCCCGTGCTGTTCACGCTCGCACGGTACAGCCTGGCGGTTCCTCTACTCGGGCCTGCCGGGGAGGTAATCCTTTACAGCTCGGCGTCGATCCCCGGGTATATCGCGCTGTTGACGTTCATCGCCGCTCCGTGGATCATGCTGCGCCGCGAGCGGAAAAACCTCTGGCGTGAGTGCGCGCTCACTTACGAAGACGCGCCTGAAGCCGCGGTCACGACTCTCGACCTGCAACCCGCGGACGAACTGCACACCGCCGCGCAGCCAGCCGTGGCCCGGCCCGCGGAGCCGATGTTCGAGGACACGCTCGTGGCTTCGCGCGGCATCGTCCCGCAAGCCTGGGTCGAGGCTTTGAGAGAGGATTGCCGGCACCCGTGGGAATGGGTGCAGACGCTTCTCCAGGATGTCTGCTACGGCCTGCGCATCATCAGCCGGAATCCGCTGGTGTCCGCGGTGGTGGTCCTGACGCTGACGGTGGGCATCGGCATCAACGCCGGCTTCTTCACGGTGGTCAACGGGCTCGCGTTCCGGCCGCACGTATACAAGAACCCCGAAACCTTCGTCCGTGTGTTTCCGAAAGCGCGGCGACAGAACACGGTGCGGGACGTCTCGCACGGTGAATATGTCGCATTCCGGGACCGCAGCCGCTCGCTGCGTATGCTGGCGGCATGGGCGCAGTTCCCAGCTTTCATCGGCGATGACGCGTCGTCCGGTTCAACCGGCCTGGCGGTCTCCTGCAACTTCTTCCAGGTGGATGGAATCGATCGGCCCATGGTGGGCCGCCTGCTGAATTCCGACGACTGCGATTCGCCCGCGCAGCCTACGCCGGTTGTCATAAGCCAAGCGCTCTGGCAGTCGCGCTTCGGGTCGGACCCGCGGGTTGTCGGGCGTCGGGTGCAGCTCAACAACCTCCCGGTCTCGATTGTCGGAGTGGTTCCCACGCGGACAGGCGGCTGGGCGCGGGCAGGCGGCGTGACCAGCATGTGGGTGCCCTACACGGCGTCAAGGTTCTTCGAACCGGGCGGCAACCCGTTCGAGGAGAAGCATCTCTGGCTTTCCATGGGCGGGCGGCTGGCGCCGGGGTACTCCCGCGAGGCGGCGCAGGCCGAGTTGGGCGTCCTCGCTCAGCCGCAGGACCGGCTGCACTCCGGACGCGACACGGCGATCGAAACCACGGACGGCTCATTCGTCGAGGAACTCAAGTTGAGGGCGACGGCGCCGCAGATGATGCTGGTGACCTTGTTCGTCGGAACTCTTCTGCTCGTGCTCTTCGTGGCGTGCGCGAATGTGGCGACGCTGCTTCTCGCGCGGGCCACCGCGCGGCGCCGGGAGATCGCCGTGCGGCTGTCGCTGGGCGCGCCCAGGATCCGGCTGATCCGGATGCTGCTCACGGAGAGCCTGATTCTCGCCGGTGTCGCGGGCGCAATCAGCATATCCCTTGCGTCCCGGCTTCCCGAACGGCTGTATGGGATGGTTGCGATGCAGCCGCCCGATTTTCCGATGCCGGTAGACTGGCGCACCTTCGCGTATGTGGCGGGGGTTGTGATGCTGACGGGCGTCTTCGCGGGCTTGGCGCCCGCGCTGGAATCGGTGAACGTGAATCTTGCCGGATCGTTGAAAGGCAGCGGGAACCCGCTTCCCGGCCTGTTCGGGTTGAGCGGCCCGCGCCGCGTGCAGGGAGTGCTGGTGAGCGCGCAGGTGGCGGTCAGCATGGCCCTGCTGGTGGGAGCCGCGCTGTTTGTGCAGGCCGAAAGCCGAACGCTTCGCGCCGACCCGGGGTATCTGCCGCAGAAGGTGGTCGTCGCGCCGATATTCTTTCCGGACAACAGTACCGAGCAGGAAACGGCCGCGCGCTTGCTGGCTATCGCGGAGCGCGTGAAGGCCCTCCCCGGCGTGCGTTCGGTGGCGTTTTCCGAATGGCTTCCGGTAGCCTTTGGGGACACAGTTGAGATACGCCCTCCCTCGCGGCCGGATGCGAGCCAGCCTGTGGACGTCTACACGGCCTCGCCCGAATTCCTGAAGACCCTCGGCATACCCCTGCTGCGCGGCCGGGAGTTCGAGCTCACGGACAGGTTCTCGATCATCGTTTCCCAGAGCCTCGCGAAAGCCTTCTGGTCCAGGCAGGACCCGATCGGCAAGACCCTGCCGCTGCCTGAAGGGGAGGCCACCGTGGTGGGCGTGGCTAAGGACATCGATCCCATGCGGTTCGGCGGCTCCGACAACCCGATGCTGTACAGGCCCTGGAGATTGCACCGCATCCGAAACTGCATGTCCGTCCGGTTTGACGCTGGGGAGACCGCCGGCGCGGCCGCGATACGGGCGGTGATTCGCGAGGTCAGTCCTAACACGTTGGGAATGGCGCGGGTATTGCAGCAGTGGATCGACGAGGTCACGGCGCAGTTGTGGAACGTACTGGGCCTGGTTATCATTCTCGGGCTGGTCGCGACCCTGCTGGCGACCGTCGGCATCTACGGCGCGGTTTCATTCGCCGTCAGCCAGCGGACGAAGGAGTTGGGCATCCGCGTGGCGCTGGGCGCGAGCCGGCGTGACCTCGTGCGGGAAGTGCTTACGTCCGGCGGCAAGCCGGTCGCGTTCGGGCTCCTGGCCGGTCTGTGGCTCTCGGTGCTTACGGCGGTGGCGCTCAGGCAGGGCGTAGGCGGCTCGCCGCTGCGGCTGGACACCGCCAACCCGCTCGCCTACCTCGGAGCCGCGCTGCTGCTCGCTGCCGCGGCAGCGACGGCGATGCTAGGCCCCGCCCGGCGCGGGGCGAAGTTGGATCCGTTGGAAGCGCTGCGGTGTGATTGAGGTCTTTGGCGGAGTTTGCCGAGACAATGCCTCTCGCAGCCGCAAAGATCCTGTCATCGCCATAACGGCGATGAGATGATGACTCTTGGTCTCCCTCCGTGGTCGGCACTCGCCTGCGTTTGCTCCGTATACGCAAATTGCGTATAGTAAAAGGAACATGGCCGCCGCTCCGATGACCGTAGTTGAGACTGAACGGTTCCTGAGGGATATGCGGCTGTTGGTCTCGGATAGCGAACGCGCGGAACTTGTGGCATTCATTGGAGCGAATCCGGAAGCGGGGCGGATTATCCCCGAAACCGGTGGCATCAGGAAGATTCGGTGGGCGTTGCCCGGCAAGGGGAAGCGGGGCGGCGCGCGAGTGATCTACTACTACCACAGCCAGCGTATGCCGGTGTTCCTGCTGGCCGCGTACGCTAAGAATGAGAAGGCGAACCTCACCCCGGCCGAACGCAGCGCGATGAAGCGGCTGGTGCCGATACTGGTGGCGGGATATCCGCAAAGCGATTGAGGAGGATTGGGATGGCAACGAAGACCAAGTCAGCCGCGAAGAAGACCCCGCGAACAGCGAAGCGAGCGACCGTTGGCGCGCGGATCATCGAGGGACTCGAAGAGGCAATAGCGTGGACCAAAGGGGAGAACGATCGGGTTCGCGTGACGCTGGTGGACGTGCCGGAGGTCGATGTGCGCGGGGTGCGACGGAGAATGGGACTCAGCCAGGCTCAGTTCGCGACAAAGTTCGGATTCCCGCCGGCCACGCTGAGGAACTGGGAACAAGGTCGGTCCCGCCCGGATGCCCCCACGCGTGTGCTGCTGGCCGTGATTGCGAAGCACCCGGAAGCCGTAGAAGACGTCCTGCGCAAAGCCAGCTGAACACCGAACCGGCAGCTTACCGGCCAGCGGGCTGAGAGTGCGTCTCATTGGCAGCACCCGTTTATGCAATGACGTGGCGTTTGCCAACAAATGGCCTGACTGGCGAGACGGCCTGAGATATCATGGCCCTGTGATTGACATACCCGAACGCTACTCGTCGCCGCGAGCAGCTCTTCGATTTAGTGAGATCGCATATGGCGCGGGCGGCATCGAACTATACCAAATTGGCGAACTGGAACCCGCACAGACGGGGTACTCGGTCGATACGAGTGGTCGATCTCTGGTCGGAAATGATCCGGGAGACTGGCGTCGCGACTGGATCGTCATTGGGAATGAGACCTCCTGCGGCGACCCGATTTTCCTCTCGACAACGCCGCCGCATCCGGTGTGCACAGCCATTCATGGACAAGGTGAATGGATGCCGACCTTGGTCGCCCCGTCAATTGAGAGGTTCTGGAACCTCCTGGAGACGTTCAGGCGATTCGCCCTGCACAGAGGCAGTCCTGTGGAGGCTGAAGAAAACCCGCCAGACGACGGCGAGATCCAAGTCTATGTGGAGGAAGTGTTGCGCCTCTGCGACCGCAACCCCGACGCAGTCGGCTTCTGGGCCGCCCAAGCGGAGATCGGCATGAACGAGGACACGTGGCGGCTACGACTGGAACGGTTGCTGGACGAGCTTGGCTGATGGCAAGCCTTCAGCCGAGAGATTTAGGGCCCGGCAACTCTCGGCCCGCCTACAGCTTCAACCTCGGCGCAGTTCGCTGTGCTTCTTGCCGAACAGGTTGTAAATCGCCAGCCCGATCACCAGCCAGACCGCGAAGCGCACGCACGTCTCAAGCGGCAGGCTCAGCATCAGCACCAGGCAGCACGCCACGGAAATCCCGGGCAGCCACGGCACGCCGGGCATGCGAAATCCACGCTTGCGGTCCGGTTGGCTCTTGCGCAGCACGACCACGCCCGCCGAGACCACGATGAACGCGAACAGCGTCCCGATATTGGCCAGGTCGGCGAACGTGCCGATATCCCAGATGCCCGCCGGTATGCCGACAACCAGCCCGGCGATCCAGGTGCTCACGTGCGGCGTCCTGT
>JAEZIJ010000174.1 GCA_023436715.1 Acidobacteriota bacterium
GCCCGGACTACTATGAGCGCCTGAATCGGGGGCAATTGGAACGTTCGCTTATCCGAAGACTGGAGAACCTCGGCCACAAGGTTATACTTCAGCCCGTTGCCTGACAGGGAGTATTTTCAAGAGAGAGAGTACACTCAAATACCTTTTTCCGGATACGGCTCAAGACGCCCGGCACGATCGGGCTCCACCAGCCAAACCTTCCTGCCGTGTTTGAGGTATTCCATCAACTGCCTGTTCCGCTCCGGCCCCAGGTCGTTCGCCCACACCACCTTGGCATGCTCGATGTCCGCCCGGTTATATACCCACTCTTGATGGAAATTGTGGTTGGGGCCGTAGCGGACGAAAACCAGGTGGAGTCCTGGAGTTGCTTCCAACTGCCGGGCCACTGCCGCCGGACGCTTGGGAGCTTCGGGGCCCCCGAACAAATACCATGCGTAGAGCACCCT
Source organism: Acidobacteriota bacterium (assembly GCA_023436715.1). Lineage (GTDB taxonomy): Bacteria > Acidobacteriota > Terriglobia > Bryobacterales > Bryobacteraceae > Fen-330. The sequence goes on from JAEZIJ010000174.1 coordinate 447, forward strand.
CAGGCCAGAAGCGGCGCTCGCGATACAGAGGCCGAGCGCCAGCGCCGCGCCCCACCGCCGCGCGCGCGGACGCCACCGCGCGATCCGCAACAGCCCGCAAGATGCCAGAGCGAAGAACAGGCCGGTCGCCGGCGCCATGTAGGCCGGCAGGATCCTCGGATACAGCAGGCTCCAGGCAATGCCGGCGCCCAGAATCAGCCGCATGCGTCGCGCCTTTCGCCCGGCGGCGAACAGTCCCAACAGGAGAGGGATCGTCAGCGGATACCCAATATAGAAGGCCCAGATTTTCTTCAGGTCGTTCGCGAACAGCGGCCAGCGCCGAACAGGCGAACGCGCGGTGCGGTATTGGTCCCGCTGGTAGATATACATCCTGTGCTGCTGTGCCGTGAGATGCGCCGGTTCCGGAATCTCCTTCTTCCACAGGAACGCGTGGGGGACCCCGTAGAGTCGCTGGCTCAACTGGTAAGGATGAAGCAGCGGTTCTCCCGTGACCCGCCAATTGTGATAACAGAAGGCGCCGAAGTCCACTGCAACCGTGCCCACAATAATCGCGAGGGCGGCTGTCCAGCGGCGATGATCGGCACGATGGCGCCACAACCATCCCAGCAGGACGACGGCGGTGACCATCCCAAATAACAGGGATTCGTACGGACGCGTGAACCAGAGCAGGCTCCAGCCCGCGGCCAGGATGTACGCGTACCGCAGCCGCGCGGTGGAGATCAGCGCCTGAAGGGCGCCAATCAGCATCGCGCCTCCGGCAGCGGCTACGGCGGCTCCGTAATAGCTGTTCATCCAGTAGGAAGATATGCCCAGCGAGAGTGTCGCGAGCAGCCCGCCGGTCCACGCGGCCAGCGGGGGAAGCCAGCGATACTGCATCCAGACAACCGCGCCGCAGCACAGGACCATCGCCATCCAAACGCCGAACCACGGGTCTCCGGCCAGTTTCCAGCCGGCGGCCAGGAACGCCGCGTTCCCCAAAGGGTAGCTGGCGGAATACGTGGGCTGCTGGATCACGTAGATGGTCTCGAAGTGATCCGAAAACGGGTGCGGCGGATTTGCCACGCGCCCGTCGAGCAGAGTGTCCGCGGCAAGCAGGTGAACGAACTCGTCGTGAACGGTGGGGACCGGAATCGGCGCCAGCGGGATCAACGCCAACCGGATGCATGGCCCCAGAAGAGCGAACACCACGATCCACAGATTCCGCCGCCTCGCGGTGCGGCGCAAAGCGCGGCCTGCGCTCCGCGGCAAGACGGCCAGCAGGATCATGCCGAGCAGCAAACCCGCAAGAAGTTCAATCCACTCCGGCCGGATCGGAAAGTGATGGATCTGGGTGCTCATTCCCGGTGCACTGACCATTGTGGCAGCATAGGCGCTGTGTTAGGTTCGGAAAATGCGAAGACGCGATCTGGTGAGCGCAGGCATTGCGGCCGTGGTGGGGGCCGGAGGCTACATCGCCGGGCGCAAGAGCCGGCCCGCAATGCGCCGGATCGACTGGAAACCGTTGGCGCTCGAATTCCCGCCCGGCTCGCCGCGCACCGACCGCGGAACTTATCTCACTGAAGAGATGTGCCGCCAGGAACTCGGAGTTCCTGCTCTGGCGCCGCGCCTCGATTGCGAAGTGATCGCGTACAACTTTCCCGCCTGGCACCCCAGCCCGTTCATGGAGCGCCTTTACGGGAAAGGCTGGACGGAATTCGAGCTGGTCAAGAATGCCCGGCCGCAGTTTCCCGCGCACGCGCAGCCGAAACAGCCCTTGTGGGGCTACTTCGACGAAGCCGACCCGCTCTGGGCGGAGCGCGAGATCGACGCAGCCGCCGATCACGGCATCCACGGCTGGATGGTCGATTGGTATTGGCACAACGGCACCATGTTCTATCACGAGCAGCTCGAAAACGGCTTTCTGCAGGCGCGCAACCGCGGCCGTTTGAAATTCGCGCTCATGTGGGCCAACCACGACTGGCGCGCCGTCTATCCCGCTCGCTCGCCCGAATCGGCCACCACTCTGCTTCCGCAAGCGCATTCCGAAGCGGACTGCCTGCGGGCGGTGGATTATTGCATCGAGCACTATTTCCGCCAGCCCAACTACTGGCGCTTGAACGGAGCGTTGGTGTTCGGGATCTTCGATCTGCATCACCTGACGAGGCAACTCGGTGGCGTGGAGCCGCTCAAACGGACATTGGCGGCTATGCGCGAACGCGTCGCGCGCGCGGGCCTGGGATCGCTGCACATCCAATCGAACAATGTGCATGGCCGTCTTGAGGGACGTTTCCGGGAAGTGGGCGTGGACAGCGCCACTTACTATCACACCTTCGGCTGGAGCTACGGAGGCCGCGCGCCGGGAGGCTTAAGCCCCTACAGCGACGGCGCCCTCCACTCGATTCAGCAGTGGAAGAAGATGCGCGCCAAGTGCAATGTGCCATTCTTTCCCGATTGCCCGGTCGGGTGGGACGACAGCCCGCGCTTTGGCGCTTCCGCGCACATGGTGGTCGAGCGATCGCCCGATCAGTACGAGCTGCTGGTGCGGTCCGCGCGCCAGTTCGTCGAGACTCAGAACCCGCGTGTGGTCTTTCTTTCCTCCTGGAACGAGTGGACAGAGGACCACACTCTGCTGCCGGATACGATTTACGGCTACAGCTACCTGGAAGCGGTTCGCCGGGCTTTTTCGGTATTTTGAAATGTGCTCACTCGACGAACCGCATTACAACTCCTCAGCGCATCCGCATTCGCCGCTTCAACTCCGAAGCGCATCCTGATCCTCGGCGGCACCGGCTTTCTCGGGCCGGCGACCGTGGAGGCGGCCCGCGCACGCGGCCATAAGCTCACCTTGTTCAACCGCGGGCGCACGCGCCCCGGCCTCTTCCCCGGCATCGAAACGCTCAACGGCGATCGCGACCCGAAAAAAGGCGAGGGCCTCAAAGCGCTCGAAGGCCGCCAATGGGACGTCGTGATCGACAACTCGGCCTACTACCCCCGCATGGTCACAGCCTCGGCCAGGCTGCTCGCCCCATCAGTCAAGCAGTACATCATTATCTCGAGCATCTCCGTTTACTCCGATAACAGCATCCAGCGGCAGGACGAGTCGGCGAAGCTGGCCACCATCCCCGACCCGACCGTCGAAGAGATGGGGCGCAATTCCGAGAACTACGGCGCGCTGAAAGCGCTCTGCGAACGCGCGGCCGAGACCGAGATGCCCGGGCGCGTCACCGTAGTCCGGCCGGGGTATATCGTGGGGCCCGACGATCCTTCCGGCCGCTTCACCTATTGGCCGGTGCGCGTGGATCGCGGAGGCGAGATCCTCGCCCCGGGCGCGCCCTCCGACCCCGTCCAATTCGTCGATGTCCGCGATCTCGGGGAGTGGCTGATCAAACTGGCCGAGGACGGCACTACGGGCATCTTCAACGCCACCGGGCCCGCGAAGCGGCTCGGCATGGGGCCGTTTCTCGAGGCCTGCCGCCGGGTGGCATCGAGCAAGGGCACGCTGACCTGGGTTCCCCCGGATTTCATCGAGAAGCAGAAGATCGGCCTCCCCATCTGGGCGCCCTACAGCGGCGAGACCAAAGGTTTCCACACCTGGAGCTGCACGCGCGCGATCAAGGCCGGCCTGCGATTCCGGCCGTGCGCCGCAACCGTCAAAGACACGCTGGCGTGGTACAAGACCCAGGGCGCGGACGGACGCGCGAAGCTGGCCGGTCCGACCGCCGAACAGGAGTCCGCCGCGCTGGCCGCATGGCGTAAGCGGGCATAAGCAAGGATGAAAATGGGGCACGGCTTCAGGCAAGTGAAAGTCCGTGGCTTGGGCCTTGTATCAGGGCACGGCTTCAGCCGTGCCGCAAGTCCTTGCCAAGCCACGGGCTTTAGCCCCTGGGTACTTCTCACGACGCTGCGGCACGGCTAACCAAAGCCGGCCACGCTCACATCCTGTACAGCATCAGGTAGATCACCACGCCCGTAACGCTGACATAAAGCCAGATCGGCAGAGTCCAACGCGCGATTCTCCGGTGCTTGTCGAAGCGCCCCCGCAATGCCCGGGTGAGCGTAATCACCGCAAGCACCGGCACCGCGGCGGCCAGCAACGTGTGGGTCAGTAGGATGGAGAGGTAAACCGTCCGGATCGCGCCCGTTCGCTGAAACCGTACGGTTCCGGCCTGCGCGTGGTAGGTAAGATAACTGATCAGAAACAGCACTGAAACGGAAAACGCCGCAAGCATCACTCGCCGGTGCGCTGCCTTGCGGCCGCTACGAATCAGGGCAAGTCCCCAGACCAGAAGGCTGGCGGCGGTCGCGTTCAGGACCGCATTTACCGCCGGCAGATCGTAAACGTCCAATTCAGTCTTCCTCTTTCGCCAGCCGCCGTATGTCGGAGATGAGCTGCTTCAGGCCGTCGTCCCGATCGGTGTGGTAGTAGCCCCGGATTTGTCCTCGCGGGTCGATCAGCACGAACCGTGTGGAGTGGGCCAGGCTGCCATCCATGCCGCCGAGCTTGAAACCGTCCCTGTCGATTTCATGGAGCGTGGCCAACGGACCGGTCAGGAAGTACCACTGCCCCGGATCGGCGCGGAAGCGTTTGGCATAATCGGCCAGCACCAGCGGAGTGTCGTGCTCGGGGTCCACGGTGAAGGATACGAGCCGCACGTCCGGAAGGTCCGCAACCTGCGTCGCCACCCAGTGCATCTGGGACGACATGCGCGGGCACGGGCCGGTGCAGGTGGTGAACATGAAGTCGCTGACCCAGATTTTTCCTTCGAGGATTTTGCTGTCGAACGGCTCGCCGTTCTGTGCCGTCAAGGTAAACGCAGGCACGTGGCCGAGAACCGGAAGCGGCTTCCCGGAACCGCATCCGGCCAGCACGGCCGCTGCGAGAAACAGAACTGCGCGCTTCATTTGTGCTCCAGTGGCACAGGCCTCCTGGCCTGTGTCACCCTACGCGAAACTCCTGACGCTTTTCCGGTTCGCCGCTGCGGTCGAGGCCGCAAACAACAGCGCCGCGCAGGCGGCGGTAACCGCCAGGCTGGTGGAAAGGTTTGGCACGCCCGCGGCGGTATCCCGCTCGAAGGCCTGCCGGAGCGCCGCTACCGTGTAGGTCACCGGATTCAGCCGCATCAGCCACTGCACCCAGCCGTGCGCGTTGGCCATGGGGAACAGCGAGCCGGAGACCAGCCACAGCGGCAGCAGAACGAGATTCATGATGGCGTGAAAACCCTGCGTGGAATCCATCTGCCAGGCGATCGCAAAACCGAGAACCGTAAACGTGAACGAGATCAGGAAGATTACGCCGATCGCTTGCAGCACGCCTCCCAGGCCCGGCGAGTATCCCGTGGCCGGCAGGAAGCACAGGAAAATCACCCCCTGTATCCACGCCAGCGTCGAGGAGCCCAGAATCTTTCCGAGCACCATCGAACTGCGCGGCGCCGGCGAGACCAGCATCGAAAGCAGGAACCCTTCGCGGCGGTCTTCGATCAGCGACATGGTCGAGAACACCGCCGAAAACATCACGGTAAGCACCAGTGCTCCGGGAAAAAAGAAAGCCAGATTGCCGAAGCCCGAACCTATGAGAAGCCAGAACAACAGCGGCGAACCCACGTAGCCCAGCACGCGCGCTTTCTCGCGCCAGAACCGCACGATGTCGCGCCGCCATAGAGTCCCGGCAGCAAGCCAGAAATGCATCCCTTACGAACCTCCAATACTCGATCCCGTTTCGTCGAGAAAAACATCCTCGAGGGTCGGCTTGTGCAGCGCGACCGATTCGATGGCGCCGGGAAACGCCTCCACCACTTCGGTGATAAACCGGTGGCCGTTGCCGATCTCGACGCGCAAGGCGCCATCCACCGGAATCGCCCGCACACCCAGCCTCGCTTCGATCCGCTGCTGCATGCCCTCGGGCTCCGCCACCTGGAGCACCACTACGTCGCCGCCGATACGCGATTTCAGTTCCGCGGGCGTCCCCTCGGCGACGAGCGTGCCTTGGTGTACGAGCACGAGCCGGTCGCAGCGGTCCGCCTCCTCCAGAATGTGCGTGGTCAGCAGCACGGTGACGCCCTGGGTATCCCGAAGCTCCTCGACGTACCGCCATAGGTCGCGCCGGGCGGCGGGATCAAGGCCAGTCGAAGGCTCGTCCATCAGAAGCACCGCCGGACGATGCAACAGCCCCTTCGCGATCTCGACGCGACGCCGCAGGCCGCCGGAGAGCGACTCGATCAGCTCATGGCGCCGGCCGGCGAGCCGTAACCGCTCCATCACTTCTTCGATGCGCTCGGTCAAGGCAATCCCCGAGAGGCCGTACAGATGCCCCTGGCTGCGCAGGTTTTCCTCGATCGTGAGTTTCTTGTCCAGGCTCTGAGACTGGAATACGACGCCGATGCGGCGGCGCACCTCGGCCGGCTGGCGTTCGACATCGAAGCCGGCCAGGCGCGCACTCCCCGCCGCGGGCGCGAGCATCGTCGCCAGCACCTTGAACAGCGTGCTCTTGCCTCCGCCATTCGGGCCTAAAACACCGAAGATCTCCCGCTCCCCGACCTCGAATGAGACCTTCGAGACCGCCACACGGGAGCCATATTTCACTACCAGATTCTCTACGGAAACCATCACAAACGCGACCTGTCCAACAACATCAATCCATAGAGCAGCGGCAAGTAGATCACCGAAGCGAGCAGCACCTGCCGCGCCCGAATTCTCGTCCGCTCAAACGCCACACGCAGCCCCGCGTAAAGGAACACCAGCCCCAGCGCGGCCGCCCCGAAAAAGTAAACCTTGCCTGACATATCGAGATACGCCGGCGCCAGACTGGCCGGGATCAGCAGCACCGCGCAGACGACGATCTGCCGCGCCGTAGCTTTGCCGTCGGGCTCCACCACGGGAAGCATGACGATGCCCGCGCGGCTGTAATCCTCGCGGTACATCCACGCGATGGAAAGGAAATGCGGGAACTGCCAGAAGAACAGGATAGCGAACAGAACCCACGCCTCGGCCCCGAGCGTTCCGGCCGCGGCCGCGTATCCGATCAGCGGCGGCATGGCGCCGGGAAACGCTCCGATGGTCGTCGCGTGCGGAGTCCGCACCTTCAGCGGGGTATAGAGGAACAGGTAAGTGGCCAGCGTGATCAGGCCCCACATCGCTGACAGCGGGTTCACCGCCGCGGCCAGGTCCAGAAAGCCCGCGAGCGACAGGGCGATGCCGAAGATCAGAGCCCGTTGCGGCTTCACCCGGCCCGATGGAATCGGACGCAACATGGTGCGCTTCATCTTCGCATCGGCTTCGCGCTCGTACCACTCGTTCAGCGTCGCCGTGCCGGAGGCCATGAGGCCCGTCCCGAGCAGAGCGTGAAACAGCGTCACCCACCGCCATTCACCACCGTGCAGGCCGAAGTAGTAGCCGACCGCCGTGCTCATCAGGATGAGCCAGGTGATGCTTGGCTTCGTCAGCTCTATGTAATTCCTCATTGTGCAGTCGTGACGCCGTGTACGGCGGTCTGGCTTGCGGTGCGCCGCACATGACGAATGACCTGAATGGCGAGCACCACGCTGGCCGCCATCGTCAATGCCCCGGCGGCCACATGCAGGACCGTCCAAAACACCATGACCGGCATCGGCTTGACGGCCTCAGATGTTATGATGCGGCTCATGTAGGCGGCGATTCCGAGGAATACCTGCACAAATGTCACTATCAGCAACGCGCGGGCGATGGGCCCGATTGCGGGATGCGATCCGTACTGGCTGAGCGCCGCGATCCCCACCATGAAAACCGTTCCCGCCACCACCATCGCGCCGGCCACATGCGGAATGACGCCGATCGCCTGATGCCGGGCGGCCGCGCCCAGCGCTACCTGGCACAACACAATAACCGGAACCGCGGACGCGAGCGTCCGCATGGAAGGCCAGCCGGAGTCCTCGGCTGCCTGAACGCCCCGCATCCAGCCCGGAGATGTGAAGAGGGCGATCGCGACTGTGGTCGAGAAGAACAGTTCCGCGAGGCAGGCATGGCCGATGCTGATCGCCTTCGGCAGCAGAAACAGTACGGTCAGGCCTCCCAGTACTCCCTGTAGTACCACCACGCCAAGCGCAGCCCAGCCGAGATTCCGCACCCAGCGCCGCGGTTCGGCCTCCCAAAGCCAGATGGCCAGGATGATGGTGAGGATGCCGACGGTGGCCGCGATCATACGGTGGCCATGCTCGTAGAGGACGCCCCCTTCCATAACCGGCATCAGCTTGCCATAGGACAGAGGCCAGTCCGGCACCGAAAGTCCGGCGGCATTGCTCGTCACGAGTCCGCCGGCCACCACAAGCAGAAGCGTGCAAAAGGCCACAAAAATGGCATACCGGTGCAGCCAGGCGTTGCCCATAAGAGTTGTAAATTCCCAGGTTTGAGCGGTCAGCCGCCCTCTCTTCGTAAGCTTCATTGTACCGCTTTGAGTGAGAGGCAGCGGCCCAATCGGGGTAACTATATATCCAACACTTCCCAGGATCTTCGTATAGAAAGCAGCCGGGCACGGTAAATAGCATGTAGGATATCTCCATGATGAACGATGAACAACGCCTACTCGAAGCGGAGGTCGAGTACCACGAGAAACTGTATTCGGGTTTCGCGCAAAGGCACTTTGCAAGACCCGCTGTCCGGGCGTTGCGTCAGCACATGGTTTCCCGGATTATTAGCCTCACTGGTGCGGGCGCCTCGTCCCGCGTCCTCAGTCTTGGCTGTGGAATCGGAGATACCGAACTTCTGCTGGCAGCCAAGGTGAAAGAGGTGGTCGGAGTGGACCTGTCGCCGAAAGCGGTGCGGCAGGCTTCAGCGGACGCTGAGCGCCTCGCGCAACCGAACACGCATTTCATTCAGGGTACGGTTCTCTCTGCCGGGGGCGCCTTCGATATTGTCATAGCGATTTTTTTCTTGCACCACTTACCCGACAGGGAACTGGAGGCGCTTCCGCGACAACTGCTCTCTCTCATCAGGCCGGGCGGCGTGTTCTATTCCCTAGACCCCAGCGCCCGCCGCCTTTCCGGGGCAGTGGGGCGGCTGCTTATCCCCAAGCTGATGAAGAGATACCAAACCGAGGGAGAACGCGAATTGGAGGTGGAGAGCACCGCTGGCCTCTTCCGGCGCGCCGGATTCGAAGTCCGGACGCACATGTACGATTTCGGGTCCTCGCCATTAGCGGGATTGTTCCCAGGCTGGCGTTTCGGCTACGGCCTCGCCCGCAGAGCGGACGATCTGATTTTGTCCGCGCCAGCTTTGCGGAGGCGAGGCAGCAATTTTGAGATACTTGCCAAGCGAGTATGATCCTGCAGCCACCGTCGTGCGATTTTGGCGCTCCGGGTAAGATGTTTACGGACCGCTCTGGGGCGTGCTGTATAATGAGCAAATGGAGCGCGCGGGAGAAGCTGTCCTCCTTCCCGGCCTCATCTTTGTCGATCCAGCAATAGTTGTAACGTTGTAACGAGGAGCGGAATGAGAGGATTTGCCATCGCAAGCGCGAAATTGGCTCTGGGTCTACTCCTGATAGCAGTCTGCGTTCCGGCGCAGCATTCCCCCCAGGCACAGGGGGCCGCGCCCGCTCAGCAAGCGAAGCCCGAATCGCCGTCGCAAGCCGCCACCGAACTCGCCAAGCCAGGGCTTCCCATCTCGGTCGATCCCAAGAATTTCAGCCTCGGCCCCGAGGATGTCATCTTCGTTCGCGTCTGGCGCGAGCCGGACCTTTCCGGGCAGATCGTCATCCGGCCGGACGGGAAAATCACGATGCCGCTCATCCACGACGTGGATGCATCGGGCATTTCTCCGGAGGCGCTGGCCGCGCGCATTAGCGATGCGCTCTCGAAGTACATCAACAGCCCGCAGGTATTGGTGCAGGTCCTGGCGGTGCGGAGCAAGCGCTACCTGATCGATGGCGAGATTAACCGTCCGGGCGCCTATCCGCTGGCCGTCCCCACGACGGTGTTTGAGGCGATCACGCTGGCCGGCGGCTTCCGTGACTTCGCGAGCAAGAAGAACATCGTCATAGTCCGCGGCAAGGAACGCCTGAAGTTCAACTACAACGACGTTGTGAAGGGAAAGAACCTGGGCCAGAACGTTCAGCTTCAGAACGGCGATAAGATCATCGTGCCCTGAGCGGAACTGGCCGCAGGGAACCGACAAGACCGATAGCGGCCGCTGTGCGCCGGCCGCCTCCGGCCTGCTGAGAGGGGAATTATGCAACCGACGCAAGATGTTCTGAGTGTTAGCCGGCGTCCAATGGACGTGGAGGACTACATCGACGTGGTCCGGCGGCATAAGGGTTGGATCGTCGGTCCCACCTTTGCCGCGCTGGTCCTGGCGGTAGTGGTGGCGTTCCTCTGGCCGGACACTTACATCTCGGAATCGACGGTTCAGGTTGTGCCGCCGCAGGTGCCCGAGCGCTACATTCCATCGAACGTAAACTCCGAGATGACGCAACGGATCAATACCATGGCCGCCGTCATCGAGAGCCGCTCGAACCTCATCAACCTCATCAACACGTACAATCTGTACCGGTCCGAGTTGCAGCGCAAGCCGATGGAAGACGTTGTCGAAGCAATGCGGAAGGATATCCGCATCAGTCCGGTTGCGACTCTCCAGACCCAAGGCGGCAAATCTTCGATTTCGGCGTTCAAGGTGGCGTTTGAGTACTCCAACCGGCAGGCCGCCCAGAGGGTCACCACCGAGTTGACGCGCGGCTTTATCGACGAGAATATCCGCACGCTGGCCAACCAGTCGGCCGCCACCACCGATTTTCTGAAGGATCAGTGGGAATCGGCGAAGAAGCAACTGGGCGAACTCGAGAACAAGATGACCGAGTTCCGCCTCAGGAATGCGGGGCGGCTGCCCGATCAACTCCAGACAAATTTGCAGTCCTTGAGATCGATCGAGACCCAGCTCGGCGGCGTGAACGACGCCATCAGCCGCATCGGCCAGGAGAAGCTGCTCCTGGAAAACCAGCTTCGGATTTATCGTGACCAGCTTTCCGCCCTCGCGCGTAGCGGCGGCACGATTGCGGCGCGGGCGCAGGATGAGCGGCTGGTGCAGGCCGAACGCGACGTTGCCGTAATGGAGAATACGCTATCCGCACTGAGGCAGAGGTACAAAGAAACCCATCCCGACGTTCGGCAGGCCGAAGCGCAGTTGAAGATGCTCCAGAATCGTCGCGACCAGGTGGTCAAAGAACTGGCGGAGAAGAAACCCGATCCGGTGCCGCTGTCTCCGGCGCAGGCCGATTTGCGCGGCAACCAGGAGTTGGAAGCCGCGATCGCCAGAGTGCAGGCGCAGCTTCAGGTGAAGGATCTGGAGCTTGCCGAGCGCACGAAAGAGCAGAAGAGCCTGAACGAAGCGATCAACGCGTATAACGCGCGCATTCAGTCGAGCCCGATCATGGAGCGGGATTACGCGGAACTCTCGCGCGACTACAACCTCGCTAAGGCTCGCTATGAGGAGCTGAATCTGAAAAAATCGCAGTCCGAGGCGGCCACCGCTCTCGAATTGCGGAAATACGGCGAGCGCCTGGATCTGCTGGAATCCGCTTCGCTGCCGGAAACGCCGGCCAAACCGAACCGGCTCATGATCGTTGGAGCGGGCTTGGGAATCGGAGTCATGCTCGGGGTCTTCCTCACAGGCGCGCGGGAGATGAAGGACACCTCGCTCAAGAACCTGAAGGATGCGCGCGCCTACACCAATCTGCCGGTACTCGGCTCCGTGCCGCTGCTGGAGAACGACCTGGTGGTTCGCCGCAAGCGGCGGCTCACCTGGTTGGCATGGTCCGCCGCCTGCATTGTCGGCATCATTGCCACGTCGGGCTCGATTTATTACTATTACGCTACCCGGGTGTAAGGATTCGCTGTTGGAAGGTGGAGGCTAAATGAGCCGAGTTCACGATGCATTGCGCCGCGCCGAGCAGTTGGGGGCAACGCCGCCCCCGAGGTCCGAGCCCGCCGCCGCAGCGCCGGCGGCGCCGGTTGCCGGGGTAGAAGCCCCGCCGCAGCCGGCCCAGCAACGGGGGCTTGTGACGCCGGTCACCGGCCTTCTCGAAGAGGTCCTGGAAGTCCCGTTCACTCCGGCGCCGGAAGCGCTGCTGATCGACAATAGCCGTCCGCAGGAGGCGCCGAGCGAGGAATTCCGCAGTGTGCGCACGCGTCTGAACCATCTGCAGACTCTGCAGCCGATCCACACCGTGGTGGTAACAAGCCCGTCGCCGGCCGAGGGCAAGTCTTTCGCCGCCGCTAATCTCGCTTTGGCGGAGTCCCACCTCGCAAACAATTTCACCCTGCTGATCGATTTCGATTTCCGGCGCCCGGTGGTGCACAACCTCTTCCAGATCGAACGCGCGCCCGGTGCCACCGATTATCTATTGGGCAACGCCAAGCTTGCGGACTGCATGAAGCGGGTCTCCGGGACCAACCTGTTCCTCATGCCCGCGGGAACGGCGGTCAAGAACCCGTTGGAGCTTCTGAATCTTCGTGAAGTCCGCGGCCTGTTCGCGGATCTTCGCAAATGGTTCAACTGGGTGATTCTCGACAGCCCGCCACTGTTGTTCTCGGCCGATGCCAACCTGCTCGGCACGCTCGCGGACGGCACCATCCTCGTGGTGCGCATTGGCTCGACTACCATCGATACGGTCCACCGCGCGATGCAGTCGCTTTGTGAGAACAACGTGCTGGGCACGATCGTCAACGGCGCACGTGCCGGCGAACTCTACAGCAAGTACACCTACTACTACTCGAAGTACGGAAACGAAAGCGTGCCCGAGCCCGATGAGGACGCGGGCGGCGAGGAAGCCAAGGAAGAGTAGCTGCCACCGGGCAGGGCCGCGAGGGAGCGGTGTCAACGCTCGAGCCAGTAACCCGGCCGGGTACGCACGATGAGGCCGGGGCGGTTTTTTACCTTCACATCAATGGCGTGGAACTCCGGGCCGGAAGCCCCGCTGGTGAAACTCAGCAGATACTGGCTGTGCAACTCCTCGCCGATGCGGGAAACCGCCTGCTCCAGCGACTTCTGCCGCAAGAAGGACAGTCGGCTGCCTCCGGTGAATCGTGCGAAAGCGTCGGCTGCGTTTGCCGAACCGAGCCGCCCGATTTCGCGAAACACTCCGATAAGGTCAAACGGCCCGGCTGGAGGCACGTTTTCCGGCTTTGAGGTGAATGCGGTGAGGAATGCCGAATAGCTGAGTGCATAGACGGAGACGTTCTCCCGCTGCGCAAGCGTGATGGCGTCCTCGAGCCTGGTTTCGCTCGAGCGGTCGCGCGATTCGCCGATGAGCAGGATTACGCGGCGGCGGCTAGGCGGCTTCGCGGCCAGAATCTCGACTGCCTTCGAAACCGCGTCGATCATGCGTGCGCGCGTTCCCGACGGCTGCAGCCTCTTCAGTGCCTGCTCGAGTTTTCCAGCGCCGGAAGTGAAGTCCTGAACGATGCCGACCTGCTCGTCGAATGAAATCACGGCAACGTCGCCGCGCTCGCCCGTGATCAGCGGCTCGATCATGCCGCCGATCCTGTGTACCTTGTTCAGCGCTTCCGCCGCGATCGTGTTGGATTGGACCGCAATGACGAGCGAGATCGGAAGGTAGGTGACGTCGGCCTGGATGCTCTGGGGCTTGCCGTTGTCATACACCAGAAAGTCCTCCGCACTCAGCCCGTCGATGTACTTCCCGTGTGAGTCGGTAACGGTGGTCGGGGCAATCACCAACCTCACCGTAGTGCGCAGAGCCGGCTCCTGCGCAAACAACGCGGCAGTGAGAATCACAGGCGTGAGAAGGCGCACAACTTGAGGCTACCGCACTCCGGCAGGCGGGGCGCCTGAATCCTTCCGGGAGTCCTGGTACACTTTGTGGTAGACTGACCGCTTTAAAAGGGTCTCATTTTCATGTCGCTGCAACTTCTTCTGTACGGCAGACTTTTGGGTATAGAAGAGTTCCTGCTTTCTGCTGGCGAGGAGGCGGAACTGCTTGCCGGGCGATCCGGGTGGATCAGCCTGCTCAGCGAAGTCTTGCCCCGCGCGCTGCTGGCGGAGTTCGGCCTTTCGCGGATTCTCCTCGGCTCCAGCGGCGGCGGGCAGTTCCTTCTAGTTCTGCCGAGTGAGGCGCGCGGCCCGGCTGACGAGTTCTTTGCCAATGCAGGCAGGCACATGGAAGAAGTCAGCGGCGGGCGGTTGAAGCTGGCATGGGCGGTTACGGAGAACCTGGGCGACTGGAGCGTAGTCCGTAAGCGCCTGGGTGAAGCCCTGCACCGTAAGCTCGGCGCCCAGGCCGCGACCTGGCCCCGCGAAGCATTCGAAGCTTTCCCGGAAGCGCCCCCTGCGGATCACAGCGAATACTTCCGCAATCTTGCAGCGCGTTTGTGGCAGGCGGAGAGTGCGGGCTGGAACCCGGAGTCTCCCGCGCTGATCGCGCTCGGGTCCGGCAAACACACCTGGAGCCTGCGCGACGATATACCGCTCGCGCGCCACGCGGCGCCATCCGGCGACGGAGCGGCCCCGGCGGACCTGGAGACCCTGGCCTCGCGTTCCGAAGGCAGGAAGGCATGGGGCGTTCTGCGCGGCGACGTAGACAGCTTCCGTATACGGCTGCGCCGTGCCCAAACGATCGAAGAGCACGTGCGGCTCTCCGTCCTTTACAAGCAGTTTTTTGCCGGCGAACTCGAAGTGCTCTGCTCGCAGCCCGAGTTCTGGCGCAAGGTCACAGTCCTCTATTCCGGCGGGGACGATTTTGCCGTGTTCGGAGCCTGGGACGCGCTTCTGCCGCTCGCCCGAGAAATGCAGCGGCTGTTCCATCGCTTCACCGAAGAGAACCTCAAGGATTTCCCCGGTCCGGAAGGCAAGACGATTTCGATGGCGGTTGCGCTCGCGCCCGATGCCGGTTCGTCGCTGGGCTGGGTATTCGAAGAGGCGGGCAGGCGTCTCGAACAGGCCAAGGATGTGGATAAGGACTGCATCTCGGTACTGGGGCGCATACTGGAATGGCGGCACCTGGCCGATGCGGCGGAACTGAAAGACACGCTGGCCAGAATGGTTGCCGAGTCGGGCTCTTCGGGGCAACTGTTGAGCGAGTTGAGTGCGTTCTATCGCAAAGGCGGCCACACATGGTCGCATGGCGGCGAGCAGCGGTTCGACAGGCCATGGCGGTTCCAGCGCCGGTTGAACCGTGTGCTGGTGGGCGCGAAAGATCGCGAGTTACAGAAACTGCGGGCGCACCTGGCCAATGAGATGATGGGCAGAGGAGCGGCGCAGGTCAAACTCCGTCCCGCGGGCTTGGTGGCGCTGGAATGGGCCAGATTGCTCACCGAGCCGTCCGGCATCGCAGAAATCGGGAAACGGTCGCGCACCGTTGCCTGAGGAGGGTCAATAGAATGGCGGAAGTGCAGCAGGAAACAAGGAATCGCGAGGGTCGGCCTCACAGGGAAGGCCGGCCGCCTAGAGAGGGCGGTCCGCGTGAAGGCGGAGGCCGGGGAGACCGGGGAGACGACAGGCGCGGCGACCGGGGCCGGTTTGAAGGTCCGCCCGAAATCGATCTCGACAAACTGATCGGCGACCCGTTGTATCTGGACAACCAGGCGCACGGCGTCGTCAGCCGCATGCGGGACATGGATTCGG
Source organism: Acidobacteriota bacterium (assembly GCA_023436715.1). Taxonomy (GTDB): domain Bacteria; phylum Acidobacteriota; class Terriglobia; order Bryobacterales; family Bryobacteraceae; genus Fen-330. The sequence continues at coordinate 16,026 of JAEZIJ010000174.1, forward strand.
GGACGAAGAGCCAGCTCAGGCGGCTGTACAACGCGGTCCGGCGTGCCTGCCGCGCTCCCGAGAACGAGCGCCAGCAGCAGTTCGTGATGCTCAGAGCGCGGCTTGCCTATACCATCGCCCGCCACTCGCTGCGCAGCCTCGACACGCTGGAGAAGTTGCTGCTGCAGGTGACGCGCAAAAACGACCCGCGCGGGTACGAACGGTTCAGGGATCTTTTCGAGGCCATCGTCGCCTATAACGAATAGCGAGGAAGCATGAGCGCCCATACAGCCGATACCGAATTGAGACTGATTGGCAAACTGATTCTGGAAGGAGAGCTGCATTGCGAAACCGGCCTGCACATCGGCGCCGGCAAAGGCTCCCTCGAAATTGGAGGCGCGGACAACCCTGTCGTTAAGGACGCCTTCGGACGGCCTTACGTGCCCGGCAGCTCCCTTCGCGGAAAGCTGCGCTCGTTGCTCGAGCAGTCCACGGGCCTCGCGATTCCGAGCGAACTCGTGTACCTTTCGAAGCGGAAAGGGCAGGAGGTTCGCATTCACCAGAGCGACCGTCCGGACGACGAGATCTGCCTGCTGTTCGGACGCAATCCGGGCCGCATGGAACGGGTCGGCGGCGAAGCTCTGGAAGCTACGTATTCGAGCCCTGCGCGCCTCACGGTCTACGATGCGCCGCTCGAGCCCGAAAGCATCACGTCGCAGATGCGTGAGAACCTCGACGACGAACTGACCGAAGTGAAGAGCGAGAATGCCATCGACCGCATCACTTCGCAGGCGAATCCGCGGACGCTGGAGCGCGTTCCCGCCGGCGCGCGGTTCCGTGTCCGGTTCGTCCTCGACGTGCTCTGCGAAGAGGACAAGGCGCTTGCCGGGCGGCTGATCGAGGCGCTGCGGCTGCTCGAAGACGACGCGCTCGGCGGCGGCGGCTCGCGAGGCAGCGGCCGTGTGCGGTTCGCCAACCTGAAGCTCAACTGGCGCGGACGCGGCTTTTACGCCGGCGGCGCCCCGGCGCAGGAATTGCTGACCCGCGCGGACGTGGACGCCCTTCAGGCGCTGGTAAGCGGAGACGACTTCCGCTCCAAGCTCGCTGAGTAGTACGCCAACTGCAATGAACCCAGCTTTCGTCGTTCGCTTTCGTCCGGCGGGACCGTGGCGCATAGGGCCGGATTCCGGCGCCCGGAACAGCGTGGACCGCATCTATCACAGCGACTCCCTCTTCTCCGCGGTGACGCACGCGATGGGGCGCTTGGGGCGGATGGAGGAATGGCTGGCGGCGACGGCGCGGAATTCGCAAGGTCCGGCCGTGCGGTTCAGTTCCTGCTTCCCGTTCCTGGGCGACACTCTGTTCGTCGTGCCGCCCCGGAACCTGTGGCCGCCGCTGCCTTCGCCCAAAGTGCGTTGGAAGAGCGCCCGATTCGTGCCGCTGCCGGTGGTCGCAACGCTTGTATCCGAGCGGCCGCTCGACGACAACAACTGGTACGTGGATGGCCCAAGCGAGTGCCTGATCGCGGGGCACGGGGCTGAACGCGGCGGGCCGTTCCGGACCGCCCTGCGGTCGTATGCAGCCGTGGATCGCCCGGGTGGATCGACGGCCGTCGTTCACGAAGCGGCGTGCCTGGAGTTCTCCGAGGGCGGCGGATTGTGGGCGGCCGTTGAGTTCGCCGATGCGGAGGCCGCGTCGATGTGGAACGAGCCGGTTCGCGCCGCCCTGCGCCTGCTCGCGGATAGCGGGCTGGGCGGTGAACGCTCGATTGGCTGGGGCCGGTCAAGCGATCCCGAGTTTTCCGAAGGTTTCCCAGACTGTCCAGCTCCAGGCCAGGAGGAGATAGGCTACTGGCTGTTGTCCCTGTTCAGCCCGGCCTCGGAAGACGCCGTGGACTGGCAGCGCGGCTCCTACTCCATGGTGACGCGCGGCGGCCGGGTGGACAGCCCTGTGCGGTCGGGCGAGCCGAAGAAACTGCTGCGCATGGTCGAGGAAGGCTCGGTGCTGGTGACCGAAGCCCCGCCGAAGGGTGCCGCTTGCGATGTGGCCCCGGACGGCTTTCCCCACCCCGTGTTCCGGTCGGGGTTCGCCGTCGCCATCCCCGTTCCGCTGCGCCCCGTGGAACGCCCCTTAGGTGCGTCATGAGATACCGTATTACCTGCCTCACCCCGCTGCTGGTTGGTGACGGCCACAGGCTGTCTCCGATCGACTACATGGTCTGGAAAGACCATGTCAACGTGCTCGACCAGCGGCGCATCTTCCGCCTGCTCGCCAAGGGGCCGCGGCTGGAAGGGTACCTCACCCAGCTTAAGAAGGCGGACAAGCTGGATTTTGCCTCCTGGGGCGGATTCGCTCAGAATTTTGCCGATCGCCGCGTTCCTTTCGAGCACCCCTCCTCCACCGCGTATTGGGAGAAGGCGTCCGGCGACAGCCTGTTCATCCCAACCTTTTTGTCCAACCCTGAAGGGATCTACCTGCCCGGCAGCGCCATCAAGGGTGCGCTTCGCACAGGTATGCTGTTTTCCCGTTGGACGAACGGAGCGACGCCGCAATTCGAACGGCTGGCGCAGGGCGAACGTTTGCCCCGGCGGCCTGGGGAAGCGGCTGAAGAGCAGGCGCTCGGCGCGGGACCATTCAGTTTCATGCGTGCCATTTCGGTGGCGGATTCGAACCCGACCCCCGTGGGAGCGCTGAAGCTTTACCTGCTGCGGGTCTCCACGCTTCAGCAGCGCGGGCAGGGCCGTTACGAATTGGGCTGGAAGCAGGCGCCGCGCGGAACGGTCCCGGGCAGCCACCCGGGAGAAAGCACGCCGATGTTTGCGGAAATGGCGGCTCCGGGAACTACATTCGAAGGTCTGTGGCGCGAAAACGCCTTTCTCGCTCAGCCGGAAATCGCGCGGGCGCTCCGCTGGCGGGAGCCGGTGGACGGCGCCCGAATCCTCGCGGCTGCGAACGCCTACGCCGGACGGCTTCTGACCATCCAGAAGCAGTACGCAGGTTGGGCGGGCCTGTCCTTACTGCAACGCAGTATAGAGGCTCTGGAGGGGAGACTGGCTGAGCTGACGGCAGCCGGGCGAGCCTGTCTGATCTCGCTGGGTTGGGGCAGCGGCCTCCTGGCCAAAACGGGCTGGCTCGAAACCGGCGACGAGGCTTACCGCCGCGCGATGCAGCAGGTTCCTCTCTACAACAGGGCTCTGGCGACCGGCCTTCCGTTCCCGAAGACGCGCCGTATCGTCTTCCTCGGCAATCAGCCGGCAGTGCTGCCGGGCTGGGCGCAACTCGAAATCCTCTGAAGATCCAGCACAGGATCTCTGTGCCGGCTGCGGGACAGATGGGGGACCATGAAACGGTATCACGCACTCGACAGCCTGCGCGCCGCCATGATGCTCCTGGGCATCTGGCTTCACACCGTCGTTGGCTACTCCCGGGACGGCGGATGGCCGTACAAGGACGCCCACCCGACCGCGGTCTACGACTGGACTCTCGGCCTCATCCACACCTTCCGCATGCCGGTCTTCTTCCTCATGGCGGGCTTCTTCGGCGCGCTGCTGTGGGAACGGGGACGGCGGCGGTTTGTTGAAAACCGCATCAAGCGGATTCTGGCGCCGTTCGCGTTGTTCTGGACGGCAATGTCGCCTGTAATTTTCTGGATGTCGGCGTACTCGAAATCCTGGGGCCACGCGGACGGGCCTGTGCGCGCCAGAGGTTCCATCCTGAGCGGCGAAGTTCTGGCGCATGCGCACCCGATGCACATGTGGTTCCTGGAATACCTGCTGGTGCTTTACGCGATCGCGTTCGTGGTGGTTGTGCTGCTGGAACTCGCCTGCCGAACGGGGTGGATCGCCGCGGCGCTGCGCGTCGCGAATGGCTGGTACCGCGCGGCGGCCGGCAGCACATGGCGGCCGTTCGTTTTTGCCATACCTTATGCGGGGGCAATGATGCTGATGCGCGGAGCGTTCCTGGAAGATCCGCCGGGCTTCGTGCCGGTGCCCCGGATTGTGATCGCCTACACGATCCCGTTCTTCTTCGGCTGGCTGCTGTATCTGAACCGCGACCTCCTGGGCACGTTCCACCGGCACGCATGGCGGCAGGTCGGGCTGGGCATGGCGATCATGGCCGCCTGGATGGTGTTCGTGGACCCCGTCCAGAACCGGCCGGAATACTGGTACTGGGTGAAGCCGCTGCGCGCCGCCGCGGGGTCTCTGTTGCTGTGGCTGCTCGCCTTCGGCCTCACGGGGCTGTTCCTGCGCTACCTCAACACCGAACGGCCGCTCGGGCGCTATCTCTCGGACGGCTCCTACTGGATGTACCTGATGCACATGCCGGTGGTGATGGGCTTCCAGATGGCGTTCGCGGCCGTAGCGTGGCCGGCGGCGGTGAAGGTGCCGATCGTGGTGGCCCTGTCGGTCCCCGTGCTCGTGCTGAGCTACGACCTGCTGGTCAGGCCGACCTGGGTGGGCGCGCTGCTCAATGGACGGCGGTATTCGCGGCGGTTTTTCGTACGGCAGGAGAGGGAGCCGGAACGACAGACTGCAAGCTTCTGATCTCCGCGACAGCTCGATGTGGCCCGGTTCGCTGGGCATCGCCGGCCTGGTTGCGCCAGGTCTGATGTTTTTTACGGCCAGCGTCGGCCTGATGTTCCTCCACCACGCCGTTCAGCGCCCCGCCCGTACAGGCGTGAACAGCAAATCGTCGTAGTCAAAACTGAAATCGGCAAGCTGCGAAACCGCGGTCATCGTGACCTGGCCCACCTTGCCTTCCACGTTCAGCGCGAAGGTGACGAAAGCGTCGGGGATGGTCTTGTCGCGCCAGCGCGCCGTAAAGGTGTCGTATTGCCAGTGTTCGAGATCGGCGACCATCGCCGGAGTGCGGGACATCCTCAGCACCAGCTTGCCGCCTTCCAGCGCCACGGCGGCATTTCCGTACCACGCATCGCGGTACTCACCGGCATAGGCGCCGAGCGAAAGCGATGGCTTCGAATCGGCGTTCCGCGCCTTGGCCTGCTTCGCTTCAGTCTCCGTCGCGCGGCTGAGACTTCGTTTCCTCGATGCCTCGTAGGCCGCGATCCAGTCCGTCTCAGGCAGCTTCAGGTAGTGGTCCAGAACATGGTTCACGATCGCACTGAACGCCCCGCCTTCCTCCTGGTTGGTGAGCACAATGATCCCGAGCTTCTCCGATGGCGCCATCACCACCGTCGTAAGCATGCCCGTAAGCGCGCCGCCGTGGGACACGATTTTCGTCCCGTGATAGTCGCGGAGCGACCAGCCGAGCCCGTAGGCTGAGAAGTTCGGCTTGGCGGCCTTGAACGCCTCCTCGCGCGGTTCCGAGATCGGAACGATGGTCTGCGCCGACCACATCTCGCGCGCCGCCGCGTTGCTCCACAGCGCCTTGCCGTTCACCTTCCCGCCGTTCAGGTGCGCCGCGACCCATTTCGAGAGATCGACGACATTGGACCGGATGCCGGCGGCGGCCGCCCAGGTTCGGTCCTGGGTCGGCGGAATCGGCGTGAGCGTTCCTTGAAGCCGCCATCCCCGCGAGTGCGGAGCGGCGAAGTTGAACCCCGGCCTGCCATTCACCGCGATACGGCTCTGGGTCATGCCGAGCGGCCCGAAAATCCGTTCGCGCACGAAATCGTCCCAGGACTTGCCCGAAGCCGCCGCCACCACCTGCCCCGCCACGACGAACATCAGGTTGTTATATGCGTACCGGCTGCGCAGGCTCGAAGCGGGCCGTATCCACCGCGCGGCGGCCACAACCTGGTCGCGCGTCACATCCGTATCGGGCCAGAACAGCAGGTCGCCGGCCCCGAGCCCCAGCCCGGTGCGGTGGCACAGCAGGTCGCGCACGGTCAGTTCGCGCGTTACGAACGGGTCATACATCTGGAAAGACGGCAAGTGCTTCTGAACGGGGTCATCCCAGGCGAGCTTGCCTTCGTCCACCAGCATCGCGATAGCCGCTGCCGTGAACGCCTTGCTGTTCGAAGCGATGCCGAACAGCGTGTACTCGTCCACCGGCGCGGGTTCGCCGAGCTTGCGGACGCCGTAGCCCTTCACGAGCACCGGCCTGCCGTCCTTCACCACGGCAACCGCGATGCCGGGCACCTCGAACTGTTTCATCGCGCGGGCGACCCAGGCGTCGATGTCGGCCGGAGGAGCAGTCTGCGCCAACCCCGCGGCGCACAGCAACAGCAGCAGGCCCGGAATCCGGGCGCGTACGTTCAGTAAAGACATCAGACTCATTCTAGGCCGAACAGGTCAGATCCGCAGAAAGATCTTGCGCCGGTACATCCAGTGCAGGATGATCCAGAAGATCGCCATTACGAACGCGCCGCGCACGGTGGCTTCGAACGCCGGCCCCAGCAGTCCAAAAATCGCGTTCCCGATGTGCCGGTTCACCGCGCCGAGGAAGAACCCCTCCATGGTCCAGCTCATCACGTAGATGGCGATCGAGTTCATCCCCACCACCATCAGCGGAAAGGCCCAGCGCTGCCAGCCTTTCCACTCCATCAGCGCATAGAACCCCGACAGGATCAGCAGAACGCAGCCGCCGCTGTACAGTGTGAATGCCGGTGTCCAGATGCGCTTCACGATCGGGCACACGCCGGTCCACTGGCAGATCAGCGCGAGCACCATCAGGCCCGCACCTGCGGCGATCATCCCTCGCAGCTTGGTGACGACCGAACGCGCGCTCTTGAGCCACGTGCCCGCGAGCAGGCCGAGCAGCATCGTGCCAAGCGTTGGGACGAAACTCAGCGTCGCATAGCCGCCCCCGTTGAACTCGAACGGCCGCTCTCGCGGGAAGAGATTGAGGAACCACCGGTCGAACGCCCATGCGGGGTTTGAGTTCTTGTCCCAATGCGACAGGAACCCGCTATAGTGGTCAGACCACCCCGCCGGCACGCCCACGGCGGTGTAATCGAACTGCGGACCGGGCGCCGGATAGAGCGCGAACAGGCCCCAGTATCCGAGGAGAATCAGGACCAGCGCGCCAACCTGCACACGCGTGCTCGTGAATCCGAGCAGGAACAGGAACACGTAGCCGAGACCGATCTGCGTCAGCGTATCTTCAAACGTGAAGTAGGTCTGGGGTCTGCCGATCGATCGCAGGAAGATCCCCAGGAAGATCAGGATGAGCGCACGCCACGCGGCGTGAGCGACCATGCGACCGGTGCTCTGGCCGCGCGCCCGGCGGTTCGCGATCGAAAACGGCAGCGACGCGCCCACAAGGAACGAGAAGCCCGGCTGGATCAGGTCGTGCAGCGAGCAGCCCTGCCATTCCACATGGCTCGTGTTGAACGCGATGAAACTCCAGAATGCGCTCTGGGGAAATACCTTGGCGAGCCCAGGCAGGCGCAGCACTTCGGCGAGCATGAGCGTCATCACCGTGCCGCGAAAGGCGTCTAGCGAGGCGATTCGGACTTTCGATGAGGTTTCCACTGGCGAGTCATTATCTCTCGCCAGATCGGTCGGTGCAACGGGTTATTTTTACCGCACGTCGGAGAACCCCAGCGGGCTCAGGAACGAGATGCTGAGCTTCGGAACGGTGGCGACATCGGGGTACAGCTCCCCCAGCCTCTTCCACTCGGGATCTCTGCCGGATACGCGACCCGCGCTCTCGCGCGCTGCCAGATCGTCGAACCCGAGCATGTAGACCAGACTCGGCATGTTCGGCCCGAAAACCGTCTCGCCGAAGAAGACCGGCAGCATCCCCGCTCGGACGAAGATCGCGGTTTCACCCTCTTCGAACATCTTGATCTTGCGCTCCAGTGCCGCGGAAGTCTCCCGTTCGTAAGTGCGCAGTTCGAAGATGCGCGAGGTTTTTCGGCCCTCCGTGGGTGGAGGCGTCATTGCCGGAAATCCTGGGAACGCCGCAAGCAGCCTCACCTCCTGCCGCTCGAACGGACGCCCCCCGGCATACCATTCGTTGCCGGCCTTGACGTAATCGGGACTGGCCCGGAGTTTCGTCTGGCACGCTTCCATGCCGGCTTGTCCGCCCTTGAAGCTCGTGATGGCGAGCAGGTACGGCGCGTCGTCCCCGATCGAACTCGAAAACACGGCTACCGGCCCCGAGCCGGCAAGTTTGGCAAGAGGCACGTAACTCTTCAGGAAGGCCGTGGTCCGCTGGCGCTGGTTCTCCGGCCCGTTGCGCAGCCTGAAGATTTGCATCTCGTATAGCGATCTCTGTGGCGTCTCGGCGAAGGATGCTCCTGCGGTGATTGCGGCCGATGCGGCAACCAGGTCTCTTCGAGTCATTTGGGGGATTATCTCTGAACTTCGCCTTTCCGGTCAATGCCGGCCTGATCAGAACCCGAAACGTTCGGGATGGCGGCCTATCAGCATGGCGGCCATCACTTTCGGAACGTACTCGCGGGTCTCCTCCGGCAGGGCGCGGGTGCGGTACAGATACCAGAAATTGCGCTGCTTGATCGGGTCGCGCACCCCACGCTCGATCGCGGTTTTCACCCGGGCGGGGCCCAAATTGTAGGCGGCCAGCGCGAGCATCACCGAAGAACCGGACCCGAAATCGAGGATCAGTCTGCGCATGTACTTGCAGGCGGCATTGGTCGCCTTCGGAACGTTGAGCCTTTCGTCCAGCTCCTCGCTCACTTCGAGACCGAGGGATCGAGCGGTGCCCGGAGTGAACTGCCACAGCCCCATCGCGCCCGCATAACTCTCCTGGGAGTTGTGAAAAGCGCTCTCGACGACCGACATGTAAGCGAGATCCGCCGGAAGGCTGTTCTTCTCGAAGATCGCGCGCATCCTTTCGAGTTCCGGTCGCGCCAGGCTCAGCGCGCGCTCCATATTGGGGCGATCCGCGCCTTGATACTGCTTGATGTATTCGTTCACGCGGCCCGTAAAATCGGGGGGAAGGCTATAGACCTCGGCGCCGAATTCCGCCATGAGCACGCGGAGGTCCTGCCGCACAAAATCCTCCTGCGTGCGTACACCGAAACGGTAAAGAAAGTTGCTCTGGAGCGCAATGGCCTGGCCCTGGTATTCGTTCAGGCGCGCGATCAGTTTGTCGGCGACTTCCGGATTTTGCCCGGGCTGTGAAATCTTCGTTTCGAGTTCGTGGATGCGGATGTCGATTTCCGCTTTCGCAACCTTGAGGCCGCGGATCTTCCAGCCCCCGTAGCCAACCGTCACAGCCAGCGCAACCACGAGCACCCAGATCGCGGCCTTCAGCCGGCGCCTCGTACGGCGAAGGACATGCTGCACCGCCTCGCGCATGATGGGGCCCGTCTGGTCGGCGATGCCCGAGCCCCGCGCCAGGCGCGCGCGTGTCACCGCACGCCCCAAAATCTGCTCGGTTTGGCTGCCCGCTTCCCGGCTGGACGATTCGCGGGCCGCGATCAGCGTGCGTTCCAAATCCGCTTGCGGTGCGCCGCCGAAAACGAAAAGCAGTTGCGGCCCGCCGGTGCCGAGTTGAATCGAGCAGGGACCTTCCAGATCGGTTTCGGTAACGCGTTTGCCGTCGACGAACGTGCCGTTGGTGCTCGCCAGATCGCGCAGCAGGACCCGGCCGCCTTCGCGCCGTATCTCGAGGTGGTGGCCGGAGACAACGGCGGCATCCGGTCCTGTGATGACGACGTCATTTTCCGAGTTGCGGCCGATCAGCGTGATGTCCGCTTCCAGCGGATACCGCGTGCCCGAAAGGGGTCCCGAGCCGAGGACGAGGGCGGCCTTCTCGCGCGGGGCCTGGTTTTCCGGAGTTGCCAGTCGATCGACCTCCGCCGGTCAAGCAATCGGAACCGGCACTTCCATTGTCACACGCGAGCACGAGCGAGTTTGCGCCGGGCGGTGTGGCTGCGATATCAACAGAGGAGTGGACATATTCGCGCACGCTCTATGGGCAACGGCCGCCGCACGCGGCACAAACAGAAACATCCGGCAAAGAATCCGCTTGGGCTGGGCCGCCCTCTTCGGAGTCTTCCCGGATCTGTTTGCTTTCACCGTTCCATTCGTGATGATGCTTGTGTATCGGCTGAAAGGCATCCCCGTTCACGGACGTCCCGGCTTGGGCCTGGCCTGGCAGCTCTACCAGATCAGCCACAGCCTGTTCGTCTTCTCCGCCGTGTTCGGGATCGTCTGGCTGATCCGGCGCCGCCCGGTGCTCGAAATGCTCGGCTGGCCGCTTCACATCCTCATCGATATACCGAGCCACACCCTGCGGTTTTTCCCGACCCCGTTCCTGTGGCCGGTATCTTCATATCACTTCGATGGGATTTCGTGGGGAAACCGCTGGTTCATGCTGGTGAATTACTCTGCGATCGCGGCGGTTTATCTGGCGCTGTGGTGGACAGGCACGAACCGTATCAGGGCACGGCTCCAGCCGTGCCGTAGGGTGCCACCATAGGACGGCGGTTTATCTGGCGCTGCGGTGAGCGGGCACGAACCGTATCAGGGCACGACTTCAGTCGTGCCGCAGGGTGCCACCATCATAGGGCTTTAGCCCCTGCTGCCTTTCTCGCGTACCACCTGTCCCACTAAAGCAGTTCCCGTAGATCGTTAACCCAGTAGTCGGGCTCCCACCGTGCGAGCTCGGCCGGGTCTCCGTATCCGTACCGCACGGCGCAGATCTTCACGCCGGCGCGCCGGCCCGCTTCCATGTCCGCCGGGGAATCGCCGACAAACAGGCAGTCCTCGGGGCGGGCGCCCAGCGCATCGAGGGACACGTGCAACACGTCCGGCGCCGGTTTATGGGCGAAGCCGTCGGTCCCCTGCACGTGGTCGAAGTAGTCAATGAGGCCGAACTGTTCCAGGATGGCTCGCGCGGTTGTGGAGGCTTTCGTCGTAGCAGTAGACTTTTTCCCCGGCATGGCGGCAAGCGCCTCTTTGACGCCGGGATAAATCCGCGTGGCCTTGTGCTGCCGGGCGGGGTAGATGGCGCGATACTGCCGGATTAACTCTTCGTGCTGCTCGTCTGTATAATCCGGCAGCAGATCGCGGAACATATCGAGGAGATGAACTCCCACGTACCGGGTGAGGTCTGCGCTTCTCAAGGGCCGGCAGGGGGTCGGTCGCAGCACGTCGAGGATGGCTCCGCAGATATCCTCTGCGGAGTCCAATAAAGTTCCATCGACGTCAAACAGGATAGCCGAGAATGGGAGCGGCATCAGGCTGGCTGTGGCCGCTCTCCTTCCACGAGCCCGGGCAAACGCCGGCCGCCTTCGGGACGCACGACTTGCTGCGTCTGGCCGCGATCCGTTGAGGATGGCTGCATCGGCTCAAGCTTTCTGCCTTCGATCAGCGCGCGCACCTCGTCGCCATCGAGCACTTCGCGCTCGAGCAGCGCCTCGGCCACCCGCACCAGACCGTCCTGATGCTCTTCGATCAGGTTGCGGGCGCGATCATAAGCCACCCCGACAATCCGCCTGACCTCTTCGTCGATCTTCACCGCCGTCGCTTCGCTGTAATCGCGGTGCTGGGCGATTTCGCGGCCTAGGAAGATCTGCTCTTCCTTCTTGCCGAAGCTCAGTGGGCCGAGGTTGCTCATGCCCCACTCGCAGACCATCTTCCGGGCGAGATCGGTGGCGCGATCGATGTCATTGCCCGCCCCGGTCGTCATGTGGTCCATGAAGATTTCTTCGGCGATGCGTCCGCCCAGGAGTCCGGTGAGCTGAGTCTCCAGGTACTGCTTGGTGTAGGAGTGCTTGTCGTCCTCGGGGAGCTGCATGGTCACGCCCAAAGCCATGCCCCGCGGAATGATGGTCACCTTGTGGACCGGGTCGGCCAGCGGTGAAAGCGCCAGCACAACCGCGTGCCCGGCCTCGTGGTAAGCCGTATTTCGCTTTTCCTCGTCGCTGATGATCAGGGACTTGCGCTCCACGCCCATCAGCACCTTGTCCTTGGCCAGTTCGAAGTCGGTCATGGCCACTACTTTGCGGCTTTGCCGCGCCGCGACCAGCGCCGCTTCGTTCACCAGGTTCGCGAGATCGGCTCCGGCAAAGCCCGGTGTCCCGCGAGCGAGCACCATCAGATCCACGTCGTCCGCGATGGGCACCTTCTTCGTGTGTACACGCAGGATAGCCTCGCGGCCCTTCACGTCGGGCCGTCCGACCACAACGCGGCGATCGAAGCGGCCGGGCCGGAGCAGCGCCGGATCGAGCACGTCCGGGCGGTTCGTGGCCGCCACCAGGATCACGCCTTCATTGGATTCGAAGCCGTCCATCTCGACAAGCAGTTGATTCAGCGTCTGTTCCCGCTCGTCGTGTCCGCCGCCCAACCCCGCGCCGCGGTGCCGGCCGACAGCGTCGATTTCGTCGATGAAGATGATGCAGGGAGCGTTCTTCTTGCCCTGCTCGAAGAGGTCGCGGACGCGGCTCGCGCCGACGCCAACGAACATTTCGACGAAGTCCGAACCCGAAATCGAGAAGAACGGAACGTTGGCCTCGCCCGCGATTGCCCGCGCCAGCAAGGTCTTGCCCGTTCCGGGAGGCCCGATCAGCAGCACGCCCTTGGGAATGCGCCCGCCCAGCTTCTGGAATTTCTGAGGCTCGCGCAGGAACTCGATAATCTCCTGGAGTTCCTCCTTGGCCTCCTCGACGCCCGCCACATCCTTGAAGGTGACCTTCTTCTGTTGCGAGGAATGCAGGCGGGCTCTGCTCTTGCCGAAACTGAGCGCTTTGTTCCCTCCGCTCTGCATTTGCCTCATCATGAAGATCCAGAACCCCAGCAACAGGATGAAGGGAATCGCGTTGATCAACACCCCCACCCAGCTGCTGCTGCTGGCCTCTTTAATGTCGATGTTGACCCCGTTGTCCTGCAGCAGCGTGTAAACGTTCGGGTAATTGGCCGGGATGAGGACGTGCAGGCCACCGTTATCGTCCTTGTAGGCACCGTTCACTTCCATCCCGTTGATCGTCACCGACTGGACCTTTCCGGATTTTACGTCGTTGACGAACTGGGTGAAAGTGAGCTGGCGGTCGGCCCGCTTCTGGCCCGTCTTTACGACGGTCCACAGCAGGACCACCACCATGATCAAAACCACCCAGAAAATTGCCGTCTTTACGTTCGAATTCATATACCTCCCCCGCCTGCAGGACCGGCGGGCCCTCTCTTCATTGGACGCCACTGCCCGGAGTTAAGATTACAAGATTCCCGAAATATCATGGATTTCGCGCACTGTCAGAATGATAGGGGTATCGGGCGTGGCGGCGAGCTCTGCGGCCGGTCCGAACCGGGCCACCCAGACAATTGCTCCTCCCCGCGTGAGGACAGGCCACAGGCGCCGGTCCCAAAGCGGTACTCGGGCATGCTGTAACAAAGAATTGACTTTGGTCTGATGGGCGCGTCCCAATGGTCGGTATTGATCACCCGGCCTCCAGTTCCGCAGACGTAAGTCACCGGCGATCCGACCCCAGTCCAATTGCTCGTTTTCCTTTTCATTATATCCGGAAACGCAGCTCGCGTGAAGCAATTCCAGTACCAACCGGGTGCCGCCGGCCGGAACCTCCACCGTGCCGGGGATAGGAACCTCGAAATCGTAATCCGCGCCGCTGTGAGGAGGCGCTACACGGATCTGGCCGCACGATCTCCAGACCTCCAGCCCGGGGATCTCGAACCTCCGCGCCATTCCAGCGCCCCCGGCCAGCGCAACGATCTGCTCAATATGGTGCAAATCGATCCGGCGCAGGTTTCCGCGTGCCAGTTCCACTGCCCTCCGCGCCACTCTTCGCGCGACCGCCGGACGCAACTCCGCCAGCCAGTCCGCCCGGAAGATGACCTCGTGCGGCCGGACGTCCAGTTGCCCTTCAGAGGTCGCGGATACGATGTCGCGCCAGAAGTCCTCCTCGTCCCGCGCCACCGAGGACATACCGGCCAGAACCTCGGCCAGCCCGGGGTTCCATTCGCGCGCGAGCGTGGGTAGCAGATCGTGCCGGATCCGGTTGCGCGCAAAGCGGCGATCCCGATTGCTGGAATCTTCGCGCCACGCGATCCCGTTCCCGTTTAGGTACTCCAGAACCTCGGCCCGGCTTACATCGATGAGCGGCCGAACCAGCCCTTCCCCGGTCACCGGCCGCATGCCCGCCAACCCGGCCGTGCCCGCGCCGCGCAGGATGCGGAACAGCACGGTTTCCGCCTGGTCCGAGCGCGTGTGTCCCAAGGCCACGCGGTCCAACTGCCCCGTCCCGATCAGGTCGAGGAAGATGTCCCGCCGGACTTGCCGCGCAATCTGCTCCAGGTTGCCCCCCTCAGCCCTAAGGATGCCGGGGACATCTACTTCGTGACAGCGGAGTTCGAGGCCCAGCCTTTCGGCCAGTTCGCGCACGAAACGCGCATCGCCTTCGGATTCTTCTCCGCGGAGCTTATGGTTTACATGGAGTACGACAAGCCGCAGGTCCCAACGCGCGCCTAAGTCGACCAGAGCGTGGAGCAGTGCCACGGAATCCGCGCCGCCCGAAACAGCCACCCCGACCCGCTGGCCGCGCGCAAACATGGCGTGCCGGTCGATCGTTTCGGCAACGCGCTGTAGCATGGAACCATTCTAACGGGTTGGAAAACCAAGCCCCGGCTACTCCGAGGCCCGCCCGCTGCGCGCGAGCGCTTCCGGTTGCATGCCGATGCGGCGAAGGAGAAGAAACTCCGACAGGTTTTCGGCCGTGAGGAGCCCGACCAGCCGGTCTTCATCCATGACCAGCGCGCACGAGCCTGATTGCGCCAGCGGCCGCATGGCGTCCGAGAGGTCGTCGTCCGGCGAGAGCCGGAGGAAATCCCGGTTCATCGCACCCGCGACGTAGGAATCCGGACCACCCGAGGCCATGGCGCGCAGCAGGGCGTTGCGGCCGAGCAGGCCGATCACCTGGTCGCCGTGCAGCACGGGGAAATCCTGCTGCGTGGTCGCCAGCAGCAGATTGGCGGCGTCTCCAATCGTGTCGCCGTGCGAGAGCGTGCGAAAATCGGTCACCATCGCGGCTTCGACAGGCATGCCCTGGGTCAGGATGCGTCCCACGGCGGCCGCGCCTTCCTGCGCCGCGCCGAGATACACGAAGAAGGCGATGAACACGATCATGAAATTCGTGTTCAGGAGGCCCCAGAGGCCCATGGCAATCGCGATGAACTGGCTGACGCGCGCCGCGAGCCGGGTCGCCTCTTCCGTTGGCTTTCTCAGCGCCAGGATCGAGCGCAGGATCCGCCCGCCATCCATTGGGAACGCCGGCAAGAGGTTGAACGCGGCCAGAATCAGGTTGCCCGCTGCAATGCGTTCCAGAAGATTGGCGTCATTGGGCTCCACTAATCCCTCAAGCGGCGTCAGAGCGCCGCGCCATATGAGTGCGCCGAAGATTCCGAGGCCGATCAACAGGTTCATCACCGGACCGGCGAGCGCGATCCACAACTCCTGGCGGGGTTGCGGCGCCTCGGCCAGGCGGGTCACTCCGCCGATCGGGTAGACGACGATTTCAACCGCCTTCAAGCCGTAAAGCCTGGCCACGACGGCGTGCGCCAGTTCGTGCAGGATTACCGATCCGAACAGCGCGGTGACATAAACGATGCCTGCCGCCGCGGACTGCCGTTCGCCCATGCTGAACACCACGAGGAACACGAAAAGCAACACGAATGTGAAGTGCAGGCGGACCGGCACGCCGAATATGCGCACCGTTCCTACGGTGCTGCCCGCGGTCTGCTGTTCTGACTGCATCTCTGACCTCACGATACCATTGCACGAACCCTCGTTTTGCAGTAGATTCGGGATGGACTTCCTCAGAGGAGTGGGGCGGCCTCCCCGGTCGTTCTGCTCCAGCAGCGGTGGAATTTAGGAGGCTCCGATGCCTATCTTCACAAAACTCCGCGAGTTTCTGGATCAGAACGGCGTGGAGTACACACACACAATTCATCCCCTGGCCTATACCGCGCGAGAGGTTGCTTCGGCCGAGCATGTGCCCGCCCGGGAAGTAGCCAAAGCTGTTATCTTCCTCAGCGAACAGGGGTATGGGATGGGGGTGCTGCCTGGTGACAGCGTAGTGGATCTCGAGCAGCTACGGCTCGACCTGGGCCTCTCACGGCTGAGGCTGGCGACAGAAGCGGAACTGAAAGAGCTATTCCCGGTCTGCGAACTGGGCGCCATGCCGCCGTTCGGCAACTTGTTCGATCTTCCGGTTTACGTGGACAGCAGGCTGGCCGGCGAAGACATGATCACGTTCAATGCCGGGACGCACCGGGACGTTATCCACATGCATTTTAGCGACTTCGAACGCCTGGTGAATCCGTCCATAGTGCCATTCTCGCGACGGGCGTTTGTGGCTGGTTAGTGGGGCTTGGAAGAATCCTGGGGACACGCCTGCCCGGAGCGTCACCAGGATTCTTTTACTCAGCCTCGAGGGGAACTTGCTCGGCCTCTTCCGGGGCGGTTTCGATCTTTGTCAGGCCGTATTCGAAGCCTTTGTCGAATGCGCGGAGATTGAGATCGCGCGTGGCGGGGGGCACGGAATCGGCGACAGCCTGGCGCAGCGCTTCGGAAGGAGTGATCCCCGTAATTGCGGCAAAGGCTCCCACCATCACTATATTGAGAACCATGCGCCTGCCCAGTTCTTCCGCAAGCCGGGTTGCCGGGACCCCATAGACCCGGATGCCGGGCCTGAGCTCGGATATCCGCACCATGTCTTCCTCGACGATGAGGATTCCGCCGTCTTTTAGCTCCGGCACGAACCGGCCGTAGGCCTCCTGGGACATGACGACCAGGATGTCGGGCGCGGTCACATAAGGATAGTGGATCGGTTTTTCGGAAAGGACGACCTGCGCGCTCGATGCTCCGCCCCGCGCCTCGGGACCGAAACTCTGTGTCAGCGTGGCGTGCCCGCCCTCATAAATCGAGGCGGCCTTCCCGATGATCATGGCGGAAAGGATGACGCCCTGGCCGCCGAAGCCGGCAATGCGAATCTCGGTTAGCTGCATACCAGGTTCTCCGTCTCGACATAGCGGTCGCCGAGTTGCTCCGACAGGCGGCCACGCATGAGTTCCATGTAGTCCGGGCGGTCGCGGTCAACGAATTTGCCGACCACGATCTCGCCATCCCTGGTGAGAGCCAGTTCGCTCGTCGGCGCGCCGTTGCGCACCTTGCTTTTCTCCTTGTAGAACTTCATCGCTTCCAGGCCGTCGCCCATTTTGTTCCTCCTTTGGTAGAGGGTGGGGCAGGGGGAGATGATCTCGATGAAGCAGAAGCCGCGCTTGCGCATAATCTCGGACATCGACTTGGTGAGCTGGCGGACGTGGAAGGTGGTCCAGCGCGCGACGTAGGACGCCCCGGCCGAATCGGCCAGCGCGCACAGGTTGAAGGAGGGCTCGAAGCAGCCGTACGGGGCGGTTGTCGTGATGGCGGCGCCCGGCGTGGTGGGCGCGGTTTGCCCCCCCGTCATGGCGTAAATCAGGTTGTTCACACAGATCACCTTGATGTCGAGGTTGCGGCGGGCGGCGTGGATCAGGTGATTTCCGCCGATGGCGAACAAATCGCCGTCGCCCGAGTAGACGATGACATCCAGCCCAGGGTTGGCCAGCTTCAGCCCCGTGGCGAACGGAATGGCACGCCCGTGGGTGGTGTGGAACGAATCCAGCTTCACATAGCCGGCCACGCGGCCCGTGCATCCGATCCCCGACACCAGCGCCACGCGGTCCAGGTCGGCTTTCGACTCCAGCAGCGCGCGAGTGAAACAGTTCACCGTTGTGCCGATGCCGCACCCCGGGCACCAGATGTGCGGGATGCGGTCCATTCGAAGAAATGGCTCTACGGGGTTGATGACTTCCGGCAGGGCGCTCATCGTGCAGCCTCCATGATCGCTTGATAAATGTCTTCGGGACGGTGTACTCCCCCTCCGGCGTGGGTCACAGGCACGGTGCGCGCGAAACGGCCTACGGCCCGTTCCACCTCGCGGCCTATCTGGCACAGGTTGATCTCCGGCACGACGAACGCCCGGGCATGCTGCGCCAGCGAGCGCAGGTGTTGGTCCGGGAACGGCCAGACGCCGATCAGGCGGCAGCGGCCGGCCTTTATGCCCTTCTGCCGGGCCATTTCGATTGCGCGCTCGGCGACTCGCGAAGTGATCCCGTAAGAAACGACGATGACGTCGGCGTTTTCGACGCCGTCCTCATCCACCAACGTGAGTTGGTCCTCTGCCGCGCGGATCTTCTGCTGGAGACGGCGGATTAAACGTTCCTGCGTCGGGACCGTCATGGATGGGTAGCCGCGCTCATCGTGCGTCAGGCCGGTGACGTGGAACCGATGGCCTTCGCCGGCGTGGGCCATTTCAGGGACGAGGTCCTCTGCCGGTTCGTAGGGCTTGTACTGGCCCGGAGGGCGCTTGGTGTGGCGGCGCGGATAAATATCGATCTCTTCCGGCTTGGGGATGACGACCTTTTCGGTCATATGCCCCACGCACTCATCCATCATGAACATGACGGGTGTTCGGTACTGCTCGGCGAGATTGAAGGCCTTGATGGTGAGGTCGAAGCACTCCTGGGGGGAGTTGGGGGAAAGCGCGATGATTTCGTAATCGCCGTGCGAGCCCCATCGCGCCTGCATCATGTCGGCCTGGGCGGGGAGCGTGGGCAGGCCGGTGGAAGGGCCGCCGCGCTGCACGTTCACGAACACGCAGGGCGTTTCGGTCATCACGGCGTACCCGATGTGCTCCATCATCAGGGAGAAGCCGGGGCCGGATGTCACCGTGAAGGCTTTTGCTCCGCCCCAGACCGCGCCGAGGATGGTGATCGAGGACGCCAGTTCGTCCTCCATCTGGATGAACGTGCCGCCGACGGTCGGGATTCGCGCGGCGAACCGCTCCACCACTTCGGTGGATGGTGTGATGGGGTAACCTGCGGCAAATCGCGCACCAGCGGCCAATGCCCCCTCACAGCAGGCGTGGTCGCCATCAATGAAATGAACTCCTGTCAGGACCCCGCGGGGATCAGCCTGCATTCGAATCGTTCTCCTTTGCGCTCGCGGCGACCTTCCAACCGAAGATGGCGAAGTCCGGGCAGTACATCCCGCACAAGTCGCAACCGCTACATTTCTCAGGAGCTACGACGTTAGGCGGGTGGTAGCCCTTGGAGTTGAAGGCGGAGGAAAGGGCGAGGACTTCGGTGGGGCAGAACTCCACGCAGAAGGCACAACCCTTACACCGCTCGACGTGAATCGTTACGTTGCCTTTTGCCATAAGGGGGTGTTGAACAGCTCAGCAGTAAATTTAAGCACGCACCCGGCCAAGATGAAGGATCGGTAACAAGAGCGGTTTATCGCGACGACCAATCGCGATCGTTTGAATGTCTTCCCGCCGGGGCACGAGTGCGGGTTCACGCAAGAAAACCTCTGAAAATTAAAGATTCCCCAGGGCAGTACTAAGCCCATCGTACTATTTCGCTTTTTGTTCGCATAAATCTGCGCTTACAGGTTGAAAAATAAGGGAAAACCCTATTGAAAACAGCTCCGGGGCAATCTACAATCGCAAGTGGAAGAATCTGGCTAAAAGGTGGCCAGAAAGTGGACGACTCCCAGAATCAGCTCAATTCGGCACGCCCTCCACTCGGCATATACCCGTCGCGCTGCGACGACAAGGGCCGCGTGCGTCTGCCCAAAGAGTTTGAGGAGTACGTCAAGAATTTCCCCGAACAGCAGTTCTTCGTCACTAGCCTCGACGGCGACATAGGACGAATATATCCCATCGAGGTGTGGCGGGAAAACCTGAGAGTTTTGGCCGAGTTCAAGGACGACCCACAGGCCGCCGAGGACCTCGCCTACATCGCGGATACCTGGGGTTCGGTCTCCGGCCTGGATAGCCAGGGCCGCGTTCTGGTGCCGCCGGCGCTGCGGCGAAAGCTCGAGATCGAGGACCAGAAAGTCAACCTACGGTTTTACAACGGCGCGATCGATCTTTACAGTGAGGCCGCTCACGAGAAGCGCTTCCAGCGTGCGACGGCGTCCGCCGCCTCCGCCCTGCCGGCGCTCAGAAAGGCTGGCCTCAAGTAGCAATGTATGCACGTTCCCGTGATGCTCAACGAGGCGCTGGAGCACCTGGCGGTGCGGCCGGACGGAATCTACGTGGATGCAACCACGGGGCTGGGCGGGCACACCGCGGCGATAGCTTCGCGGCTGGAGACGGGCTTCGTAATCGCGCTCGACCGGGACGCCGAATCGATCGAGGCGGCCCGGAAGAACACGGCGGAATGGGCCGACCGGATCCGTTTCCGGCAGGCGCGGTTTTCGGAGCTGAGGGCGGCGCTGGGTTCGTTCGGCATAGAGAAAGTGGACGGCCTGATGGCGGACCTGGGCGTGAGCCGGTATCAGTTGACCGAGCCGGAACGGGGTTTTTCGCTCGCCGCGCCAGGCCCGCTGGACATGAGGATGGACAGGACGCAGGGGGTGACCGCTGCCGACCTGGCCAATACCATGAGCGAAAAGGAACTCGCCGATCTGATTTACCAACTCGGCGAAGAGAGGAGGGCGCGGAGAATAGCCAGAGCAATCGTTCGCGCGCGGCCGGTTCGCGACACGCTGCACCTTGCGGGGATCGTGGAACGGGCCGTGCCGCGGACGGGCAGGCTGCACCCCGCGACCCAAACGTTCATGGCACTGCGCCGCGCAGTGAACCGGGAAGTGGAAGAACTGGACGCCCTGCTGCGGGCGGCTCCCGACCTGGTGACCAGCGGCGGCCGAATTGTTGCGATCACTTTCATGTCGCTGGAAGACCGGCAGGTGAAAGAGGGCTTTCGGCGGCTGGCACAGCAGTCCAGAGCGCGGCTGCTGACCAAACACGTCGTGAAACCGAGCGAGGACGAGGTTGCGACCAACCCGCCCTCACGCAGCGCGAAGCTGCGGGCGCTGGAAATGAAATGAAGATCTGGGAGGCAATGTAATGGCGACGATGGCGGCTTACTTCAAACGTCCGGCGGAGCCGGATCCCTTTCAGCTTCGTCCTCTGCCCTGCGAGGACGTGTATCTGTACTGCAAGAAGGTAGACAACAGCCGCGTGGTAAGGGAGGCCGATCCCATCGCGCGGAAAAAGTGCTGGCGCGCGGTGTCGGCTTCGTTTGCGGCGGCGCTGGTTCTGATGGCGTTGATGCTGCCGGACGCCCTGGGAATGATCGCCGGTTATCAGATCCACGCGCTGGCCCGGAGCCACGAGAAGCTCTCGCAGGAGCGGGCGCGGCTGGAGCTGGAAGAGGCCGCCCTGCTGAGCCCGCAGCGGCTTCAGGAGCTGGCGCGCGACCTGCGGATGGTCGATCCGGATTCGACGCACGTGGTTTACATCAACACGAAATCGGACTCGACGGTGGCCCTGAACGTAGGCGGCAAATAGGGAGGGACGGACAGAGGTACGGTGCGGCTTTGGCGGCATGCAGAGGAGGTCGAGGTGCGGGGATGGCGTCGGGGCGGGGAATCGGAACAGGCGCGCAGCGGGCTTCCGATCGCAGGCCGTCTGCTGGGACTGGCATTGGTGGCGCTCCTATGGGCGCTGTTGATCCTCTTTCGCCTGGTTCACCTTCAAATCGCTTCGCACGATAGCTACCAGAAGCTCGCCGATCAGCAGCAGCAGCGAACTTTTCGCATAGAAGCCGCGCGCGGAGCGATTCTGGACCGTTCCGGCCACCCGCTGGCATTGAGCGTACAGGCGGATTCGGTCGTCATAAATCCTCTGCGCGTGCCCGATCCCGCCCTTGCGGCCGACATTCTGGCGCGGGTCCTCGGGGTGGACCGCCCGGAGTTGCTCGACAGACTGCAGAAGGCCAAAGCGAGGGGCTCGGGCTTCCTCTGGGTCAAGCGCAAGATCACGCCGGCGGAATCCGACAGCCTGCGCAGCCTGAAACTCGAGTGGGTGGAATTCCGCCAGGAGAGCCAGCGGTACTACCCGAGCGGCTCGCTCGCCAGCCATGTCGTCGGCACCGTGGATTTCCAGGAGCGGGGCAACCTGGGCCTGGAACAGAGCATGAACGAGGCGCTTGGCGGGCGCGCCGGCACTGTCAGGATGCTCACGGACGTCCAACAGCGGGGCATTGAGAGCCTCTCCTCCGAGGCCGCCGAGCCGGGCGTCAGCATCACCGTCAGCATAGACGAGCGCATTCAATACGTCGCCGAGCGCGAGATACGGGCCGCGTGCGAACTGCACCGCGCCACGAGCGGCAGCGTCGTCGTGATGAACCCGTACACGGGGGAGGTGCTGGCGATGGCCTCGTATCCTCCGTTCGACCCCACGAAACCGCCCCAAACCGCCCAGGACCATGAGGCGCGATTCGACCACCCCGTTTCCGTGCCTTTCGAGCCGGGCTCGGTGTTCAAGATCATTACCCTCTCGGCGGCGCTCGAGACCACCAAGCTCCGGCCGGACAGCCTGATCAACTGCGGCGGGGGCACCATGAACCTGTTTGGCCGCGTGATTCACGAGGCCAAGCGCGGCTTCGGCACCATCTCCATGTCCGATGTTCTGGCCAAGTCAAGCAATATCGGAGCAATCCAGATAGGATTGAAAGTTGGGGAGAGAAGCCTGCTGGAGTACGTGCGCAGGTTCGGGTTCGGGAAACGCACCGGGTTGCCGCTGCCGGCGGAATCCTCGGGCACCGTCAGAGACCTGAAATTCTGGGGCAAAACGTCCATCGGGTCGGTTGCGATGGGACACGAAATCAGCACGACGTCGGTGCAACTGGCACAGGCCTGTTCGGTGATCGCCAATGGCGGGGTACTGGTCAGGCCGCGGCTCATCCTGAAGAGGCAAAGGCCCGGCGCCAAGCCCGAAAACGAGCCGGTGGAGCCTCCGCAGCGCATTTTGAAGCCGGAAACGGCCATCACGATGCGCCAGATGATGGAGGGGGTGGTGCTTCACGGCACGGGAAAGGGCGCCCGGCTGCCCGGGTACACGTCCGGGGGCAAGACGGGGTCGGCGCAGATTTTCGACCGGGCTACCAAGCGGTACACCCACCTCTACAACGGTTCGTTTGTGGGCTTTGCGCCGGTGACGAACCCGGCGGTGGTCATGGCGGTCACGCTGAACGGCACAAAACTGTACGGCGGCGTGGTGGCGGCGCCGGTGTTCAAGTCGGTTGCCATCGAGACGCTGCGGCTGCTCGATGTGCCGCACGACCTCCCCGAGACAGCGCTGCCCGAGCCCACGCGCCCGGACGAGACCAACGACGTCTCGATCGCCGATTTATCCGAGCCGCCCGAGGACCTGTCCGAGGTGCTCATGGGGAAGACTGCGCCCGCGGCGCCCCTTGCCGCGCCGCAGTCGACCACGGTGGTCGTCGCGGCCGGTCCCAAGGTGCCGAGTTTCCAGGGTAAGACCGTGCGTGCGGTCCTTGAGGAATCGCTTGCGGCCGGGGTGCCGGTGGACGTCATCGGAAACGGCGTGGCGCGCGCACAGGCGCCTTCTCCCGGCAGCTTTTTGAACCCCGGAGAAAGGGTGCGGGTGCTGTTTCGATGAAACTTCAAGAATTGCTGCCTACGGTTGCCTTGGCGGACGGGCTTGCAGGCGCCGAAGTGCGCGGCATCGCATATGATTCCCGGAAGGTCGGTCCGGGCTTTGTTTTCTTCGCATTCCCGGGCAAGAAGGCCGATGGGCGCGCTTTTGCCGCCCAGGCCATGGAGCGCGGTGCGGTCGCGGTGTTGAGCGGATTGCCGCAGCCGGAGGGCTTCTCGGGGCCATGGATTCAGGTGGAGCACGGCCGCAGAGCGCTGGCGCTGGCCGCGCGCGCGTTCTACGGGCGCCCGGACGAGCGGCTCGCCATCGCCGGGATCACCGGCACCAACGGCAAAACGACCACGTCATACCTGCTCGATTCCGTACTTCGCCAGGCCGGCAACACGACGGCGCTCGTCGGGACGATCGAGTACCGCATGGCGGGGCAGGCGATAGCGGCTGTGAACACCACGCCGGAATCGCTCGATCTGTTCAAGCTGTTCGCCGACCTCGAAGCCGCCGGCGGCACGCACGCCACAATGGAAGTTTCCTCGCACGCGCTGGCGTTGGGGCGGGTCTACGGCATCCGCTTCCGTACGGCGGTGTTCACCAACCTGACTCGGGACCATCTCGACTTCCACCGCACGATGGAGGAATATTTCGCGGCCAAGCGCATGTTGTTCGACGGCGCGGGCGCGCCGCCTCCTCCGTTCGCGGTGCTGAATCAGGACGACCCGTACGGCCGAGACATACGCACCGGCGCCGGAACCGAGGTGCTCCGGTACGGGCTGAACGACGACGCGACGGTGCGGGCGGTGAACGTGGAATCCGGCTTCAGCGGGCTGCGGTTCGAGATCCGGCACGAAGGCCAGTGTTTCCCCGTAACGTCGTCACTGCCAGGCCGGATGAATGTGTACAACATCCTGGCCGCGTGGTCGGCGGCGAAGACGCTGGGTATGGCGCCGGAAGCGATCGCGGCGGGAATCGCGGAGTGCCGGTCCGTGCCGGGGCGTTTCGAGAAGGTTGACGCCGGGCAGCCCTTCCTGGTGGTTGTGGATTACGCGCATACCGATGACGCCTTGCGCAACGTGATTTCGGTTGCGCGGTCTCTGAATCCCTCCCGCGTCATCACGCTGTTCGGCTGCGGCGGCGACCGCGACCGCGCCAAGCGCCCGCTGATGGGCGATGCGGCGGGCTCGATGAGCGATTTCGTCGTCCTTACGTCGGACAATCCGCGGTCGGAAGACCCGCTGGAGATCATGAATGACGCGATGGTCGGGCTCTGCCGGCACGACACTCCGTACCACGGCGAACCGGACCGGGAGAAGGCGATTCGGACTGCGCTCGAACAGGCCAAGGCGGGCGATATCGTCATTCTGGCGGGTAAAGGGCACGAAACGTATCAGGTACTGAAGGACAGAACGATCGCACTGGACGATCGGGAAGTGGCGCGCCGCGTGCTTCGGGAGATGGGATACCGCGGATGAAGTTCCAGCTTGGCCAGATTGCAAGCGCCCTGGGGCTTACCGTGGAGCATCCCGCGGCGGCCGTGATCGGCTGGAGCGTGGATTCGCGGACACTGGCCGCGGGCGACCTGTTCTTCGCCTTGCGCGGCCCGAACCATGACGGGCACGCCTACGTCGAGGATGTGCTGCGGCGGGGAGCCGTGGCGGTCGTGGTCGATCAGCCCGTGACGGGCGGTGAGGCGCTGGTAGTTCCCGATACGCTGGCCGCGCTCGAGACAGTTGCCTGCTGGGCGCGAAACAAGTGGGACGGGCAGGTGGTCGGGGTGACCGGGAGCGCGGGCAAGACTACCACCAAGGAAGTAATCGCGCAGTTGCTCTCCACCGAGCTAGCCGTCGGAAAAACGGCTGGAAACCTCAACAACCATGTCGGGCTGCCGCTGTCGATTCTCCGGCTGCCGCAGGAGTCCCGGGCGGCCGTGCTCGAAATCGGGATGAATCACCCCGGCGAGATTCGCCATCTGGCGGGGATCGCGCGTCCAAATGTTGGGGTGGTCACCAATGTCGGGTTCGCGCACGCGGAATTTTTCGATTCGGTGGATGGCGTTGCGCTGGCCAAGCGCGAGTTGATAGAAAGCCTTTCCGCCGATGGAGTTGCGGTCCTGAACGCGGACGACCCGCGGGTGGCTCAATTTAGAGAAATTCACCGGGGACCTGTGGTAACCTTCGGTACTTCCCCCTTTGCGGACGTGCGGCCGTTGCAGGTGGACTATACGCCCGGCGGCATCCGCTTTCGACTGGGACAGACGGATTTCGAATGTAGTCTCGTGGGCCGGCATGGCCTGCTGAATGTACTCGCCGGGATCGCCGTAGCCGGGGTATTCGGGATCGCGCCGGAACGGTTGACGGAAGCGGTTCGGGCTCTCGCGCCGGGCAAGATGCGAGGGGAGCGTTTCACGCATGCCGGAATCACGATTTTGAACGATTGCTATAACTCCAACCCGGAGGCCGTCCGAGCGATGCTGGACGTGCTGCGGGATACGCCGGCGCGGCGGCGGATTGCCGTGCTGGGGGAGATGCTCGAACTCGGCCGCTGGTCCGAGCCTTTGCACCGCGACGTAGGAAGCTACGCCGCCGCGTGCGGGGTTGATGTGCTCGTTGGGATTCGCGGCGCGGCCCGCCAAATGGTCGACGAAGCAGTTCGATCAGGGTTGCCGGCCGGCGCCGCGCTCTTTTTCGACGACCCCGCCGCCGCGGGCGACTTTCTGCGGACCCAACTTACCGAGGGCGATGCGGTGCTCTTCAAAGGCTCGCGCGGCACCCACGTGGAAACAGCATTAGAGAGGTTTTGTTCAGACCGCGGGTAAGCGATGTTTTACTGGCTTCTTTACGAACAGCTTTATCATTTTTTCAGCCCCTTCCGGGTCTTCCGGTTCATCACGTTTCGAACCGCGTTCGCAAGCCTCACGGCGTTGTTTCTGTGCATGGTGCTGGGTCCGTGGCTGATCCAGAAGCTGCGGCAGTTTCAAATCGGGCAGCACATTCGCGAGGAAGGCCCGAAGTCCCACCAGAAGAAAGCCGGCACGCCGACCATGGGCGGCGTATTGATTGTGATCTCGATCGTGCTGCCGACGTTGTTGTGGGCGAACCTGACGAATCCGCACATCTGGATCGCGCTGTTCGGCATTCTGGCATTTGGGGCCATCGGTTTCTGGGACGATTTCTCGAAGATTCGAAAGAAACGGAATCTCGGCCTCACGGGCAAGAGGAAGTTCGCGGCGCAGTGCCTGGTGGCGGTAATCATCGGCTGCTTCCTGTTAATTCTGCGGTCGCACGGCGCGTACTCGACGGCGATGAACGTGCCGTTCTTCAAGTGGTTCAAGCCGAGCCTGGTGATCGATTCACTGCTCGGAAACCCGTTCACATACCTGCTGGCTTTTTCGTTCTTTTTCCTGTTCCTGATCCTGTGGATCGTCGGGATGTCGAACGGGGTGAACCTGACGGACGGATTGGACGGGCTGGCGATCGGGCTGATGGTGGTGGCATCGGGCGCAATGACCGTGCTGACGTACACGAGCGGGCATGCCGAGTTCGCGAAGTATCTCGACCTGGTGCGGTTGCCGGGCGCGGGGGAACTGACGATTTTCTGCGGCGCGATGACCGGGGCGTCGCTGGGATTCCTGTGGTACAACGCGCACCCGGCGGAGATTTTCATGGGCGACGTGGGGTCGCTCGCGCTGGGCGGGAGCTTGGCGGTGGTGGCGGTATTGATTAAGCAGGAGATCCTGCTGCTGTTCATCGGCGGTGTGTTCGTGTTGGAAGCGCTGTCGGTGATTCTTCAGGTGGCGAGCTATAAGCTGCGGGGCGGCAAACGCATTTTCAAAATGGCGCCTCTGCACCATCACTTCGAGGCGCTCGGCTGGGCGGAATCGAAGATTATTGTGCGGTTCTGGATCGTCGGGCTAGTGATGGCTCTGTTCGCGCTGACAACGTTGAAGTTGAGGTAGGGAAGTGGATTTCGCGGGTAAACAGATCGCTGTGGTGGGAATGGCGCAATCGGGACTGGCGGTTGTGGAGATGCTGGTCGCCAGGGGCGCCGAGGTGCGGGCATTCGACCAGAAGCCCGCGCAGGAACTGGGGCAAACCGCGGCGGCACTCGCGAGGATGGGCGTAAAGCTCGAACCGCAATCGTCAGAGGGATTCGAGGGGGTGGACATGATAGTGATCTCACCCGGGGTTCCGGCGAACCTGGCGGAACTCGAAGCGGCGCGGCAGCGCGGCGCGCGTGTCATTGGGGAAGTGGAACTGGCGGCGGAGTTCCTGCTCGGCCCCACAATCGGAATCACCGGCGCAAACGGGAAAACCACGACGACCGCGCTGGTGGGCCACATTCTGAAGGAGTCCGGTTTTGCGGCGCAGGTGGGCGGAAATATCGGGCGCCCGGTGACTGCGATGATCTGTACGTCGCGGGCCGGCCAGTGGAATGTGCTCGAGCTTTCCAGCTTCCAACTGGAAACCATCGAGTGCTTCCGCGCGCATATCGGTGTCTGCCTGAACGTCACGCCGGACCATCTGGACCGTCACGGCACGTTCGAAAATTACGCCAACGCCAAAGCCCGCCTGTTCGAGACGCAGGCGGTAGGCGATTTCGCCGTGCTGAACGCGGACGATGCGAGTTGCGTGGAGTACGCTCGCCGCACGCGTGCGCGGGCGGTATGGTTCTCGACGAAGCGGGCGACCTCGCCCGGTTTGTACGCCGATGACGAGCGGCTGTACTACGACGGCGCGCCGTTCATGACGGTTGCCGAAATCCCTCTGCGCGGGCGCCACAACGTGGAAAACACGCTGGCGGCGGCGGGAGCGGCGCACATGGCCGGAGTTCCGCTGGAGGCGATAGCAGCGGCCGTCCGGACGTTTCCCGGCGTTGAGCACCGCATCGAGTTTGTCCGCAAGCTCGGCGGTGTGGATTTCTATAACGATTCGAAGGCCACCAACGTGGATGCCACGATGAAGTCGATCGAGGCGTTCCCCGGGCGGCTGTGGATCATTCTCGGCGGCAAGGACAAGAACAGCGACTACACCGTCCTGAAGCCGCTGCTCCATGAGAAAGCGCGGGCCGCGCTGCTGATCGGAGCGGCGGCGCCGAAGATCGCCGGGCATCTCGGGGATTCCGTGCGCCTGATTTTCGCGGGCACGCTTGACGCCGCGGTTCGCGACGCCTGGAGCGAGGCGGAACCCGGCGATACGATTCTGCTGGCGCCCGCCTGCGCCAGTTTCGACCAGTTCGACAGTTACGAGCACCGGGGCCGGGTGTTCAAGGAAGTGGTGGCAAAGCTGGAGGAGCGTAGAGCGTGAAGACTCTGCAGGGAGCAAGTGGGGCAGCCCCTTGGGCTGCGCCGGCCTCTCAGGCCGGCCACAAGCTGGCGGGCTGGGAGCCCGCCGCAGGGCATGGCCCTGCCCCACTGAGACCCGGCGCGACGCACAGGTTCGCAAACAGCGATGAAAGTCGGCGCACATTTGCCGCGACCGGGAGCGGGCCGGGCATGGCCGGCCCCCGGATAGCGGTGATTTTCAACGGAGTGCCCCATGGCCCTGCCGGGCCACCAAAGGTGATGAAAATTGGCGCGGGCAATGGCATCAAACCGAGCCGCGACCGCGAGGGAGCGGTTTGGCCGTTCACCGGGCACGCAGGGGTGACTTTCAACGGAGTCCCCATGGCCCTGCGGGCCGCCGATAGCGATGAAAGTCGGCGCACAGTTGCGGCGACCCGGAGCGGGGGGGGGGGGGGGGGGGCCCCGCCGGGGGGGGGGGGGGG
>JAEZIJ010000197.1 GCA_023436715.1 Acidobacteriota bacterium
GTCTCGAATTTCTCCGACTTCGTGACCCTCTCCGCCTCGGCCGCGAAGCCCGAGAAATTCGTCCCCCACCTCAGCTCTGCCGTGCTTTATGCCGCGAACTGATTGCAAAAGGGCCAAAGTCCAGGGCCCGGTATACCGGGCCGATATCGTAATCGTGCCGCCGCTGCGTTCGATGTTGCTAATCTCGTATTGGGGTAGGCCTAAAACGATCTCAGAGTCGGTCAAACGTATTCTCCCAAGAATGTTTTATCACTCCTGGGATCAGGGCCTGCCCCCGTTGTTGATCAAGAGCCCCCGGATGTTGGACTCTGTTGGTCGTTGCAGCCGTGTTTTGATCGACTTGCTGTCCCACGACTTCGACGACCTCTCCCGACCTGACCAGGAGGTCTAGTGACGCACAGCGATATGATGTCCATGGATCGAGTTCATGAGAACCGCTTCTCTTGTTCTGCTTGCCGTCCTTGGTTCGGCTATGCCCATGGCAGCCCAGTCGAAGGGTGCCGTTCCTTCCGCCGCGCCGACCCGCATTTCAGACGCGGAAGTCAGCGAAGGCGGCACCGTTAAGATCAGATTCAGTAATGGACGATCTGTCCAGGTGCCACCAGAGAAGGGGCAGACAGGACGTGAGCAACTTCAGGTTGCCACAACCGGCAGTTCGGTCGGTTGGCTCGTCGTCGACGCACCGGTTGGCTCCTACTCGGTTCCGACGACGCTCACCGTTTACACCGTGGGCAGACCACTCAAACACTTCGGCGACGGCTTAGTGCTGCTTGATTGGGATTTCATTGATGGCGATAGGCACATCCGGTTCTCGTCATCACAGGCCCACGGGCCAGGAACGGACTGGCTGACCAGGAAGTCCACGATATCGAGACAGGCCGATTGTTGAGAAGGTGGTTGGAGCAATCCGACACTGCCGACCCTCGTATCCCGCTCGCTTCAATAACCGGTCGGGTGACCGATGGCGCGGGTAAGCCTCTGACGGATACCGTTGTGAGCATCCGCGCCCATCCTGCGGCCGAACCATTTGCGCTGACGATATCGAGTGAAG
The DNA here is from genome assembly GCA_023436715.1 of Acidobacteriota bacterium. Classification (GTDB taxonomy): domain Bacteria; phylum Acidobacteriota; class Terriglobia; order Bryobacterales; family Bryobacteraceae; genus Fen-330. The sequence goes on from JAEZIJ010000197.1 coordinate 1,052, forward strand.
GCGGACGGTTCACTCTTCAGGGTATTCGGCCCGGTGAACACGAATTGCGATTCGAGCATCCGCGTTTCAAAGGACGGGCCGTCAAGGTCACGGTCGGCGCTTCCGAAGCGGTAATCGAGGCAGGTGTCGTGACCCTCGAAAGCCAGACAGCCCCGGTGAAGTAGCCGTGTTGGGCTGGGGCTGCTATATGGCGATTTTGAGATCCTATCTGAGCAACATTTTTGGCTAGGCTTCTTGGATGGCGACGCGACCGCGCGCGCGAACAAGTGGATCACCAACGTGGAAAACAGGGTCCAAGTAGGGTCCAAAGTCGGCCCGGTTGGCCACAGCTTCGCCGTTTAGAGTCCAAATAGGATCCAAACAAGCCCGCGGCGGCCAGAGTGCGAGATGCCCGGAGGATCACTCTAACCGAAGCGCCTTTGTGAGATCGAGTCGCAACGCGCGTCGAACAGGAAGAAAACCTGCTATCAACGCCGAGAGGCACAGAATTAGTGCAGCTCCGCCAATCGTCCGCAGGTCTGTAGCTCTCAGACCAAAGAGCAGAAATGCCAACACCCGGCCGGCTACCATCGCGACGGCGGTGCCAACGACCAAGCCGACAAACATTGCAAACGCCGTTTGCCGAAGGACGATCCGGGTGATGTTCGCTGGTTGCGCGCCGAGGGCGATTCGAATGCCGATCTCCTTTGTCCTCCGCGCAATAGAATACGCGACTGTGCCATATACTCCAAGAACCACCAGTATCAGCGTCAGCACGGCGAAGAATCCCGCAAGATCGGCAACCAGAACCTCCCGGGCCAGCTTCTGATTGATGAGTTGCTCCAGGCTTGCGGTCTCGACCACTCTCAGGCGCGGATCCAGATCGCGCACCACACGACGCATGTCAGCCGCGATCGCGGATGGCGACACGGTAGTGCGCACCTCTAGGGAGTGCACCGCCGAGGCGCTCTGCAGCGCAGCGAAATACACGAATGGCTCGCTGGATTTCCGAAGATCACCGTGTTTGGCATCCTTGGCCACGCCCACGACCTCGTATGATTTACCGTTGAGCACAAAGCGCCGGCCGACGGCGTGATTGCTTCCCGTATACCGGCGAGCCAAGGCTTGGCTGACGACTACGACCGGGGGAGAGTCGGCACTGTCTGCAAAGGAGAACGCGCGCCCTTCCAAAAGCGGAATCCTGAGGGTATCAAAGTACCCTGGCGAGACCCAGGACGCTCCCGTGCGTTGCTCTTCAGTCTGCAAATCAGCAGAACCTTCCAAGCTGAATCCCGTAATGCCGCCCGCACTCCCCAGCGCTCCATCAAAAGATACGCAAGCCGACGCGACGCCCGGAACGGCTTCGGCGCGACGCAAAAGCTTCGTGATCAAATCGGGCCATGCGGGGCGGTACTGCCCTTCCGGGCGGAGCTGAACCGAGAGCACGTGCTCGGGGCGAAACCCGAGATCCTGATGTCTGAGATTTTGAAGGCTCTGCACGAAAAGCCCGCCAACAATGAGCAGCAACATCGAGAGCCCCACCTGTCCAGCAATAAGTCCCCCTCGAAGCCCCAGGCTGCTCTTTCCGAAAGATGCGCCGGAGGCGCTTGTTTTCAGCTTCTCGCCCACGTTCTCACGGAGCGAATGGATCGCCTGTGCCACACCGAAGAGTAAGCCCGCCAGAAGTGATGTCGCCAGGTTGAAAAGCAACACCGGCAGGTCAGGGCGGAGATCGACCGAGATCGTTTTGCCGGTGCCGGACACAAGGCTCAGAAGAACCCGTTCACCCCAAACCGCAACAGCCATCCCAAGAGCGCCTCCCAAAAGGGAGATCACGATGCTCTCGGTGATGAGTTGCCGGAAAATGCGCATCCGGCTGGCACCTATCGCAAGCCTCGTGGCGATTTCACGCTGCCGGGACGCGGCTCTGGCAAGCAATAGGCTTGCCAGATTCGCGCACACCATCAGCAGCACCACTGCCACTACGCCCATCAGGACCTTGAGTGGGGCGGAGAAAGTGTTGCGCAACCCGGAACTTCCGGAACTGCCGGGCTCTACATCTATCCGCTCAATAAACCGATTCTGCAGTTGCGAGGAAGGCCCGACCAACGCGACGGCCGCCTGTTTCCTACTCACACCCGGCCTCAACCGCCCCATGAGGTTCAGCCACGTGTAGCCTGGGGCCGCCCGCAAGGCCGGGGGCATCAGCGCCATTGTTACCCAGACGTCCACCGACTCGCCGACCGTTTCACCGAGAAACTCTGGCGGGGCGACACCCACGATCGTAAAAGCCTTACCGTCGAGATCAATCTGTCTGCCAATCACGTCAGGAGAACCACCGAAGGAGCGCCGCCACCAGCTATCGCTCATGACCGCGACCTGTTGGTTTTCCTCGTCTTCCCGGAAAACACGTCCGAGGGCAGGTCGAACAGAAAGGACTGAAAAGTAGTTGCTCGAGACGATCTTGCGCTGAACCGCCTCCGATTCAGCGCCGATTCCGGCACTGATAGGAGCCAACCTCGAAGCCGCCAAGATACCCCGGAAGGCGTGTTTCTCATCCCGTATGGATAGATAGTCCCCATATCCAAAATCGCCTATCCTGCCACTCTTCGAGTACGGAGCTAACAGGACCAAGGCTGCGGGATCGGGAACCGGCAGGGTCTTCAGCATGATCGCGTTCATGAGACCGAAGATGGCAGTATTCGCTCCGACGCCGAGCGCAAGGGATAGGACCGCAGTCAGGACCAGGCCGGGATTCCTCCTCATAGTCCGGCCAGCGTACCGGATATCTGCCGTAAGCTGCTCCAGCCAATTCCATACATACACGGCCCGGCCCTCCTCGGCAGCGAGCGTCAGATTGCCCAGACCCGTACGTTTGCCTTCCGACTCCGCGAGAGCAGCAATAGATTCCAGTTCCTCCTGCATCTCCTCTTCCATTGCCCTGCGGCGGCCGGGCAGGAGGTGCTTCAGCTTCAAATACAGGCTCATCTCTTGCCCCCTTCGGTCAACGGGCCCATCACCAGCGCCACGGCTGAAGCGAATTCAGCCCATTTCGAATGCTCCCGCCGAAGCTGTTTTCTCCCAGCTTCCGTCAGACGGTAAACCTTCGCCCTGCGATTACTCTCAGAGATCTCCCATTTCGCTGAAACCCATCCCTTTGCTTCCAATCGCTTCAAAGCCGGGTATAGCGATCCGAACTCGATCTCCAGCACGTCGTTGGAGCTTGCACGAATCGCCTTGGAAATGCCGTAGCCGTGCAGCGGTCCCAGAACCAGTGTCCGCAGCACCAGCATTTCGAGCGTTCCTTGGAGAAGATCCATATATGAAGGCAGGTTATATGAAGACTGTCTCTATGTCAACGCACTTCAACGCCTTTTGCCGCCCGGCGGCTGTTCAGCAATGGCGAGGCGCCGGGACGCCTCGACTCAAAACTCCTTGCCGCTTCTCGTCAGGAGAAGTGTCTTCCCGCAGGAACATATCCCGGCGTTTCTCGAGAAACACGGTTTCACCACGGCCCAGGCAGATAATCTCGCCATCCGCTGTGTCGGCGCGCCATGCTTCGTACCCGCAGGACATCTGGAGAAAGTGAAGGTAGGTGTCCGCGGCGAAGTTGACGCGCAGGTCGCCGGTCTTTTCGTCCAGGATCATCGACTGCACTTCGAGCGACGGCAGCGAAGAAACCACGCGTGTCGACGCGTCCACCGGCTCTGGCAATCCAAATTGCTGTCCGTGGTCGCCATCCGTAACGGCGATTCCCTGCGGTGTGACAAGTCGCCACGGAGCTTCCGTAACAATCAGAAGCGGTGCATCGAACCGAAAGAACCATGAATAGTCCAACTTCTCGATGCTCCGCAGCGATTGACCGACAAATGCCTGCAATTGAGTCCACATGTTTCCGCTCGGTCGCCAGACGCGCTTTACCCGAAATCAGCACTCATGTTCATTTCCACGGGGTGTTCGGCGGCACAGCCTCCACGCTCATGATCGTCCTGACTTCCATCATGGTGGAGTAAGAGCCGAGGTGACCATGGCGAGTCATCGTCCCCTTCAGCGGTCCTTCATCCACTGCGGGAGCTTGGGATCAATTGCTCTGCGAGCCTGAATCGCCATACAGTCCTAAGCAGGTGTTGCAGGCTATCACCGGGACCAGAAACAGTCGTGGGTTCATCTCCAGCCACACGCTATGTTAACCGGAATCAACGCCAGAGACTGTGGCCGAAAGACGCTACGGAGGAACACCTCGTCGCGAGAGTCCACTGATCGCGACCTGGGCGGCCGCCTGGCGTGCAACCATCGGAGTGAGTTCGCGCACCGCCGTTCCGTGGCAGGGACGGTCCTGACCAGACGAGCCGTCCCTGCCGGCGAAAAATGCCCGATCAGAACACAAACTTACCGGTCAACTGAATCCGGCGCGAGTAATTCTGCACGCTCGTAATCTGCCCGAAGGTCGACGAGGTCGGCTGCGTTACCGGCCCCGCGAAGTTGGGATGGTTCATGGCGTTCAGAAACTCGAACCGGATTTGGAGCCGCTTGCCCTCCGTGATCTCCGTGTTCTTCATCACCGAGAGATCGAAATTATTCAAGGGGTCTTGGCGCAGGAAACCGAACCGCAGCGGGAACGTGCGAAGCTGCCACGCGGTGTCGATCAGCTTCGACGAGTTCCCTTCGAAGCAGTTTGTGCTTACGGCTGACGAGCACTTGGCGGCATTGAACCACTGCTCTGCCGTTTGCTGATCGCTGGACCGGCGCAGTGTCTTCACGTCTCCGAAGAACATCACCCCGCGATTCGAGCCAACCTGCCTGACCGGGTCCACGGTACGGTCGAACGTGACCGGAAAGCCACTCTGGTAAGCATAGATCCCCTCGAACTGCCAGCCGCTGATAATCCGCGAAGCAAACGCGTTCACACTTGATCCGAACGGCTTGCCCTTTCCGAACGGCAGTTCCCAGATAGCGCTGACCGAGACGTGGTGCGGTACGTCCCAGTCGGAAATGGTCTCGAGCGGCGTCGGATCGGTGGCGTTCAGATACTCCACCGCCTGCATGAACTTCGAGAACGTGTAGCTGCCCAGAACGGTGAAACCCTGCGAAAACCGCTTCTGGAGGGTCGCCTGCAACGAGTGATACCAGGTGTAGCCCTGGTTAGTAGTCGTAGTAATCGTCCCGAACTCGGGGTATGGCCGCAAGAGCCGGCCTACCTGGATCGTGGACCCTGTATTCAGCGTTCCGCCTCCGGGAATGTTGTTCAGGAACGGGCTCGTCACGTTCGTCGTCATCCGGCCGATTGTGTTATCCACCGCCGGATCGCTCGCGCGGAATGCGTACGTACTCATGTACTGGAGCGGCGTCGCATTGATGTCACGGAAAAGTTCGATGTGGGTTCCGCGGTTTCCGACATACGCAATATCGGCCACGAACCCGTCCTTGAACTCGTGTTGAACGCCGAACTGCCACCGCTGTTCATACGGAGTCAGCGGATTCTGATTGAAGGGTTTGAGGTTCTGGTTGAGGAAGGTGGCGCCGCCGGCAACCGATCCCGTCGGTGCCAGGATCCCGGCCGGGAACGGGTTCAGCATCGAATTCGGGAACGTGAGCCCGCCGTCATTGGTCGCCGTGTAGTCGGTATTCTGGGCGAAGCCGTCCTGAACCACGTCACCACGCCGCTGGCCGAGGAATCCATAGAACATTCCATATCCGCCACGAAGCACCGTCTTGTCGCGTAGCTGGTAAGCAAAACCGATGCGCGGCATGAAGTGCTTCATGCTCGTCTCGTAAAGTCCGCGATTCTTGTCGCCCGCGAACATGTAACCGCCGGTTACTTTAAGCGCACTCGGCGACAGCTCCGGAATCGCCTTGGCCGCATAGGCAGCCAGGACGGCCGCCTGACTCGGCTGAGCGAAACCAGGATCGAAGCCTGTGACGCTGCGATTGAACCGTTCCGTCATCGGTGCTTCATACTCCCACCGCATGCCGAGGTTCAGAGTAAGGCGGGAAGTCACCTTCCAGTCGTCCTGGACGAAGACCCCCCACGTAGGAGACTGCTCGGCGTAGCTGGCCAGCTGCGTCACCGTCCCCGAACTCGGCAACCCGAGCAACAGCGACGCGACCGACAGTCCCATTGCGGGATTCGGCGCAGTAGAGGTTCCCGTATTAGTCTTCTTCGTGTACGCGCCGTCAAACTTCAGGCGGAGCACACCGTCGTTCCCGAACGAGGTCTGGTTTTCGCGGTACGCCCGGAGTTCAAGGCCGGTCTTGAGCGAGTGGGCGCCCCATTGCTGTGTCAGGGTGGTGGCGAAGCTATGCGTATCGCAGGGCCGCCAGAAATCCGAGTGGTTGGTGCCGAAGTACCCGTTCATATCGATGCCCGGGAACCGCGTCTCCTGAATCGCTTTCACCTGGTTCTGGAACGTCGACGAAAAGCCCAGACTCGTCATGTCGAACCCGTAGTTACCGGGGTTGGAGTTCGAGGTGCGGACGAACCGGTTGTACCCGTACCGGACATTCAAGAGGATGGTTGGCGTCAACGTGATGACGTCATCGACGGTCGCCTGCTTCGACAGGAACTTGAACCACTCGCCCGTCGCAACGCTGCCAAGGTAGTTGTTGTAGTTGCTCGTACGGTTGTAGAAGCTGTACCTCAGAAACAACCGCTGCCGGTCCCCCAGGTTCTGGTCTGCCCTTATTGTGTGGGTGTAGTAAGTCACCGGCTCGAGCAGGCCCACGTCGTAATGGTTCATCTGGCCGTCCGTCTTGCCCGTTTCTAGACTTACTGGTCCTTTGTAGCTCGATGCGCTCCCGCCGGGGTAATACTTACGCACCTCCTTGGCGAAGCTGGACAACCGGTCCGCGGGAATAATGTTATCCGGAAATGGGTTGCGGGTGATCGTGGTGCCGCTGACTGTTCCGCTCAACGGGTCGTAGATCTGGTAGTTGGCGCCTAGCGGCAGCAGCGAGGAGAAGTTTCCGTTCCACTGCGCGTCGGTCGGCACCGCGCACGTTGTGCCGCAGTTGTTTCGCGGCCGGGCCTCGTGGATGCCCTCATATCCCCACATGAAGAACGTCTTATTCTTGCCGTTATAGAGCTTCGGAATCCACACCGGGCCGCCGATGTTGCCGCCCCAGCGGTTGTAAGTGTAGTCGGGCTTCGGCTTTCCTTGCTGGTTATTGAACCAATCGTTTGCGGTCAGCGACGGCGTCCACTTCGCAAAGTACGCCGCCCCGTGCAGATCGTTCGATCCTGACTTGATGGCGATGTTGATCACGCCGCCCTCTGTGTTGCCGAACTGCGCGTCGAAGGTAGCCGTCTGCACGCGGAATTCCTGCACGATGTCGGCCGGAGGCACGTAAGTCGAAATTACCTCCTGCTCGTTCGCCGTCGCCGTGCTCGGAACGCCGTCGATCATGATGTCGCTTCGGTTGGTCCGCACGCCGTTCATCGCGAAGCCGGCGATGTGGGTCGGCTCGAACGGCCGGTTGAGCGTGGCGGAACCGGCATTGAAGGTCACCCCTGCCGCCAGCGCGGCCAGCGCGAACGGCTGGCCGTGAGCGATGGGTAGCTCATTGATCCGCCGCGGGTCGATAATCTCGCCCATCGATGCCGAGGCTGTGCTCAACAGCGGCACGTCGCCGGTGACGGTAATGCTCTGGTCGGCAGCTCCGAGCTCCAGCACGATGTTCACCTCAATGCGCTCGTTAACCCGCACCTCAAGGTCGTCTCTGACGTAGTTCTTAAAACCGGGCACCGCAACTGTGATCTTGTACTTTCCAGGGATCAGCAGCGCCGCCAGGTAACTGCCCGCCGAGTTCGTCCGCGATGACACCTCGGTGCCCATGGCCTTGTTCATCACCTGCACCGAAGCGCCGGGAATCACCGCCCCGGACGGGTCGCTAACCCGCCCGATAATGGTGCCGCGTGCTTCCTGCGCCCGCAATTCGCCGGGCCACATCGCCACCAATCCGGCGCAGGCCAGCAAGACTGCCGTCAAACTGCCTTTGATTCGCAATTGCATAGATAGCTCCATGTCTATTCCTTTGCTTTCACGACTGTGGAAGGTTTGACTGCTACAGACCCCGAAGCAGCCACTGTCTTTCGCGGTGCGGCTCCCATTCCGCCCGCGGTTGCCAACAGCCGGACTGGGCCTAGCAGCCCCGCCGGCAGCGGCCGAAGATCGTCCATGTCTTGCGGTTCGAACCTCTTGCCATACAGGCGAACGAGCGGCCCATAGTCCGGAGGCGGACTACCCGCAAGACGGTTGATTGCGAGATTGCCTGCTACGATCCTGATATCGTTGTCGCCCGGATGCAGAAATCGCGTGGCATCGATCACATAAGGCGGCCGCCACACCGAGCCCGCGCGCTTGCCGTTAACGTAGACCACCGCGGCTTCGCGCACCGGCGATTCCAACCAGGCGCGCATGCCAGTGCTCGCGCTCGCTACCTCCGGAACCGGTGTCCCCTGACCGAAGTCGAGCAGCAGACGCCGCCCCGGGCGCAGAAACTCGTTCCGCACCGCGATCGTCCGGGTGTAAGTGGCCAAACCCGAGTAGTATCGGGTCGCCGCGTCATCCGTCCAGGAGTGCAGTGCGTCGAAGTGCTCGGACCGGCCCATGCCCTCGAACGTCACCGTCCACCCGCGGCTAAGGTCCTGTTCTTCTACGGTGTGAACCTCGGCTGCCCGAGCCGTTCGAGGCTGGCCGCCTGAGAACACGAGCACACGCGATTCATATGGCTCGAGCTCAAGCGTGACAGTGACGCCGTCCCCTCGGCGCTCGACCCGGGCCGGCTCCGTCTTCCCCGTGAACGGATCCCACCATTCCGGCTCCAACTCGCGCACCCGGAAGGTCGCACGAGCGCGCTGCGCCCGGTTACCCGTGTTCGCAATGAAGTAAATCTCTGTCCCCCCGGCGCTGCGGTGGACAAACCCGATCTCCGGAGCCGGCGGCGACAACGCCACGTCCGGGCGCGCGCGGCCCGCAAGAACACGCCCCAGGCCGGTGACGCCATTCCTGACCAGGAGTGCGGGCGCCCCTAGCGCCTCGAACAGCCGGGCTGATATCGCCCGTATCTCGGAGCCCTGCGCCTCGGCGTCGACGAACCCTGCCGCCAGCGACGGAGTGCGGTTCATCGCGATCAGAACACCCCCGGCGCGTGCGAATGCATCCAGTTTTTTGTAGCTGCCGAGCGGGATGCGCTCCACGTTCGGAAGGACCACAACGCGAAAACGGTTGCCGTTCACGGCCAATGCGCCCGCCTCGATCCGGCCTGCTTCGCCCAGCAGCACATCGTCGATAAAGTCAAAACCGAATCCCGCATCGAGGACCTGAGGAATCGCCGGCGCAGCCTCGAAAATCTTCTCGAACGCATTGTGCAGCGACGTTTGTCCCAAGCGAAACGATGCGCGGGCGTCGCTCGTGGGCAGGTAAACCGCCACGTCGTTTACCGGCCGCCCCTGCCGCATCAAGAAGCTGACGCGCTGGCAGTAGAGCGTTAGTTCCGGCATCACGATCCACCACGGATTGTGGTGGTTCAAGGCCGCGGCCGCGTAAAACCGCCAGCCCGGCTCCTCCGCCTCCTCGGGCGAGTACGGCCAACCGTGCCCCACAAGCTGATTCACGCCCTGCAGGAAGTGCCGGTCAGCCTCCGCCTTCAGGTCCAGCGGCGTTGCCCGGAAAGCGGGTGAGTGGAGCCAGGTCCAGGTTTCCGAAGATACTACGGGGCGCCCAAGCAGGTGCGCGGCCGAGGTCGCCCATCGCGTCGATGTGAATCGCCTCCAGAACGATCCCTCCCCTTCCGGCAGATCCACATGGCCATAGCTCGAAAGCCCAACCGGCGGAATCCCATATGCCTGCGCCCGCAGCCGCGTCCCGTGCCGACGTGCCCACGCCTGCAGCGGCCCGAGGAAGTTGTCCTCGGCCAACTCGCTCAGCGTCAATCCCCAGTCACATCGGACGGCCCCCGCACTCGGCCAGGCATCGGAAACCAGAGCCGGCAGGCGCGGCCTCAGATCGTACCCGCGGCGCTTACGGAACTCCTCCAGCAGCCCTCCCGTCCAGTCCGAACCGTAGACCTCGAGGCTGTCACAGAAAATCGCAAACGGCGGATGGTCTGCCAACCCCTTGAGCAGCGGCTCCCCGGTCGTCGCAAGATAGTGGTCCAGGGCGGCACGGTCGTAGTGGTTCAGCACCGGCCCTTCCGCCCCTACCGCCCGCTTCACCTGCATGCCGGTGCGGCCCTCAATGAAGAACAGAATCTCTCTCTGCGAGCCCACCGCCTGCAGAAGACTCACCGATCGCGCGCCTTCATTCGGCGGCTCGATCGATTGCCCGTTCGGACCATCCCAGAAAGCGCCGATCACCTTCTCGCCCGAAGATACGGCAGGAAGCGGAACCTCGCGCGCCCCCGCCGCCACCGCGACTCGCTCGCAGCGCAGCCTTCTCGCCGCAAACTCCGCCGGGACCTGCGGCCCGCCGTACGGCCAGCCGCTACCGAGGGTCAAATCCAGCCGAAGACCGAGAGATCGCGCCTTACTCGCCGCCGCTCCCAGCGCGTCCAGGAACTCCGGCGACAGGTACGGCAGATTGCGCAGCCCGCGTGCACTGTCATCCGGCGCAAGCGGGTAGACAGGCTGTATCTCCACGCCCCCGATGCCCGCTTGGGCCATCGACTCCAGCTCACGCTCCAGTTCCGCCCTGGTGACAGCGGGGCCGAACCACCACCACCGCATCATCGGTTTTGCCTCCGCGGATGGCTTCGCGAATCCTTGCCTCAACGCCCGCAGTTCGTCCGGCCCTGCGGCGCGCGCCAACGTTAAAAGGACGACGGCGCCCAATACGATCAAAGCCCTTGCGTGATGGCGCGAAAAGCGGTGACAGGCTCCTCTGTCCACGCGCAGAAAACGCTTGGGACAGAGGAGCCAGCCACCGTTTTTCGCGATCGGCAGTGCGGCACGCTTCATCGTCTTGTCCGCGGTAGAGCATCCGTCAGAAGCGCCGAATCCGCAATGGGTGGGGCTTGAAATCTTTCTAAGAAGAATCTAAACTCATCTAGCCCCTTGAAAGCACGGCGGATTTACACATTCGGAAATTTCCGGCTGGACGCCACCGCTAAGGTGCTCCTCCGCCAGGATGAGCCTGTCAGGCTAACCAAGAAGGCCATCGAAACGCTCCTGGCACTGGTCGAGAACTGCGGCCTGGTCCTCACCAAGGAAGAGCTCATGAGAACCGTATGGCCAGACCGCGTGGTCGATGAGGCGAACCTTGCCCAGAACGTCGCCGTCATCCGAAAGGCCCTCGCAGTCGAACACGGTGAGCCGGGATCCATCGAGACCTTTCCGGGCCGTGGCTACCGAATCCTCGGCCCGATCGCCAGCGCCGAAGTCCTTAACGATGGGGCCCCCGAACCAGTCTCTCCGGCTGGCACGCGGCGGGTTCTTCGGATCGTTCTGGTGTCCTCAGCCGGCTTGATCGCCGTAGCTCTTCTGCTGGTTTGGGCTTTACGCCCCGCGGGCCTCGCCAGTTCGGCGGACGAGCCGCGCCGCATTCCTGTAACCCGCCAGGCCGGAAAGGAGGACCAGCCCGCCATCTCGCCGGATGGCAAAGCTGTCGCCTTCGTCTGGGAACGTGCCGAGCACGCCGCCGGCATCTGGGTGCAGGACGCCGATCGGAACTCCCCCCGCCAGGTCACCCCCGAGGACGGTATATACAGCAGCCCCGCGTGGTCGCCCGACGGCCGTCGCCTCGCCTACCTTCGCTTCCGGAATTCCACGGGCAAGCTCCTGGTTCGCTCCCTCGAAAGTGGCGGTGAGAAGGAGATCGCCGACATCTTCTATACCCGCTTCAGCCTGCCCAATCGCCACCTCGACTGGTCTCCCGACGGCCGGTTCCTTGTCCTCGACGATGCCGACGGCCCCCGCCAGGCCCTTGGCGTCTTCCTCGTCTCACTCGAAACCGGTGAGAAGAAAAGACTCACCCGGCCTCCGGACGACATCATCGGCGATGTTGACCCCCGATTCTCCCCCGACGGTAAGACCGTTTCCTTCATCCGCGCGTTCCATCGCACCCGCGATGAACTGTTCACAGTGCCGCGCGACGGCGGCACGCCCGTCCAGCTCACCTCCGACCGCAAGCAGATCACCAGCCAGGATTGGACCTCCTCCGGCAAGGCCGTCGTTTTCAGCTCCGACCGGAGCGGCGAATTCAGGCTCTGGCAACTCGATTACGCTCCCAACAAGGCCGCCTCGTCGCCCCGGCGGCTCGCCATCTATGCGGATTTCGCGCTCCAGGTCGCCCTCGCCCGGCATGCCCCGGCGCTCGTCTACTCGGTGCTGCAACAGGGCCGCAACATCTGGCGCCTCGACCTTAATGCCAAGCCTGAGACCCCCGGACGGTGGGTCCGAGTGGCCGCATCCTCGGCGCAGGACGCCTCGCCGCAGTACTCGCCCCAGGGCGACAAGATCAGCTTTCGCTCGGATCGCTCAGGCGAAGAGCAGATCTGGGTGTCGGACAGCGCCGGCCGCGACCCCGTCCAGATCACTTACGGCATGCTAAACCCCTCTGTGCCCCGCTGGTCTCCGGATGGCCGTGCCATCGTCTTCAACAATGCCGCGAGCCAGGAGATCTTTACAGCCCGCCTCGGGGCTGACGGCGGCTGGAGCGTCGCTTCGCTCAAAGCCGCCGGGATCCATCCGGTCTTCTCCCCCGACGGCCGCTGGATCTACGCCGGCGCGCCCGCATCCATCGTCCGGCTGCCCGCCCAGGGCGGGCCTGCCGCGGAAGTGGTCCACATCCGGGGCATTTCCCTCGACATCTCCCCCGACGGGCGCTACATCTATTTCGTGCGGGACCCTTCCGGCACCCAGCTTTGGCGCGTGGAGGCCGCTTCAGGTCAGGCCGAAAAGGTGCTCGACGGTCTCGTGCCCTACTGCTCCAGTTGCTGGGCACTTGGTTCCGCGGGTATCTACTATCTGGGAGCCGAAGACACTGTGCCGGAGAAGCAGGCGCTCCACTTCCGCGATCTCGCCACAGGCCGTGATCGAACCATCCTGGACTATCCCGAGCCGCTATCGCCGATTGGCAGCGGGCCGTTTTCGCTGTCGCCCGGCGGCCGGTACCTGCTCTCCGTGCGCGTCGATCCCTCCAACGCGGATATCTTCCGCGTGGAGCCCTTCCGCTAACGGGAGTTTACTCGAGTCGTTGTGGCCCGAATGCTGCTCGCCGCGATTCACAGGGCCCAAACAGGGTCCAAAACCAAAATTCCGCTAAAAAGGGTCCGCACGGTCCAATTTGGGCGGAATAGTCTCACGGCTGTTGAATGCGCCCTTCAATCATCTCATCAACAGCGCGAGTCCAATGCAGGCGGTCAAAGGGGATCCCTTTCTTCGGGCGGCGCATCACACGGTCCGCATCTGTTCTGGCTACGAGGGCTGAAAGATCGGGACCTTCCCCGGGAACGGTTGCAATAACTCTGATCGTCGGGAAATGCGATTTGACGGCTCCGATCAGTTCTGGGCCTGATGCGCCTGGAACAACGAAATCAATGATCGCCACGTCCACCGATCTTCCGATCGTTTGGAAGCCCTGGACAGCCTCATCTCTGCCAATCCAGCCGAACACGCTGTAGCCAGCTTCCGTTAGAATGTCCCCAAGCTCGCTAACAAACTCCTTCTCTTGATCGACCACCACGACAGTTCCGGGCATCGCGGCTGCCCCCCCCCTCTGAACCATTGTCCCATCTCGCTAGCGGTGCTCAATGCCCGGCCGAAGCATTCCCCCTGGTCGCCTGTACGCCAGCGCGACCGGCGCGGGCGGAGATCAGTTCTTGCCGGCCTTTGAGCCTCTTCAGCTGCTTTCGACGGGTGAGCTATACCCGCGGGCTAGTGGCCCGGCCGCAATAAACCTGAAGGTCTGGCCGCCGATGTCCACCTCGAGCATCTCGCCGCCCTGATTATAGACGAAGATGCGCATGCCGCTCGGGTTGTTGGTGGCCGCGGCCGCGCCCTTGACTATGGCAACCGAGGCGTTCGCGGCGAAGCTGACCCTGCCGCCCTTGAATCGGTCGAGGCTTTCCTTAGTATCGAAGATGACGAGCTCGTGGAGCATCTCGCCGCCGATTTGCACGCCGACTGTGATCTGTACGGTGCCGGCGTAACCGATGACACGACTCTGTTCGAACACCTCGCCAATGCCATAGGTGACGCCGAGGACCAGCGAGGCGCGCCCGATTGATGGGAAGACAGCGAAACCGTATGCCTTTTCAAGCTCGGACTTGAGGCTCTTATCCCACGCCTGCATGCGCGTCAGCGCCGCGCGCGACTCATCGTGCAGCGTCGGGAGGATCTCCGCCTCCTTGGCTAGCCCGTGCGCCATGCCACTGAGTTTTTCCTTGAGCGCCTCCGCTTTCCTGACCGTACTCTCGCCGGCTTTGGCGCCCGCCGACTTGAGCATTTCCGAGAGTTGACTGAAATCTGGCGTTTTCATGTTGCTACTCCTCCGGCCTAATTGCGGTAAGCGCTCTTGTACTTACAATCCGGAGCCTATCCATGGAAACCATGTAGATTCGACACGTATGCACGCGCCGTGTTCCACACGAACTTCTCTAACTCTGAAACAAGCTCGTACTCGCCTCTCCGCCAGCGCGGCCGGCGCGGGCGGAGACCAGTTCTTGCCGGCCTTTGAGCCTTTTCAGCTGCTTTGGGCGGGTGAGCTATAGCCGCGAGCTAGTGACCCGGCCGGCACAAACCTGAAGCTCTGGCCGCCGATATCCACCTCGAGCATCTCGCCGCCCTGATTATAGATGAAGCTGCGCATGCCACTCGGGTTTTTGCTGGCCGCGGCCGCGCCCTTGACCATGGCGACCGAGGCGTTGGCGGCGAAGCTGACCTTGCCGGCCTTGAATCGGTCGAGGCTTTCCTTAGTGTCGAAGATGACGAGCTCGTGGAGCGTCTCGCCGCCGATTTGCACGCCGACTGTGATCTGTACGGTGCCGGCGTAACCGATCACGCGATTCTGTTCGAACACCTCGCCCTTGCCATAGGTGACGCCGAGGACCAGCGAGGCGCGCCCGATTGATGGGAAGACAGCGAAACCGTAAGCCTTTTCGAGCTCGGACTTGAGGCTCTTATCCCACTCCTGCATGCGCGTCAGCGCCGCGCGCGCCTCATCGTGCAGCGTTGGGAGGGTCTCCGCCTCCTTGGCTAGCCCCTCCGTCGTCTCACCGAGTTTTTCCTTGAGCGCTTGCACTTTACTAGCCGTACTCTCGCCGGCTTTGGCGCCCGCCGACTTGAGCATTTCCGAGAGTTGACTGAAATCTGGCGTTTTCATGATGCTACTCCTCCGTCCTATTGCGGTTAGTGCTTTTGTACTTACGATCCGATAACCTCAACTCTGGTCTTGGGATGTGGATTCAACCCCTTTCTACGAGAGATACCCTTCCGGTGGATGTGCCGCACCGAAATCGATGCTGCGGCTCCCCAGGCGGGCTCCCTACCCCCCTATCCAGAGTCTATGCACGGAAACCGTGTAGATTCAACACCTGTGCCTGAATCCTGTCTGGGCAACATATTTTGGTCAGGTTTTTAGGAAGGCGACGCGATCGCGCGCGCGGGAGCTGCCTGAGCAACCGGGTTCCGAGGTTCTTCAAGACAACTGCGTTTTACGACACCTTGGCCTTGGTGCAAGGGATATAATCGCGCTGGAGCTACGTGATGCCGAATGATCAAGCATCTCTTGCGAATGCTCAGATAGGCAGTTGGCCTCCGTCTTTCACCACACGGGCACCAAAGTTTCACGTCGTCCAGATCGCAAAACTGAACTCAGCTTGGGCAGCTCTTACAGAACCCTTACGGCTTGCTCCCGGCGATGCAATCCCACGGCGAACCGAGTTGGTTCGGTGGCACAAACCAATTTGAGGAGGGTCTCACGATGACGTTAGTCGACGATATTCGATTTGGGGCACGGGCTCTCGCCAAGAGTCCCGGCTTCACGCTTGTGGTAGTGGCCACACTCGCCTTCGGCATAGGCCTGACCACGGCCCTCTCTAGCATTGTCGAGCAGCTTTTGCTGTGGTCCATTCCGGCGCGCGAGGCGAATCGCCTGGTGAAGATCGAAGGTGCCTACAGCCGCACATATCCCATTTTCCGTGCCTATCGCGACCTCAACCAGGTTTTCGACGGAGTCCTCGCCAGCAGCGACAATCTGCGTGCCGGCCTTCGGCCCGCCGGGTCGCGGGGCGTGGAAATCGGCCACGTGGAATACGTCAGCGGCGGCTACTTCCAAATCCTCGGGATTGGAGCCGCTGCCGGACGAGTTATCGCGCCGTCTGACGATACGGCCGGCGGGCCACCGGTGGTTGTCCTTTCCTATCGCTATTGGCAGCGGCGTTTTGCCGGGGACTTGCGGGTGATCGGCCAGGAGCTCTCGGTGAACAACCATTCGCTCGTTATCGCCGGCGTGGCGGAAAAGGGGTTCGGCGGCTTGTTCAACGGCGATGAACCCGACGCCTTAATGGCCTTGGCAATGTACCCGGTGACGAACCCCGGCGCGGCACAGGAATGGAACACGACGCGCAATCCCTGGCTCACCTGCGTGGCGCGATTGAAGCCGGGCGTTTCAGTTCAGCAAGCTCAAGCCTCTATGCCGGCTCTGTGGATGCAGGCAGTGGAAAAGGTGAACGACAGAACCGTCGAAGCTGTCACCAAGGCTCATCTGCTTCCGAAGGATGAATACCAGCTCGCGCCTGCGGCCCGTGCCCCCTTCTTTATCCGCAACCAAAGTTTTCTAAATCCGCTTAAAGCCCTGGCGGCCGCAACAGTTCTGGTGCTGCTGCTTACCTGCGCGAACGTGGCGAATCTGCTGCTGGTGCGCGCCTCGCAACGCTGGAAGCAGACGGCCGTGCGGCTGTCGCTGGGCGCTACGCGCTGGCGCTTGATTCGCCAATTTCTTACGGAAAGCCTCCTGCTGGCCGCGGCGGGGAGCGCGATGGGGCTTGGAGTTGCCTATTTCGGCGTACGCGCTCTTGCCCAACTCAATTTTCTAGACCCGGATTTTCGTTTCCGTCTCAGCCCCTTCGTTCTCGCATCGTGTGCCGGCCTTACGCTGTTCACCACCATCCTATTCGGCCTGATTCCCGCGCTACGGGCCACGCGGATGAAACTTGCGGAGAGCATGAAGGAGCGTGGAATGGCCACCGAGACGCTCTCCCGGTCACTTCTTTCTAAATTCCTGATCGCTGACCAAATCGCCTTGTCCCTGGCGTTGCTTGTCGCCGCCAGCTTGTTTGGCCGCACGCTAAGAAATCTTCAGAGTGTCGACCTCGGGTTTCAGCGCGAGAGTGTCGCGATTTTCGAGATGGACCCCACGAGCGTGGGATATAGCGGGCAGAGGCTGCGTACCTTCTACGATCAGTTCCTCGAGCGCACGCGGGCACTTTCGGGCGTACGCACGGCCGCCTTGGCGGGCGTGACGCCAATTAGCAACCGCATGCGCGGGATCTTTGTAACAAATGGGTCGCAGCCAGCTCTTTCGATCCGGTCCAATCCCGTCAGCTCCGACTACTTCGCCACGCTGGGCATTCCCCTTCTGGCGGGCCGTGACTTTCGGCGCGAGGATGAGCCTGTCGTTACACCCCGCGGCGGAGGGAAGTGGAACGCGCCCCGGGTTTGCATCATGGACCAATCACTGGCGCGCCAGCAGTTCGGGACTGTAAATGCCGTGGGACGCCGCCTCTGCTATCCCGGCTCGGATTGTTCCGGCGATAAAGGCATTGAGGTTATCGGCGTGGTGAAGGATGTGCACTATGGTGAAATCACCCGAGCCGACGAATCTGGGACTATCTACGAACCCAGTTGGTCAAACGGTGCCGACGCGCGCTGGCTGGCGGTGCGGTTTGCTGGGAGCGCCGCCCCGGTGATCGCGGGAATTCGCCGTGCGCTCCAGGACCAGGACCCCAACGTTCCCCTACTGCGCGTCCGCGTGATGGAAGAGTACATCAACAGCCGCTTGGCGCACGAGCGCCTGATAGCGTACCTCTCAAGTTTCTTTGGAATCCTGGCGCTCGGCCTCGCCTCGCTGGGGCTTTACGGCGTGCTGGCCTGCGTGGTGGCGCAACGGACGCGGGAAATCGGCATCCGCATGGCGCTCGGAGCACGGCGCGGAGACGTGGTCAGGATGGTTTTGCGCTTCTCCCTCGTGCCGGTGGTGGCTGGACTGGCGATTGGGGTCGTGGTGGCATTTTCCTGGGGTCTCTTCCTCGGCAGTCTGATCTACGGTATCGACAGTTTCGATCTTGCGTCGGTGTCGCAATCCGTCGCCGTCTTGCTGGCCGCTGCGCTGCTCGCCGCTGCCCTCCCCGCGCGCCGGGCGACCAAAGTCGATCCCATGGTGGCGCTGAGGTACGAATGAGCCCTGCCGGAAAGAATCGAGCCGCGTCGTGCGGTGCTATAGATGCAACCCACAGGCCTGGCCCACCGTCCTGATCCACTGCATGCACAACCAGGATCCGTTCAACCGAATTCGGAAGTCCACTCGACGTGCTTTCGTCTCCGCGGTTGCGGCGTGTTCCGCTGTTGCCGCTGCCGGTGATGACGATGCCGTATGGAGTGAGTACCTGGCTTGGCTAAAGGGCCGCGTCATCGGCGATCTCGTCGGGCTTGAGAGTTACCGCAAGGTACTAATCGAGCAGGGAGTTCCGAAGCCGGAAGTCGAACGGCGGATGAGGATTATCTCGGAGCGTTCCTTAAAACGCCCGGAAGCTATGCGGCTATGGTTCAACAGCATGTACAGCCCCAACGGCGCAGTCGGACCGGATTGGCCCACGCCCTTTTTGATCGAAGCCGTGAAAGGCGTCACGCCCGGCGCCTCGCTAGACGTCTGCATGGGCGAGGGGCGCAATTCGATTTTTCTTGCCAGCCTGGGTTGGAAGGCGACGGGTTTTGACGTTTCCGATGTCGCAGTCGCAAATGCGATCGCGAAGGCAAAGAAAGCCGGGGTGGAGATAACTGCTATCCGCTCGGGCTACCAGGAATTCGATTTCGGACGCGAGAAATGGGACCTCGTCGTGATGACCTATGCCTACTTTCCCATCCACGACCCCAAATATGTAGGTCGGCTCATCGCGTCAATGCGACGGGGGAGCTTGCTTGTTTTTCAGCACGGGGTGCTCAAGAAGGGCGCAGATCGAACAGGGGATGCATCATTGCTCGGAATTCCCGAAGAGGGTGAACTAAAAGAGATTTTTCGAGCCCTGGGGATTCTACGGTATGAGGAAGCAGAAGAGCTTTCGGACTGGCAGGTCGGACCGGGAGGCCGCAAGGGACGGTCGGTCAAGATGCTTGCCCAAAAGCCCTGATTCCTGTCCGTGCGGGCGGCTTTCGGGCGCCCCTCATACGCTAAGATGTGACACTTGGACAAACACACAGCCGTCCTGCTCGACGATCCCGCCGTCCTGCGTGCTCCTCTATCCTCGCTCCCGCGCCCGGAAGGCCGAATCCGTGAGCTTGACGGTCTGCGCGGCCTCGCGATCGTTCTGGTGGTACTGCTTCATTACGTCAAAGATGGCGTCACCGGCACGGGCGCCCTCTATTCTCTGGGGCTTGCTCCGCTGCGTCTGGCAGGTACCAGCGTCGATCTCTTCTTTGTCCTGTCCGGTTTCCTCATTGGCGGCAATCTGCTCAATGTGAAGCGCTCGGACACTTATTTCCGCACGTTTTACCTGCGCCGGTTCTACCGGATTCTACCGGTGTACTTCCTCTGGCTGCTCCTGTTCGCGTGCGGTCTTGCGCTGGCCGACCCTCGCATGAAGGGCATGTTCAACCAGACACTCCCGCTCTGGTCGTATCCGCTTTTCCTTCAGAACTTCGCCATGGCCATCCAGGGCACATACGGAGCGCAGTGGGTGATGATCACATGGTCGCTCGCCGTTGAGGAGCAGTTCTATCTCATACTTCCGCTGGCCATCCGGCGGCTCGACGGCAAGCGAATGCTGTATCTCTCGATAGTGGCAATCGTCTGCGCGCCCCTGGTCCGTTCGGTGTTGTGGTTCGCGGGTTATCCGCTGGCGGCCTACGTCCTTCTACCCTGCCGCGGGGACAGCCTGGGAGCCGGCGTCCTTCTGGCGCTGCTCGTGCGCCGGCCCGAGGCGCTCGCCTGGTTGGAGCGCAATCGTGTGCGTTTGTACGGCACGCTCGTGCTCTTATGGTGCGGCACATTCGTCTTTGCCGCGAAGCCCAACGGATTACTGGCCACAACCGCCGGTTACACCTGGATGGCGGCCTTCTATCTCAACCTGCTGACGCTGGCGGTCGTAAAGCCCGGGCGCGCTGAGCGCCTGGTGTTCGGGAATGCTCTGCTGGTAAGAATGGGAATTATTTCCTATACGGTATACATCTGCCACCATGGCGTGAACGGACTCGTGCACAAATTGCTGCGTGGCACGACGCCCGTTATCGATAGCTGGCACTCCGCTGCGATCACCGCATCCGCATTCATCCTGGTGATCGCTATTGCCGCAGCGTCCTGGAGGTTCCTCGAAAATCCGCTGGTAGAGCGTGCGCGATCCAGATTCCGCTACGGTGCGCAGCCTGCCTGAGTGCGGCTGAATCAACGCCGCGCGTAGGTGGCGCCCGGGTCCGGCAGGGGGACGCCCTCGGCGCGAAATCGCGCGAGCAGCCGCATGCGGATGTCGGACTGCACGCGCCCCTGCACCGCCCAGTCCTCCACCTGCACGATCACCTTGAACTGCGAGTGCGTCGGCAGCACACCCGGATCGCACAGGAACACAGGCTCGAAATCCCGTCGCACGCCCTCCACGGCGGCGGCTTCTTCCAGGGCGATGCGCCGCACCTGCTCGGCGTCGGCTTCGTGCGCAACCGGGACGGCTATCTCTGCCAGCGCGCGCCGGCTCGGCAGACTGTGGTTCACCAGGATTCCCGATGTGATCTTCGTGTTCGGGACAACGATGATATCGAGGGCGCCGGTGCGCACCCGCGTTGTGCGCCAGCCGATGTCTATGACCGTTCCCTCAAGCCCGCCCTCCAGCCTGATGGAGTCGCCCACGGAGATCGGACGCTCCACCATGATGTGGATTCCCGCGAAGAAATTGGACAGCGTGTCCTGCAAGGCGAGCGCAACGGCGAGACCGCCTACGCCCAAAGTGCCCAGCAGCCACGTGATTTGCACCCCGAAGTTCGCCAGCAGCGCCGTCGCGCCGAAAGCCACCACCACCACTCTGATGAGTGCGCGGGAAAGCCCCGCAGCCGCGAACGGCATGCCCTGCCGCTCGCCGTATTCGCCGAGCGCCCGCACCGCGATCGACATCGCCACCAGCGTGAGGCTGACGATGACGAACGCGCCGATCAGGACGCGCGGTTCATCGGCGTACTTCTCCGGCAGCCGGGCGTGACGGAATGCAAAGGTCAGGGACGCGGCCAACGCCCAGAGGATGGACGGAAACCGGACCGTATCCACCAACATCACGGGATAGGATTTCGGACCTTTTGCCTGCCGGGACAACGATTTCAGGACAATGTGCCGCGCCAGAAGAGCCAGCGCGAGCGCAATCCCAAAGGCAACACCAGGCTCGATCCACCAGGCCAAAAGCATCAACTCACGATTATCGTGGAGCGAGGCTCAAACCCGCAACGGCTCAGGTCTTCTGAATGTTCAGCAGCTCATGCAGCAGTGGAACCGGGCTCTGGTCAAGATCCACGGGCGCGCTACGCACTTCCCTGGAGTCTTCGAAGAACACCGCGATCACCCCGTCCGGCGTAGGCCGCAATTCGAGCTTTCGCTCACGCGCCTGAAGCCGCAGGGTCGTACCCAACCAGGTGATGTCCACCTTGGTCCGCACGCTGTGCCCGGCGCGTGCAGCTTCCGTGAACAGGTTCTCCGTATAAGCGCTCGACTTCAACCGTTCGGCGTGAGGCGCCGCTGCCAGTGCCTGCCGGCGCTCCCGCTCCCTACGCTGGACTTCCTCCCCCTTGCGGTCCAGCACCCCATCCGCGCCTTCCATCGCCTTTACGTTGTTCTCCAGATTGTCGAGAAAACTCATTTCCCCAATTGTGACGGAAAAAGGCGCCGCCTGCACGGAGGATTTCCGGTTCTTTTACTCTGTTTTGGCGGTCTGTCTCGGAACGATAAAGGCGACCCTTGCAGGCTTCGCCGGCGGCTGCACCTTCATCACCTTGCAGACGAGTTGAAGCGCGTGGAGATGCGTAACCACGCGGGTGACGCTGCGGTTGGCATCGACGCCCGCCAGCACGACGACGCTCGGCGAGGGCACGATGATCTCGAAGACTCGCAGCGTTTCCGAGCCGGTATTCGAGAGGACTACCAGTTCGTCGTCGTCCTTCAGCGCCTTCTGCATCGCCTGCACCTGCCCGAGCATCACCGCGCAAGCATCTTCCGCCGCCGCGGCCGCGGGCGGCGCCGTCTTCGCCACGCCCAGCGTTTCGGAAAGCGCCTGTCCGGCGAGTTGTTTCGTTAGATTAACCAGGGCCACATCGAAATCCTATCACGCCGCCCGCCTTCGGACATGCAGTTACGTTCATCATCGGCGCCGTGGCATCTTCTACTTACACGTGCGAAGATAAGTTATTTGAGGGGGGCGAATTGCGCGCCAAATTCAGTAGTATTTCTTCCTTTTTCTTCATATTTTGCGTTGCGGCAGTCTCCGCGCCGGCGTCCGCCGGCGGCGTGGAACTGAAGAAGACGACACTTAACGCCTTCGACCGTTACGCGCAGGACCGGCAGGTAAAGCAGTCTGAGAGGCTCGCGGAGGGGCGCACGTTTCTGTGGGTGGACGAATCGCCGGACAGGGTGCGCCGGGTACGCCAGGGAGAGATTGTCGTGGATCCAATGGGGCCGGGCGAGGTCAAAGTCCCCAATGGCCTCATCCACAACTGGATCGGCGCCGTGTTCATCCCGGGCAGCACGCTCGAGACAACGCTCGCGCTGGTGCACGATTACGACAACCACAAACACGTCTTCCGGCCGGACGTCCTGGAATCGAAGCTTTTGAGCCAGAATGGCAATGAATATCAGACCTATGTCCGCCTAATTAGGCGGAAATTCCTCACCCTCGTGCTGGATGCCAACTACGACGTCCGCTACTTTCCGATCGATGCGCGGCGCTGGCGCAGCGAGACGCGCAGCACGCAGATCCGCGAGGTCGAAAACGCCGGAACCCCACAGGAACGAGATCTGCCGGAGGGCGCCGGCCGGGGGCTTCTGTGGCGGCTGAACACCTGGACCCGGTTCGAGGAGAGGGACGGCGGCGTTTACGTCGAATGCGAGGTGATTTCGCTCAGCCGGGGATACCCATTCGGTCTCGGCTGGGCGATTCGGCCGATGGTCCGCGACCTGCCCGGCGAGGGCCTGACGAAAACGCTCGGCGCGATGCGGACGGCGGTGCTGGAAGTCGAGCAAACAAAGCTAGGCCGGCAGACGGCGAGTAGCGACTGAGGCCGAACCGCTCTCCCGAAAATCACGGTCGACCGGCCACGGGCGAAGCGTGCGCAGCCCTACAAGACTCCTGTGGGTGTTGGTTGGCGCATTGAGTCTAGTCAGCTCCCCAGAATCGGCGTTCATCGGTGTTCATCGGCGGCCAATTCAATTCATTCTAGCCGCCGATCAACACCGATGAAC
>JAEZIJ010000046.1 GCA_023436715.1 Acidobacteriota bacterium
TGTCAGCGGTGAGATGATCGCCCAGGTCGGCACCATCTCCGCCAACGGCGATTCCACGATCGGCAACATCATCGCCGAATCGATGCAGAAGGTCGGCAAGGACGGCGTCATCACCGTCGAAGAGTCGAAGACGATGTCGACCGAGCTGGACACCGTGGAAGGCATGCAGTTCGACCGCGGCTACCTGTCCCCCTACTTCATCAGCGATCCGGACCGGATGGAAGTCGTGCTCGAGGATCCGTACATCCTGATCCACGAGAAGAAGATCAGCAACATGAAGGACCTGCTCCCCGTGCTCGAACAGATCGCGCGGAGCGGCAAGCCGCTGCTCGTCATCGCCGAGGAAGTGGAAGGCGAAGCGCTGGCGACCCTGGTTGTGAACAAGCTGCGCGGCACGCTGAACGCTTGCGCGGTGAAGGCTCCGGGCTTCGGCGACCGCCGCAAGGCGATGCTGGAAGACATCGGGATCCTGACCGGCGGCCGTCCGATCATGGAAGAGACCGGCATTAAGCTCGAAGGCGTGAAGCTGGACGACCTCGGCCGGGCAAAGCGCATCACGGTGGACAAGGACAACACGACCATCGTTGACGGCGCCGGCAAGGCGCAGGCGATCCAGGGCCGCATTAAGCAGTTGCGCGCCCAGATCGAGGAGACCACCTCGGACTACGACCGTGAGAAGCTGCAGGAGCGGCTGGCGAAGTTGGCCGGCGGCGTCGCGGTGATCAAGGTCGGCGCGGCCACCGAGACCGAAATGAAGGAAAAGAAGGCTCGGGTGGAAGACGCTCTGCACGCGACCCGCGCCGCGGTTGAGGAAGGCATCGTTCCGGGCGGCGGCGTGGCCATGCTGCGCGGCTCCAAGGGACTCGCCGGTCTCAAGATGGCGGGCGATGAGCAGATCGGTGTGAACATCGTCCTGCGGGCTTGCGAAGAGCCGCTCCGCCAGATCGTCGGCAACGCCGGCTATGAAGGCGCGATCGTGGCCGAGAAGGTTCGCTCGAACGACAACATGAACTTCGGCTTCAACGCCGGCACGGGCGAGTACGAGGACCTGGTGAAGGCCGGCGTCATCGACCCGACCAAGGTGACCCGCACGGCGCTGCAGAACGCTTCGTCGATCGCTGCGCTGATGCTGACCACCGAGGCGCTGGTGGCTGAGATTCCGGAAAAGAAGCCGGCTCCGGCTGGTCCGGGCGGCCACGGCCCCGAGATGGACTACTAAGAAGCGACGTCAACTAGAAAGCCGTCCCGCGCCCTTCGGGGTTCGGGACGGCTTTTCTTTTTGGCGTACGCGGTCTCAGCAGTTCGGACCGAAATCCTTCTCGAACGCGGCAACGAGGTTGGCGCCCCAATTGTCCTTCGGCTTGAGTTTCCCGGAGAAGAACCGCAGAACCGCCGGCTCCTCGTAGAAATCGAGGCCTTTGACGAGGTCGCGGTGATCGAGCAGCCACGCCAGCCGGTCCGCCGCGTACTCGATGTGCGACTTCGTGTACAGGCGCCGGGGCACGGCGAGGCGGGCGAGTTCGAGATCCGAGGGGACTTCGCTGCCGTCGGGGTCGCGGTCCATCGAAAGAGTCCCCCGTTCCATCGGGCGAGCGCCGGAGGCGAGGTAGATGGCCGCGGCCAACGCGCCCGCGGGGTAGTCGTAAGAGCCGAGGTGCGGCAGGAAGCGGCCGGCGTCTACGTGGCAGGCCAGACCGCCCGGAGGCGTTACGACCGGCACCTTCTTCTCGATGAGCAGGTTGACGAAGTACTTGATGAAGCTGGCAGCGGCGCTGGCGACCGTGACGTCGGTCATTTCGCGTATGCCGACGGCCATTGCCTCGATCTCGCGACTCGACATGCCGCCGTACGTGAAGAATCCTTCATAGAGCGGCAGCCAGGGCCGGATCGCCTCGAAATGCTTCTTGTCGTTCGTCGCGATGAGGCCTCCGCGCACGGCGCAGCTCTTCCGCCCCGAGAGGTAGCAGACATCGCAAAGGTTCATCATCTCGCGGATGATTTCCTCGATCGATTTATCCGCATAACCCTTTTCGCGGGTCTTGATGAAGTAGGCGTTCTCGGAAATCAGGCTGGCGTCGATCACTACCGGAATGCCGTGCTTGCCGCAGAGCGCGTTGATTTCGCGCAGGTTCGCCATCGAGAACGGCTGGCCTCCCAGCAGGTTCGTGGTGCACTCCATGCGGACAAAGGAGATCTTCGATGGGCCATGCTCGGCGATGGTGCGCTCCAGTTTGGCGGGATCGAGGCAGCCCTTGAACGGATGGCAGCTCTGGGTGTTCAGCGCTTCATCGATGAACAACTCGAGCACCGTGCCGCCCATCATGACGAAATGGGCCTTGGTGGTCGTGAAATGGTAGTTCATCGGGACGACATCGCCCTGCTTCACGTAGACCTTGGCGAGCAGGTGCTCGGCCGCGCGGCCCTGATGAACAGGGAGCACGTTCTTGAGCCCGAAAACATCGTTCACGGCGGCTTCGAGCTTGTAGAAGCTTTCGGAGCCGGCGTAGGCGTCGTCGGCGGTCATCATCGCGCCGAGTTGGTTGTCGCTCATCGCGTTGGTGCCGCTATCGGTGAGCATGTCCAGGAAGATATCCCTGCTGCGGAGCAGGAAGGTGTTGTAGCCGGCCTCCTCCATCGCGCGCAGACGCTCCGCGGCCGGCGCCAGCCGCATCTTCTGCACAATCTTGATCTTGTGCATTTCGATGGGAATTTCTTTCCCGTTGGTCAGCAAGATGTTCATTTATTAACTCCGAGGAAAACAGGTATAACGCGGACACGACGGATGGCACGAGCACCAATCAGAGATTTACAAGTGCGCCCCCCAGCGCGGAGGCGAGGGAGTCTGCATGTCCGGGTTCCGAACTGTTATATCACGGCTGGGGAGCGACGCGGGCGAAAGACTCTATATCGCGTTCACCCGCAAAGGGCGCTAGTAGATCGACCAAATCCCGGGAGCGGCCAGCTCGATCAGGTTGCCGTCGGGGTCGCGGAAGTAGAGGCTTGAGCCGCCGCGGGGCCAGGCGACTTCGCTTTCGATCGCGACCTCGTTGCGGGCCAGCCACTCCTTCCAGGGCTCGACTTCTTCTGCCCCAATCGCAAACGCCATATGAAGCCGCCCTCCGCCCTGGTGCGCCGGGATAAGGCCGCCGCCGGTCGGAATCGCTTCGACCTTGCCCTTCCGGAAGAGCAGGAGCACCTGCCGCCCGGCCACGTTGAAGGCGCACAAGCGGTCGTCGAAGGTGAGCACTGTAAATCCGAAGATTCGCTCGTAGAAAGCGGCGGACCGCTCGAGGTCCGCGACGTAAAGTGAGGTTTCCAGAACACCCGAAACGCTCGGCATAACTCCAGGTTAGCGGACGCCTGAAAGGCGGGAAGGCACTCTGGATTGATGACTGTACCGTCCGGACGGTATACTGGCTTTGCCGATGGCGACGATCAACTCTAAAGACCGGATACTCGATGCCGCGGAGCGCGTTGTCCTGGAGCAGGGTGCCGCGCGTCTCACGCTCGATGCCGTCGCGCATCAGGCTTCGATGAGCAAGGGCGGGTTGCTATACAACTTCCCGAGCAAGGAGGACCTGATCCGCGGCATGGTGGCGCGCCTCACCGAGCGGTTTGACGCCGACCTGGAGCGCAGGGCCCATGAGGATCCGAAGATCGCCGGAAGGCACACGCGGGCGTACGTGGATGCCTGCTCTCCCGTCGCGCTCTCGACGCAGCACGACGCCGTTTGCGCAGGGTTGCTGGCCGCGGTAGCAACCAATCTTTCGCTGCTAGAGCCGCTCCGGAGCGCCGCAAGGGCGATGCAATCCAAGCTGACTGACGACGGCATCGACCCGGTGCTCGCCTCTATCGTTCGGCTCGCGGTGGACGGACTTTGGATGTCCGACCTGTTTGGAGTGGATCCTATGGACGAGAATCTGCGTATTCAGGTCTTGGAGCGGCTTCGCGCGTTAACGACAACGACGGGTGGTTTATGAGAACGTGTTTCGTACTGCTTTTCTTCAGTGTGTGTTTCCGCATGGGGGCGGCGGACGATCCGCAGACTCCCGTAACCCTGGCCGATGCCGTGCGGATCGCGACCGAGCGGCATCCGGATGTGGGAAAGGCGCGGGCGGCGTCCGACGGGCTCAAGGGCAAGATCCGCGAGGTCCGGGCGCAGGCGCTTCCGGACGTGGCCATCCACAGCATGTTCATGCGGATGCGCGACCCCAGTCTGCTGAACGCTTCCGGCATCGACAAGTTCCCTCCTGAGCTGCGCGACGCGCTCGTTCCGAGCGGCGTGAACCTGTTCGATTACAGACTCACCCTGAAGCAGCCGCTCTACACGGCGGGCAGGGTCGGGACGGCGCTGAGGCTGGCTTCGGTGGAGGCGGAAGGTTCGCTGGCGGAGATCGACCGAGCGGGGCAGGACGTCGCCTTAGAGGTGGTCAAGGCGTTCTACGCTCTGCTGTGGGCGCGGAAGTACGAGGAGCAGGTAGGCCAGACGCAGCGGCAGCGGCAGGCCCATGCGGAGATGGCGCGGCTGCGGTTCAGCAACGGCGTGGCCACCGAGGTGGACGCGCTGCGGCTCGAGGTGGCGGTGGCGAATGGCCTTCCGGAGGTCGCGCGGGCAAAGAACGCCGTCCGGCAGGCACGGGCGCTGCTCAACTACTACCTCGGCAGGCCGATCGAGGCGCCCACTCGGATTTCGGGCGACTTTCAGGAGAAGGCCTGGGAGGAGAACGACCTGGCAGCGCTGACGCGCGAAGCTTTCCGGCGCCGGCCTGAATTGAGCCGGCTCCGAATAGCGGAACGCAGCGCAGGGGCGCAAATGGACCTGGCCAGGTCGGAGAGCAAGATGCGGGCGGACTTGGTGGCGGATTACGGAATCATGTCACGGCTACCTTCGAACCTGATGAACTCGAAGTTTTCGCGGTGGGATTTCACGGTGAACTTTACGCTCCCGGTGTTCGACGGCTTCAAGCGAAGCGGGCTGGTAACGCAGGCGACGGCGGCTCAGCGCGCGGCGAGACTCGAACGGGAGAAGACCGAGGAGCAGGTGCGGCTGGCGCTCCAGCAGGGCATGGACGAGATCGCGGCGGCAACCGAGACGGTAAACGCCGCACGCGCGAACGTCAAGCAGGCGCAAAAAGTGCTGGAGATGACGGAGGCCAACTACAAGTACGGCGCAGCGACGCCGCTGGACATTGTGGATTCGCAGGTCGCGCTTTCGCTGGCGCAGACCAACCTGCTGCGCGGGCTGCACGATTACACGATTGCGCGGGCCAGCCTCCGCTGGTCCATGGGCGAGACGCCCTGGGAGTGAAACGGTGAGAACACTGGAATTCGCATTACTGACAACGGCTGCCGTGTTGCTCGCGGGGTGCCAGAAGAAAGAGGTGGCGGTAAGCGCGTCGGAGCCGGCTCCGGTGCGCGTGAGCGTCGTGCGCATCGAGACGCAGCCGTTTGCCGCCACGGTGGCGGTTACGGGCACGCTGGTGTCCAATTCGCGCGTCGATGTGAAGGCGGAAACCACGGGGCGCGTGACAAGGTTCCCCAAGGAAGAGGGCGAAACCGTGACCGCGGGCGAGGCTGTGGCCTGGGTGGACGAGGAGAACTACACGCTGGCGGCGCGGCAGGCGCAGGCCACGGTCGACGTGGCGGAGGCCGCGGTGGCGCGGGCGAAGGTGGCGGAATCGTACGGCCGTTCGGAACTGGAGCGCGCGCGCAACCTGGTGAAGTCCGGCGGAATTACGGACAAGGATCTGAAGGCGGCGGAACTCGCGGAACAGGACAGCCGCGCACAGACGAAGCTGGCAATAGCACAACTGGAACAGGCGAAGGCAACCCACGAGACCACGCAGAAGCGGCTGCGCGACACGGTAATCCGCGCGCCCGTTGCGGGCGAGATTCAGCGAAAACACATCAATAAAGGCGCATATGTCGAGCCGCCCACGGCCGTGCTTACGCTGGTTGATAACGGCCGGCTGGAGCTCGAGAGCCTGGTGCCTTCTTCTTCGATCGCGCCGATTCGCGCGGGGCAGAACGTGACCTTTACGGTGAATGCGTTTCCGGGTCAGACGTTCGAGGGGCGCGTGATTGAGATCAATCCGGCGGTGGATACCGATTCGCGGTCGGCGAAGGTGCGCATTCAGGTACACAATGCGGGCGGGAGGCTGAAGTCCGGCATGTTCGCGCAGGGCGAGGTGCTGACGGGCATGGATCGGCAGGCGGTGGTGATTCCCGCCTCGGCGGTGTACCGCGAAGACCGCTCGGCGAAGGCATCGTATGTGTTCGTGGCGGAGAACGGCAAAGCGGAGCGCAGGCCGGTGCAGATCGGCCGGGAGCGCGATTCGAATCTGGAAATCGTGAACGGGTTGAAGCCGGGCGACACGCTCATCGCCGAACAGAGCATCGAACTGGCAGAGGGCGTCCGCGTCGAAGCGACCGGGGCGAAAGCGGGGCAATAGCATGTTCCTCAGCGACCTATCGATCAAGCAACCGGTCTTGGCCACGATGCTGGCCGTGTCGCTCGTCGCGCTCGGGGTTTTTTCGTACCGCGAGCTGAGCATCGACCTGATGCCGAACGTCGAGATTCCGGTTTTAACCATACAGACGATCTACCCGGGGGCGTCGCCGGTGACGGTGGAGCGGGAGGTCACCAAGAGAATCGAGGAGGCGGTCAACACGATCTCCGGCGTGCGGCACGTTTCCTCGACGACGACCGAGGGGTTGTCGGTGGTTGTGGCGGAGTTCCGGCTGGGGACGAAGATCGAGACCGCGCAGCAGGACGCGCAGGCGAAGATCAACGCCATACGGTCGCAATTCCCGGCGGACATGAAAGAGCCCATCATCCAGAGGATCGATTTCAACGCGATGCCGGTGGTGTCGCTCGCGGTGGAGAGCAAAACGGCGGACATCAAAACGCTCTCGTCGCTGGCCGAGAAGGTCATCAAGAAACGGCTGGAGACCGTGCCCGGAGTGGGGCAGGTGAACCTGGTCGGGCTGGCGCGGCGCGAGATACAGATCCTGGTGGATCGCGAGAAGCTGCGCGCGTACGGGTTGACATACGCGCACGTTTCGGGTGCGCTCAGGCGCGAAAACATGGACCTTCCGGCGGGCAAGCTGGAGCAGGGCGAACGCGAGCCGCTGGTGCGCGTGACGGGCAAGTTCCGCTCCGTGGATGGATTTCAGAACCTGATCGTGGCCGTGCGAAACGGGCGGCCGATTTTTCTTCCCGAAGTGGCGCGGGTGGTGGACGGCATCGAGGAGCGGCGGAGCGCGGCGCTGGTGGACGACCGGCCGGGCCTTTCGCTCGACATCGTGAAGCAATCGGGCGCGAACACGGTTGAGGTGGCGGACGGAGTGGACAAGGCCGTCGCCTTGTTGAATCAGGAGCTGCCCGGGCACATACGGCTGCGCTCGGTGGTGGACCGCTCGATCTTTATTCGCGAATCCGTGGAGGACGTGAAGACGACGCTGGTGGTGGGCGGCCTGCTTACGGTGATGATCGTGTTCCTGTTCCTGAATAGCTGGCGATCCACTGTGATTACGGGGCTGGCGCTGCCGGTATCGGTGATCAGCACGTTCATGGTGATGCGCGCCCTGGGCTTCACGCTGAACATCCTGACGCTGATGGGACTCTCACTCGCGATCGGCTTGTTGATCGACGATGCGATCGTGGTGCGGGAGAACATCGTGCGGCACATGCACGCGGGCGCGGACCACTTCACGGCGGCGCGCGAGGCGACGGCGGAGATCGGGCTGGCCGTGATGGCGACGACGTTCACGATCATCGCCGTGTTCGTGCCGGTCGCGTTCATGGGCGGCATCATCGGGCGGTTCTTCTACCAGTTCGGCATCACGGTTGGTTTCGCGGTGTTGGTGTCTCTGTATGTGAGCTTCACGCTGGACCCGATGCTTTCGTCACGCTGGTACGATCCAGCGGCAGACCCGGCAGCACCGCGGTCATGGTTCGGGCGCGGGTTGGGAAAACTGAACGACCAGGTGGACAGGCTGCGCGGTGTGGTGGGGGGCGCGCTGGGGTGGTCGCTCTCCCATCGCTGGGCAATCGTGGCGATCGCGGCCGTGGCGATATTTTCCAGCTTTTCGCTGTTCGGGCGGCTGGGCTCGGCGTTCATGCCTCAGGCCGACCCCGGGCAGTTCCAGGTGAGTTACAAGGCGAATCCGAGCATCAGCCTCGACCGGTCGATGGAGATTGCACGGCAACTGGTAGCCGAGATTCGCGTCAATCCGGGAGTGGCGTACACGTATACTACGATCGGCGGAACGGGCGGCCAGCCGATCAACGAGGGCGCGATTTTCGTGCGTCTGAAGGACCGCAAGCTGCGCCCGCACTACATCCAGATCAAGGCCGAGATGCGCGAGCGGCTGAAGAGGTTTCGCGCGGTGCGCACGGCCGTGGTGGAGGCGGACCAGATGGAAGCCGAATCGCGGCCGGTGCAGCTTGTGCTGCGCGGGCAGGACCTTGCGAGAATGGGACCGCTCAGCCAGCAGTTGATGCGCGAAGTGCAAGCGGTGCCCGGCTCAACCGACGTGGATACGAGCGAAGAGGACCCGCGGCCCGAGGTGAAGGTGGAAATCGACCGCAAAGCGGCGGGCGACCTCGGGCTCGACCTGGGGACGGTGGCTTCGACCGTGCGCGGCCTGGTTGCCGGCGAGGTGGTCTCGCAGTTCGAAGACCCGGATGGCGATAGCTACGACGTGCGCCTGAGGATCGATCCGTCGCAGAGGAGCAACCGCGCGGACCTGCTCGGGCTCGACCTGCCAGGGCGCGCCGGTACGCTGATTCCACTCCGCCAGCTAGCGGGCATCGACATGGGCACGGCGCCCTCGAAGATTCGCCACCGCGATCTGATGCGCGAGATACGGATCAGCGCCAACACGCAGGGGCGCTCGCTCGGCGAAGTCGTGAACGACATCAAGCTGCGCCTGGCGAACGTGCCGATGCCGGCAGGCTACAGTGTCGGGTTCACCGGCGAATACGAAGACATGCGGGAAAGCTTCGGGTATGTCAGCCAGTCGCTCGTACTCGCGATCCTGCTGATCTATGCGATTCTGGCGTCTCAGTTCCGCAGCTTCCTTCAGCCGCTGGCGATCATGCTCTCGCTGCCGCTCTCGCTGGTGGGCGTGGCGGGGATGCTGTACCTGGTCAAAGACACGATGAACATGATGTCGATGATCGGGCTGATTCTGTTGATGGGCCTGGTGACGAAGAACGCCATCCTGTTGGTGGACTTCGCGAACGTGCAGCGGCGCGAGGGAGCGTCGCGGCGCGATGCGTTGATAGAGGCTGCGCGGGTGCGGTTGCGGCCGATCATCATGACCACGCTGGCGATGATTTTCGGCATGCTGCCGCTGGCGTTCGAGTGGGGCTCGGGAGCGGAGTTTCGTGCGCCGATGGCGCGCGCCGTTATCGGAGGACTGATCACTTCGACGCTGCTGACGCTGCTGGTGGTGCCGGTGGTGTACACGTTCCTCGACGACATCGGCACCGGCTTCGCGCGCTGGTGGCATCGCAAGACGCCGGCCGAGCGCCGCGCCATGGCCCAGGTGGCGGATTAGCGGAGTTATCCGGAGATCCGGCGCAGTACTTCCGATTCCCGTGCGGCGGGAATCTTCCCCTCCCAGACGGAGCGGACGACGCCTTTGCGGTCCAGAAGGATGAGGGTTGGCGTGCCTGACACGTTCAGCGCGCCCAGATTTGCGCGGCGGACATCTTCGATCGGCAGGCTGATACTGTCGAGGTATTTTCTGGCCGCGCCGGGTTCGTGCGGCGTGACGGCAAGGACGTGAGCCTTGCCCGAATTCGCGGCGGCGCGCATCAGGTTTCGATAGAAACCGGCGCTGCTGGTGCAATAAGGGCAGCCGGCCTTGAGTACGAGCACAACCGTCTTGTCGTGACTCGACCAGTTCACGCCGGGGAGGTCCAGTTTCGTTCCGAGCTTGATGGTGGTCTGTTCCTGGCCCCGGCCAAACAGATCCGGGCGAAACCAGCGGACTGCAAGCAAAACGCCGCACAGCACAATGACCAGATTGGCGGCGACCTCGAGCTTTCTGTTGAATCCGGGACTAAAGAGCTTCATGTGAGCCGATGAGAGAGGGGTGCCGGGGACGGCACCCCCCGTGCCGCTTTATTTGCAGTTGCTTTTACATTCGCATTCGCACTCTTGCTTCTCCTGCTTGCAGGACTGCACGCAGTCCACGAAGCCTTCTGTCACCTCTTTCAGGCACTCGTTCTTCTCCTGCCCGGAGAGGTGCTGGCAGCGCTCCATCAGATCCTTCTTCACGTCTACGCAGCACTCGTGGCATTCCTTCTTGTTGCACTCGAACTTGCATTTGTGGAAGTTGTCCATCGGCCAGCCGAACACGGTCGCTCCAAGCAGCCCGGCTGCAAAGGTCACTCTGAGCAGTGTCTTCTTCATAGCAATCCGATCCTTTCGAGGAAGTTGTTGTACCCAGTCTTGCCGCGTGTTCGTCGCGCGGCCCAGAGGCGCCTCCGTGGAAATCGGTTCTCCGCGGGAGCGAGTTCTAGGACAATAATATCCGATTGCTAAGAATTGTAAAGCAGCATTATTCCGGAATACGAAAGAATACCCGGACTTTAATTGTCCGCTTCCGTTTACTCGTAAATAGGAACGCCAGGCCAGTGCGTCAATCGAAATTCAGGCGGCGCTCTTCAGAATTTCCCCGATTCGCCTCGCGACCACCTGTGCATCGCCCGGTTGCATCATCCAGACGCCGACGACGATTTCTTCCCTGGAACCGGGCACGACTTCGATTGACGGCGAGCCCTCGCGCAGCTTCTTCGCAACTTCGGGCACGGCAATCTTGATCGCAGCGGTGTCCCAGCGGATTTTCAGGTGCGGCACTTGATTGGCGATCTGCGGGATCCAGACCTCGGTAGTCACGCCGCGGATCGGCTTGACCGCATCGTCGATCAGCTTGATGCGCTTTTCCCACTCCCGCCAGTCTGCCTGGTGGTCGCGTTTCAAGTAGGTTTCCACGGCCGCGAGCATCGCGAGAATCTCTTCCTTGTTCACTTTGTGGCCGCGCGCGATGGTGTCGCTGTTGGGGGATGTGTTCATCTTCGCCGCCTGGATGAGGTCCTTGCGTCCGAGGAGCAGGCCGGCGCTCTGCGGGCCCCGTAGCCCCTTGCCGCCCGAGAAGGCCACCAGGTCATATCCGAGTTTGGTGTACTTGGACAGGTTCTCTACGGGCGGAACATCGGCGGCGGCGTCATTGAGGGTCGGGATGCCAAGTTTCTTTCCCAATTCGGCAAACTCGGCCACCTTGATTTTTCCCACCGGGTCATTGGCGTTGAAGAACAGCATCATCGCGGTCTGCGGACCGGCGGCGCGCTCCAGTTCCTCGCGGGTTTCCACCTCGACGAACCGGATTCCGCAGGCCCGCACGGCATGGTCGTAACCGTAGCGGTGGGACTTCTGAACGATGACCTCGTTCTTCATCCCGGTAGTGTCCGGGAGCCGGCGGATGAAGCTCCGGTTGTCGCCGGTAATACAGGCGGCGGTGCCGACCGTGAGAGCCGAGGCGGCGCCCGACGTGACCATGGCCGCTTCGCAGCCGATTAAGGACGAGAGCCGCCGCCCGACCGCGTCCTGCAACTCATCAAGATGCACATACTGCTGAGCGGCCGACTGCCACGCCTGGATCACCTCAGGCGGCATCAGCGAGGCCGTGAACATGGTGTAGGTGCCCGCCGCATTGATGAACGGGCGGACGCCGAGTTCTTTCAAGAGGTCGCGTTGGGCCGGAGCGGCCAGGGCCGCGCCACCCGAAAACAGCCCCCCGAGCAGCGGAAGGCTGGACAGAGAATTGAGGAAATTCCGCCTGTGGAACATGGGAACAGTCTACACCCGCATGGACCGGAATCGTATCAGGGCACGGCTTCCCGGCCAACTCGAACGGCCCGCCCTCGTCGTCCACCCCGCATGGACCGGAATCGTATCAGGGCACGGCTTCAGCCGTGCCCTGATACGGGTCGTCAGAACCCGCAAGGTACACGGTTTTCGTAGGGGCGACGCATGCGTCGCCCGTGGGCGGCCCGACCACTACACGGAAGCGTGCCGGCGGCGGCGCAACCTGAGCAGGCGCTCGGCAACGCCTTTCCATTTGCGCAAAATCAGCTCGAAGAGATTCAGCAGGAGCGCAAGGACGATCAGCGCGGGCCACAGGCGCATGGTGGAGGCGACGGTCCGGCCGCCGGCGTCGAAGACCTGGTCCGGAGCGGGGTTGAAACGGCCTCCGGTGAACTCGGATATGCGCTTCAGCAATTGCTCGTTCGAGCCGTACTCCGTGAGTTCCTCTTCCTGCCGGTAGAAGCCGACCTCGGGAAACGCGCGCGACTCGACCAGCGGGCGGACGCGGAACAGTCCCTTCCGGCGGTCGATTCGCGCGCGGCCGCGGTAAGTTCCATTGGCTATCTTCTCGACCTTCATAGGCCGCTGGAATCCCTGCGGACCCATGACGAAGATGTCGGGGACCTTTTGAGGCTCGGGTATGTGGCGGCCCAGACGGTAGTCGGCCACGAGTTCGTCGTTGGCGCTGTTGTAGGAAACAGTCGATTCGCCCGACTGAGCGTGCGGAAGCAAATCGCGGAAGATGTTCTCCCACAGGCGGTCGAAGCCCGGCCAGGACACCCAGTGCCTGGCCCACCGGCTCTTGGCATCGGAAGTGAACACTTCGGCGCGCCCGAGTCCGTACTGCCAGCGCACCAGCAGCGGATCGCGGGGATCGGCGTTCAAGATGACATCCGCCGTGGGCTTCGACTGATAACGGACGTAGCCGAGCAGCGGGGGAGCCGATTCGATTCCCACTCCGTCCAGGACCTCGACATTCTTCACGATCTCCGGCTTGATGTTGCGTTCTATGGCGGTCGAGCCGGTGTGCTCCTGCACATCCCGCAGCAGGATCTGCTCAAGGCCCGCGGGGTCGCTCAGAAAATAAGACTTGCCCCTCGCGGAGTTGGCCACTTTTTCGAGATACGCGCGGTTGACGTCCTGACCCAGGCCGACGGTGGAGATAGTGACCTGCCGCTGAGCGGCCTCGCGGGCGAGGGTCATGCTGTCGCCCTCTTCGGAAATACCATCGGTAAGCAGGACGATGTGCTTGTAGATGGCGCGGACGTTGAGAATGCGGCGGTAGGCCTCGGTCAGCGCGGGCGCGATCTGGGTGCCGCCATCCGGCGTGATACCGGAGATGACGCGCCTGATCAGCGTCTTCTCCTCGGCCCTGCGAATCGGCACCGCCCAGTGGAAGGAGTTGTCGAAAATCAGCACGCCCACCTGGTCAATCGGCCGCAGGTTCTCCACCACGCCGATGGCCGCCAGGCGGGCCAAGTCCATCTTCTTGCCTTCCATGGAAGACGACTTGTCCAGGATCAGAACGACACAGGTGCCCTCGGGATTGCGCGGGGGCGCGATTTTGGCGGGGAGGGCGCGCTCAAGCGGGTCTTCGGGGGCGCCTTTCTTATCCACATAAACGTTGCGTTCGCCGCCGACGACGAGCAATCCTCCACCCTGCTTGACGAACTCTTCGATCTCCGCCTTCCGCGATGCCGTTACGCCCTCGATGTTCCAGTTGTTGAGAGCGAGGATCTGGTAATCGGAGAGATTTGGCGGGATGTCTTCGGCGCGGGCAATGTCGAACTGCCCGGCCTCGAGCGTCCGGAAAATGTGGACCTCGGTGCCGGGCGGATCCTGGGAGACATAAAGCACGCGGGGCCGCTTGAGCGTGAGCGCCTGCGCAAACCGTACCTCACCCAGGTCCGGAGCGGAGATGGTGCCCGCGAGGTCCACAGCGCCCGGCGTGCTCAAGCTTGCATGCACCCGCAATTGATTGGTGCCGGGTTCCAGCGAGACCTGGTTGGAGCCGAGGACCTTCTGGTCGGCGGACATCGTGACTACTGCCCGCGCGCGCCTCGGCGAGACAACCGTGACGTCGATCGGGAAATGCTCGCCGGTGAACGCCTGTGCGGGAAGCGTTACCGACTCGAGCCTCAAATCGGGTTTCGGTCTTCCCGCGAGGAGATAGGTGTCAATCGGCACGCCCAACTGCCGTGCCTGCCATGCGGCGCGGGTCACGCTCCCGAGGTTCTCGTGGCCGTCGCTCATCAGCACGAGGCGCGGCACGCGATTTGCCGGAAGCGCGGCGATGCCGTCCCTCAGGGCCGCTTCGATATCCGTGCCGCGGCCTGCCGGCCCCGCCGTGTAACCGAGGTTCCAACCCTTGTCGCGTTCTGCGGGGTCCACTCGCCGCGTGGATTCCGCGAACGGCATCACCTGCGACCAGTTGCGGCCGCGTGCGTTCTCGAAACGGCCCGCAAGTGCCGATTCCAGCTTGAGGTCCTGCGGCGAGACACTCGACGACGTGTCCGCCAGGATTCCGACGGCGACCTTGGATTCGAAGACGGCGAGTTGCGGCTCGGCGAGCGCCAGCAGCACGGCGGCAATTGCGAGCGCCTTCAGCACGAGCGCGCCCCGCCGGCTGGCCCTCGGCCAGGAGAGAGCGGCCCGCACCAGTGGAGCCAGCGCCAGCAGGACGACAAAGGGGCGCTCGAACGTCATCGCGCGCTCCTCGCGGCACGCATCGGCCGGCCGCCTCTCGCCCCCGCGGGCAAGCCGAACCGCCGCCTGCCGAACAGGAACCACTCCGCAAACAGGCCGATGGCGCCCGCCAGGGCCAGCCACGGCCAGAGCTCCGTGTATTCCAGGTGGGCGGGCACCGGAGCCGGAATGCCGCGCCGCGCGTCTCCCGGCGGGGTCCACTTCATCTCCGCCACCTCGGGCAGAGTGAGTGAGTAGATCAGTTCACGGTCACCCGCGGCGACACGCACCGTACCCGGCTTTGCGGTGAAGAAGCGCAGGTTCCGGCCCTGCTGCGTGAATGGCAGCGCGCTGCCGTCCTGGGCCCGCACGCTGGTTTCCGCCGCCCCGGAGTCCTGCCCGAGATCCACGTCCACCGTGCCGGCGCTCGCCGCGTTCAGCTCCCAACGATGAAAGATATCGGGAGCCATCCATCGCAGGATATTCGCGAACAGCAGCGGCGTGGCCAACTGGTAGCGCATGGGAGTGCGTACCGGATGGAAGCCGAGCACTACGGATTTCAGCTTGCCGCCGCGCGCCACGATCACCGGACCGGCGTCCGTCTCCGCTATGGCGGTGTCCCCCTCCGAGGGCTGGAACACCTCCGTCTCCTCCAGCCGCAGATCCTTCGCGCGCAGTCCGGCCGCCAGAGGGTGGTCAGAGCGCCAACGGGCCAGCATGACGTTCTTCTCCACCGTTCGCAGCCGCACCGGCGAGCGCTCAGGCGGCGGCTCGATCCAGATGGAATCCGCCGATGGCGGCGCCGGCGGGCTGAAGCGATCCAGTATGACGATGTTCGCATCCTCGCTCGCCCTGAATTCAGCAGGTCTGCGAAAGACGGCGTTCACTTCCGGGTTCGCGGCCAGCACGGGGCGCAGCAAGTCCGGCTCGTCCGAGTAGACCACCACCTTCAGGAGCCGCCGGCCCGGCAGTTCCAGTACCGCGCGATCGTTGCCCGGGAAGTCGTCCGGCGGAATCAGTCGCGCCTCGATCCAGCCGGCGGTGCGCGCGCGGTATTCGAAACTGGCATTCTGTTCGGCGCCGGGCGGCAGAGTCAGTTGCCGTACACCGGCCGGGGAGCCCGCAAACGCCAGCGCAAGTGTGACCGTGCGCGGGTGCGTGCCGTAGTTATGCACGCCGGCGAGGATTTCCCAGGAGTCCGGGTCCGTTGCGGACCTTCGCAGCCCGACTTTCTTCAACCCGCAATCCTCGATCGCCTCCGGAACGGGCAACACCCTCAGGTTGGGGATACGGTACTGGGCGAGGTCGGCCGGGTTATCGGAAACGTGTCCCGGACCGATATAGACGATTTCCCCGGTGCGCCCCGCCTGAAGCCGCTGCGCCTGTCGCGCGAAGTCGAAGGCCTGGCGGAGGTTGAGCGCCGTCGAGCCCGGTTGGGATCGGTCGATGGCCTGTTCGAGCGCCTCCTTGTTGCTTTCGAATGCCGTGGCCGGGGTCGCCAGCGCGTCGGCGCGGACGAGCATCAGGCGATCGCCGGCCGGCAATGACTCGACGTAGGCTTTCGCCGTTCCGTGCGCCAGATCCATCAGAGTGCCTTTAGGGGATCGGGCGGCCATCCATGCCGAGGTGTCGAGAATCAGAACGTGATCGCGGCCGGAAGGACCGTGCGCCCCGAAGCGCAATTGCCCGAGCGCAAGCAGCAGGAGCGCGATGCTCGCCAGTTGAAGCAGAAGAGAGAGCGGCTGTTGAATCCGGCGCCGGTGCTTCACTTCGCTCACCTGCTCGGAAGCCACCCAGAACCGTAGCGTGGGTACGGTGAGGCGCCTGCGCGTGCGGTCCCAAAGGTAAAGGGCCACAACTCCGGCGGAAACCGCGCCGAAAACCGCGGCGAACTGGAGCCAGGACAGATTCAGCAGGAACACTCAGTTTCCCTCCTGCCAAACCGCTCCCTCACGGTCGCGGCTCTGAATCTGAATCTCACTCTACTCCTCCCACGTTCGCCAGCGGCCCGAAAATCGCGTCCTCGACCGGCATCGACGTGCAAAGGCTGGCGTACCGTCCCGCGTTCCTCAACGCCAGCTTGCGCAGCGAGCGCGCGTATTCGTCGAAAGCCTCGGTGTACCTGGTGCGGGCGCCCGCGTCGAATTCGATATCGAGGCGTCCACCGGTCTCGGCGTCCTGCAGTTCCAACTCTCCGTCCCAGGGAGGCGTGCGGTCCTCTTCCGCCCACACCTGGACCAGCATCAACTCGTGGCCGAAGTCCGCCAGATACTGGAGCGCTTTCTCGCAGTCGCCATCGTCGAGGAAATCCGAGATGACGATAAGCAGTCCGCGTTGGGAGTAGTTCGATACGAACTGCCGGGCGACACGAAGATAGTCCGTGCGTCCAGCCGGCTGGATCTGGGTCAGGAAGTTCACCGCCGGCGCGAACCGGTGCCGTCCGCCCGCGCAACGGAACGGGTCGGCAAGCGTGTCCTGGAAAGGCTGGATCGCGATGCTGTCCAGCCGCACCAGCCCCACATAACAAAGCGCCGCGGCCAGCTTCTGCGCGTACTCGAACTTCGGCAGCGCGCCAGTCTGCATCGAAAGGCTCACATCGAGCAGCAGGCGAATCGGAGTATGCGGCTCGACGCGGAACATCTTGAGGAACAGCTTTTCGAAGCGGAGGTAGGCACGCCAGTTGACGGCGCGGAGGTCGTCTCCGTGGTGGAACCTCCTGTGGTCGAGGAACTCCTGGCCCGGTCCGGCAAAGCGCGACAAGTTGTGGCCGCCCACGAGGCCGGGAAACGACTTGCGCCAGTGGATGGCAAGCCGCTCCAGCTTTTCGAGGAACGTCCGGTCGATCAAGGGTCCCTGGGCCATGCGCGCTTGCGATTACGCGGCGGCCGCCTTCGACGCTACGCTACGGATGATTTCGGTCAGAACCGTCTCCGGCGTCTGGCCGTCGGCGTGGGCGTCGAAGTTGAGGATGATGCGGTGGCGCAGCACGGCAGGCGCGACTGTCCGCACATCATCGATGCTCAGGTGGTAGCGGCCGCGCATGAGGGCGAGCACCCGCCCGCACTCGACCAGCGCCTGCGCGCCCCGAGGCGAACTGCCGTAGCGGATGTACTTCTGAGCCAGTTCATGCGCCTGTCCGCTATCGGGCTGCGTGGCGAGCACGAGGTCAACCGCGAACTCCTGGACGTGCGAGGCCACCAGCACATCGCGGCAAACGGAGCGTACCTCGAGAATAGCGCCACGGTCGAGCACGGGTGCCAACTCCGGCTCGTCCTTTTGAATGGTGCGATCGACGATGCTGTTCAGCTCGTCGCGACTTGGATAGGTGACGAGGATCTTCATCAGAAAGCGGTCGAGTTGCGCTTCGGGCAGCGGATAGGTGCCCTCCATCTCGATCGGGTTCTGTGTCGCCATCACAAGAAAGGGGCGTTCGAGCTCGTGCGTGGTGGTGCCGCTGGTGACGGTGCGCTCCTGCATGGCTTCGAGCAGCGCCGATTGCGTCTTCGGCGTGGCGCGGTTGATTTCGTCCGCGAGGACGAGGTTGGCGAAAATCGGCCCCTGCTGGAAACGCAGGAATTTCGCTCCGCGGTCGTCGCTCTCCATGATCATGCTGCCAACGATGTCGGCAGGCATCAGGTCCGGAGTGAACTGTATACGCGAGTACTTGAGGTGCAGCGCTCGCGCGAGTGTCCGGAGCAATGTGGTTTTGCCCAGGCCCGGCACGCCCTCCAGCAGAACATGCCCGCCGGCCAGCAGACAGACCAGCACGCCATCCACTACGTCCTGCTGCCCGACAATGACCTTTCCAATTTCCTGCCGGACGCGCTCGAGCCGTGAGAAGGCGAATTGAACTACCTCTTCCGTGCGCACAATTCCATTCTAGCCCGCATTGCCGGATTCCAACGGCGGTAGCCGAGCCGCGACCGCAAGGGAGCCGTTTGCCCGTTCCGGGCGGCCTAGACGCGCGACAAAGCGGCGCTGCGCGCGCTCATCGTGTTGGCAAAATGCGCAAGGATGTGCGCCCGCTCCTCGATAGAGTTCCGCGCCGCGTCCGCCAGGCATTTTCGCGTGACCGCGAACCAGGCCTGCTGGAGTCTGAAATCCGCCATCAGGATCCGCTGCTCCATGGTGTGGCTGCCGACGCGCATGGCCGAAGTGTAGCGGAGCAGCGACGTCAGGACGTTGTAATCGCGGACCAGCCACGTGTCGAGCGCCTCGATTTCCTCGAGCGTCAGCTCGCCCTGCAGGTATTCGAGCACGTAGGGAAACCGCAGCTCATTTGCAGCCGCGACCTGTCGCGCTCGCTCACCGGCGGCTGCGGTGCGCAAAATGGCGTGACAGTTATAACGGAACCAGTAAAAGAAAAGCACCAGCGCGAACGACAGGATCAGTAGCTCGGAAAGCATGGACGCGAACCAGTATGGCCGGCCACACACGTGGCAGCCTGAAAGAAATCGCTTGTGCGCCGATTCGAACCGAGAATAACACCCGTTTACGCAGTGCGCAAGACCTCAGCGTCCGAAAATCATATCCACAGGGCTTTTGGGATTGCGTTCGCGGTGTCGCAAATAGAGGCTGGCATAGCTGGACGTGATGTAATCGGCTGTCGTGAATCCGAGCCG
Source organism: Acidobacteriota bacterium (assembly GCA_023436715.1). Taxonomy (GTDB): domain Bacteria; phylum Acidobacteriota; class Terriglobia; order Bryobacterales; family Bryobacteraceae; genus Fen-330. Next base: position 19,190 of record JAEZIJ010000046.1, read on the forward strand.
GACCGCGGTCCGGTCGATCCAGTCAGGCTCGCCTTCAAGTTCGAGGAAGACGCCGATGGGGGTCTCATCGACCGTTACGATACCGCCTGTTTCTTCGCCGTACTCGGTGCGGTACTTCTCATAGCGGAACACCGGCTGGAAGCCGAGACGGGAGAGGACGGCGGAAAACGTCTCCGCGTTCGCCAGGTCCGTCTCCAGTTCCTCCCGCGACTTGTGCCGGCCAACTGACGCCGGACCTTTATATGTCAGCACGGCGCGCCGGCCGCTTTGCCGCACCCGCAAGACGAGTCCGGATTTCCGCAGTTTCGCTCCGGCGGTGTCGAAAAGCGTATTCGACTCAAAAACCCTCCGCCGGGCGACCCGGAAACCGGCGCTGCGCAACAGGCGCCTCCCCTCGGCAGCGTCCGCCAGCGGCAACTTGATTTCAGTTTCCTGAGCGGAATGATGGCGCGGCATAGGACACTTTCGATCCTAGCAGGCCACCCATATTTCATAGAAAAAGTGAGGCAGAGTGGCCGATTTTGATACACTGGCGACACCGGGGCAGGGCGTGAGTGACGGGATTTGAAGAACTTGGCCGCTCGGGAACTTCTGGCGAGTCGATTGCATCTACTCAGGCGGCAGGAGGGTACGCGATGAGTGAGCCGTTCGCTGTTGAAATCTACCGCAGGTATCTGGCCGGAGAGACCGTTCAGCAACTGGCCACCACCCTGGAAATCCCCCCCGACAGGATCGAAAAGCGCCTTCGCGCCGCCGCCGAGTTCCTGGAGCGGCGGAAAAACGTCGCTTGACCGCGGCGCCTCTGTATAATGGTAACCGCAGCGCGCCCGTAGCTCAGCCGGATAGAGCGACTGGCTTCGAACCAGTAGGCCGGGGGTTCGAGTCCCTCCGGGCGCGCCAGAAATTGTTTTACTGTCCCAGCCCGCCTGACTCCCCGGTTCATCTCAAAGCTCTACCGTTCTGGAGTGCAGTCCCGAAGCTCCGCTGGGGTGCGGCGGCGCTTCGGTTTCGATTTGCGGGGTCCCTTTGCCGTCGAAACAACGGACCGTGAACGTATGCCGGCCCGCCGCGTACGGCCACTCGTATCGCCATAGAACCCAGGTCGTGGAGGACAGGGGCGTGCGCGATTCCGCGAGTTGCCAGGGACCATCGTCCACCTTGACCTCAACTTTCGAGATCCCACGATCGCCCGCGCGGGCGATCCCCCCGACCGGCACGACTCTCCGGGCGCCGCGAGTCTCGATGTGATTCGACGCGATGACATCGATCACCGAGGTGGCCTTCATCCGCGCCTGCGCGTCCCATCCGCGGACGACCCAGTAACCCGGTTCCTCGTGGTCGATCCCTTCGATCGAGGCGATCCATTTGGGCTGCTTCATTCCGTAAAGGTTCGGAATATAGATGCGCAGGGGAAACCCATGTTCGGGAAGCAGCGGCACGCCATCCCAATCGTACGTCAGCATTACTCTCGGATCGGCCATGATCGTAGCTAGCGGGAGCACTTCGTAAAAGCCATCGGCGGAGCTCATCTTCAGATGAGTGGCACTCCGCCGCAAGCCGAGGTCGGGCAGAACGCGTTGCATGCTCGCGCCGGTCCAGCGCGTGGTGCCGACCAGATCGCCGCCGACCGGATTTGAAATGCATGAGAGTGTCACGAACTGGTGCATCGGTTCGTATCTGCCGCGGATGTCCTGCAAAGTCAATTCGAGCGGCTTCTCGACCAAGCCGGAAATGCGCAGTGCCCAGTTCTTCGCGTCGATCATCATCGGCATGGAATCGATATCGATCCGGTAATGCCGCTCAAGCGGCGTGAGTTCAGGGCGAGTCCCGGGGACCGGTTTCACGGTAGCGGCCGCATTCGGCAGTGCGTGCGTCTCAGACCAGCGCTTTGCCGAAGTTGAGAGCCGCTTGCTTCGATCGAAGCCGGCAATTGTGCCGGCCGCGACGCCGGCGGCCGTAACGGCGGCAGAGGCTCCGATCACGCGCACAATCATCCGCCGCCGGTCGATCCGCTCGCCGGCTTCGATTGGTTCTCGAGTAGGGAGTTCGCCCGCGATGGAAAGCCGCCAGCGAAGCCATTCCAGGCAAACGCCCCATGAGGCGAACGCCAAAACCACCCAGATGAAGCCCATTGCGACGGTCGCGCCAGCCGTGGCGTTCATCTTTGCACTGAGCAATCCGAGCGGGACGCCTAAAACCGCGCCGAGGATTGTACCGGCAAGCGCGCTCCTCTCGCCGCGCGGCCGCAGCGCAAAGAAGATCGCCCCGGCAACCGCGGCGGTGAGAACGCAGCCGACGATCGCCATGGCGTGCTCGGCGGACTTCGACACGGATGCCGTGTCTCCGAGGCTCAATCCGCGGATGACTTTCACAAGCGAATCGATTCCGAAGGTAAGGACGCCCCCCGGAAGGCTGCGCGCCATCCAATCGAAGATGTCGAACGGCACAAATGGGAGCGACGCAATTGCGTGCCCCAGATAGAAGATCGCAATCAGCGGCGCCGCCGTGATCGCTCCCAGCAGCGCTCCCCAGATGCCTCTGAGTTCCATTGCCGCACGGACTCCGCTTGAAACCATTCTCTCAAATCAGTCACGCAGCCCACGGTGACAACCGGCTCGGATGTATGCTGGTCCGTTATGAAGGAAAGCCGCGGAAAGATTCACCGCCTCATCGTGCCGCTTCTGCTCACCCTGATGACCCAAGCGGGCTTCGCGACGGAATTCCACGTTTCGGTCAAGGGGGACGACAGCGGCGACGGCTCGTCCTCGAGGCAGCTCAGGACCATTTCAGCCGCGGCGCGCCTCGCGCAACCCGGCGACGCGATCACGGTACACGCGGGCACGTACCGCGAGCGCGTGACTCCGCCTCGAGGCGGTGAGTCCGACGCCAGGCGAATCGTCTACCAGGCGGCCCCGGGCGAGACGGTGTTCATCAAGGGATCGGAGGCGATCCGCGACTGGAAGCCGTTCATGGGCGACGTGTGGAAGGCTACGCTGCCGAATTCGTTTTTCGGCGGCTACAATCCCTACAAAGACTTGATCGCCGGGGACTGGTTCACTGACAAGGGCAGGCCTCATCACACCGGCGAGGTCTATCTGAACGGGAAATCCCTCTGGGAATCCCACACCATCGAGCGCGTTCTGAACCCGCAGCCCTCCGCGGGCGCAATCGATGCCGAGGGTTCCACGTACACCTGGTTTGCTGAAAGCGACGAGAAGAATACTTACATCTGTGCGAATTTCCACGGCAAAAACCCTAACGAGGAACTGGTGGAGATCAACGTTCGCGATGCCTGCTTCTATCCCGACCAGCCCGGCCGCGACTACATCACCGTCCGCGGCTTCCACATGAGCCATGCGGCGACGCAGTGGGCCGCGCCGACCGCCGAGCAGATCGGGCTCATCGGAACACACTGGAGCAAAGGCTGGATCATCGAGAACAACGTGATCAGCGACTCGAAGTGCGTGGGCATCAGCCTGGGCAAGGATCGCAAGACCGGCCACAATGTGTGGATCAAAGACCCGCGGAAAGACGGCGCGACTCATTACAACGAAGTCATTGTGCGTGCGCTGGAGGCCGGGTGGTCGCGTGAGAAGATCGGTTCCCACGTCGTGCGGAACAATGTGATTTTCAACTGCGAGCAGGCAGGCGTGGTCGGCAGCCTCGGCGCCGTGTACAGCCGGATCTCGAATAACCACATCTACAACATCTGGACGAAGCGGCAATTCACCGGCGCGGAGATGGCCGGCATCAAGTTGCACGGTGCGATCGACGTTGTGGTCGGGAACAATCGCATCCACAACGCCGGCCGGGGGTTGTGGATGGACTGGATGGCGCAGGGCACTCGAATTACAGGCAACCTCCTGTACGGCAACAGCACCGACGATCTATTCGTCGAGGTGGATCACGGGCCGTTTCTGGTGGACAACAACCTGTTCCTCTCCCGGTTGAGCTTGAGCGACATGTCCGAGGGAGGCGCCTACATCCACAACCTGATTACGGGGAGGATTGTGAGCCGTCCCGAGCCTACCCGTTCCACGCCGTACCATAAAACGCACTCGACGGCGATCGCCGGCCTCGACAGCATAGCGGGAGGCGACGACCGCTTCTACAACAACATCTTTGTAGGGAACGGCGCCGCGGAGGATCCCAACCCGCTGCGCGACGGTGGCTTCGGCTTATGGGTCTATAACCACCGCGAGTATCCGCTTCAGACAGGGGGCAATGTGTACCTCAATCGGGCGCGTGCCTATTCCAAGGAGGAGCCTGCGCTCAACCTGCCCGGAGCGCAACCCAAGATCGAGGTTGTTGAGGAAGGGGAGCGTGTGTATCTTGTCCTGGACTTAGGTGCAGACTTACAGAAAGCTGCGACGAGGCTCGTGAACACCGGGTTACTGGGGAAGGCGAAAGTCCCGGGTCTCGCGTACGAGAACGCGGACGGCTCGCCTGTGGTGATTGATACGGACTACTTCGGACAGAAAAGGCAGGCGGCGCGGCCGGCCGCGGGGCCGTTTGAGGCGGCTGGAGAGGCGAAGCGCAGGGTGTGGTGATTGCGGGCGAGGTTCATCCACAGCGGCCTTTTCTGCGATACGATATCCAGAGGTCCAACTGCAAATTAGGCCTTCGGAACACCCCCCGGGTTCAGGAAAGAGGTGTGCAGCATCATTGACGACCTTGGAAATGCTCGATGCCGTAGAATCCCGCATTTCGGCGCTACGGTCCCGAAGTGCGGCTGGTCCGCGACCGCGGGCCAGCGCCGAAGCAGCCGCCGCGCTGCGTGCCGAATTGCGTGCGGCTGGGGTGTCTGCGGACGAGTTCGCCAGGGTAGCATGCGTTTCGCAGGATGAGGTGGAGGCCTGGACGTCCGGCGTCAACCGGGCGCCCGAATGGGTGCCCGCCGCCATCCGGCTCGTGGCGTTGCTGACTCCGTCCGTGCGTCACAAGCTTTTACATGACCAGCGTGCAGGGAATGCGCGCCGGGCCAACCGTCATCCATTCTCCCGAATCGAGGAACTCTAATACAAATGAGCACCGCAACTGCAAGCGAAAAGAAGACGTTATCCGAAAAACCGCGTCTGATTCTTACACATGGAGAAAAAGGAGGGGTCGGAAAAACCACCGCTGCCCGTGTCATCGCGGATTTTCTGAACGCCCGCAATGCCAGCTTCCGTGCTTTCGATGCCGAAGGCACAACGGGCCAGTTGTTGCGATTCCATCCCGACGAGACCGAGGCTGTGGATGTGGCGAGCGCCGCCAGCATTGCGCCGGTGCTTGATTACCTGATGGAGCCCGGCGGCAAGCGAGTGGCGCTGGTCGACCTCGGGGCCCGTTCGGGCGACGAGGTCAAGAACTGGCTCCATCGCGGCGGGGCCATGGAAGAGGCCGAAGCGTCGCGCCTCGGGATCACGGTGATTTACGTGCTCGGCGGCGCCGTCGACAGCGTAGGCCATCTGAAGGAATGCTTCGGCGCGCTGGGCCGCGACGTCAACTACATCATTGTCAAGAACTACGGCGTCGCAGGCAAGTTCGAAGTCTACGAGCAATCCAACGTGCGCAAGGACCTGGTCGCGGCGGGAGCCCGCGAAATCACCCTTCCGGCCCTGGATGGCTCGGTTTACCAATCGGTGGACCGCGCGAGCATCGCCTTTTCCGCTTTCGCCGAAGGGCAGAACGCGAATTTCGGTTTCACCGAACGCCGCTACTGCCGCAGCTGGCTGCGCGAGTGCTTCGCAGCGCTCGAAGAAGTAAGTACGGTTCTGCAATAGGGCGAGCACCCCGATTCCGGCCGCTTCCGCTCTCTGGTCGCGCTCGGCGGCACCATCAGATCAGTTGCCGAGCGCGACGAGAGGGCGCGGCTAGCCCTCCTCCATGCCACGGACGAGGCTGTCCGTACTGCACCCAACCTCACTTCGCGTTTTGAAGGCTTTTCACGTCCCTTTTTGTCTCCGATGGTGTAAAGTCGCAAGGAATGGAGAAGATCCTGTCCGTCGGCGAATACGATCTGCTGAACTTCTTCGAGATGATCCCGTCCCATCTTGACCCAGGCGTCGCCTGGACGTACAACGACTCGGTTTACGAGGCGGCTGACGCGCACGTTCATCTGTCTTTCGCTATTGCTCCTGTTGTAAGAGACGTCAGGGTAGTTCTGAAGGTCGGTGACGCCCCGGTGTACGAGGTGGATGCGATGGGCATCAAGGACGTGAAATATCACAACGACAAAGGTCGTGAGTCGCTGGATGTAATCTTATCTGACCGGGATTCGATCTGGCTTCGCATCAAGCCAATTCCGATTCTGCATCTGGCGGTAGGCATGTTGCGTTTAGTGGTCCATGTGTCGATGGCGGGATCATATTCCTCAACGGAGTTGCTTGGAGTGTCTTTGGCGGTAAAGCCGCCGATCACATAGAATTTGTTGTTAACCGCGACGAGACTGTAAGTAGCCTTGCTCACCGGCATCTTCGCCCTCGCCTGCCATTTGCCGGAGGACGTGTCGTAAACGTATACGCTGCCTCCTTTCAGATAGTCCTCAGGTGTTGCGATGTCGTGATCGGGACCGTATTTGAATGCATAGATCTTGTCCCGGTACGTGAGTGCTTTGAAGTTCGTTCTTTCAGGCAGGGTGTTTACGACTGTCCTGACAACGTCCGGCTGTGTTGCGGGCCTGTCGGCTTGGGCGGCTCGCAAGGCTTGCCCTGCAGTCAACGTGATGACGATTGGGATCAGAATCATTTTAAGCTCTCGAACAGAAAACGCTGATTTCGGAACCGACCGCTGGGCCGGTGTCCGGCTGGCCTCAGGGCGGAGCGAACACGGCCCCAGCATGCATGCGCCAGTCCTGCTCCCTTCACGGCAACCAGGGTATTGTGGCTTTGGAAGGCTCCCGGACGAAACGCTTCAGTGCTGGGGACCAGAGATATCGGAGTTGTACTTCTGTTGAAGGGCCGGCATGGGGGTCATCTTTGCTCCAAATTCCAACCGTTATCTCTATGCCCTTGTCGGTGGCTCGACCAAACTTGACGCCTTCTCCGGAGGCCTCGAAGATCTTCTTCACAGTGCTGGAACTGCACTGGAATCCGAAAATGTAGGTGAAGGAACCCGTACCGCTTCTGTGATCCCTTCCCAGCACCAAGATGCGGACACCGTTGGATCCGGCAGGATGCAACAAGATGTCCTTCTCAATGGTAGTCTCCCAGTCCACTACGTTGTTGACCCGATCCCATTCCCGGAATACACCATTACGCAGACGAAGAGGACCGCCAGGCGCCGGTCCATTGAATTCTGACCCGTACTCGCTTTTCCAGTGATCGGGTGCTGCCCAGATCGCGCGATTTCGGAAGTCCACACTCGCGATATCACGGCAGGTTTCCACCGCGATGGCTGGTCCGCAGAACACGCACGCAAGGCATATCGACCTTAGTGCCGCAACCCGTCGCATTTCGGGTCAATTATAGTCCAGGCGAACCGAGTGCAGCATGGTGGTCGAGAATGCCGATTTCGGAAACTGGGGCAGATCGGTGGAGGGCTGGCCTGATTCTCCGGTACCGGGAGACAAGAAGGCTACTCCCAAACCCTGGCACTTCAGCACGCCGATGCTTAGTCTAGCCCAGGGGCGAGCGAGGCAGGCGCATCTTTGAGACACTTGAAGGCGTGCCGATAAAGGTTGCCGCGTTCACGTCCGTGCGAGTAGGGTGGCCGCCACGCCCGGTGCCGCCACGCGCGGCGTTCGCGTCATCGAGAGACCCTGGCTGCGGTGCTGTTGGCCAGCGGTGATCGATTAGTCCGCTACACTCGACGCATGCTCCTCTGCCCCGTCCGCAATTGCCGCACGGCGCTGGTGCGCCAGGACCGACGGCTGCTTTGTGCGCGTGGACATTCGTTCGATGTCGCGCGTAGCGGATACATCAACCTGCTCCAGCCGCAGGAGCGGCGATCAAACCAGCCGGGCGACACGGTTGCCGCTGTGGCAGCGCGACGGCGATTGCACGATCGCGGCGCGACCGGACCGCTGCTGCACGGGATCGCGGAGATCATAGCCGCATCCTCGAGCGACATCGTTCTCGATGTCGGCTGCGGCGACGGTTTCTACCTTGGGACCCTCGCTCGCCAGATGGGCTTTGGTGCGCATGGCGTCGACATCTCGGTTCCGGCCATTGATGCAGCGGCGCGGCGCTACCCCGGATGCGAGTGGATCGTGGCCAATGCCGATCGCTTCCTGCCGTACGCTGACCGCTCGTTCTCGATCGTCTTGTCAATCACGGCACGGATGAATCCGAGCGAGTTCCGGCGTGTCCTGCGCGAGGACGGACGCTTCCTCGTCGCCCTTCCTGCGCCTGATGATCTCGTCGAGTTGCGCGGCGCGGGCCGCGATCGCGTGGCTCGAACTGTCGAGACATTCGCGCACGACTTCACGCTCGTCGATCAGCGCCGCGTCACCACCGCGGCGGACCTTGATGCTGCCGCAGTTCACGACGTCTTGCTTTCAATCTATCGGCCGATGCGATCACAGCCCGCCGAAGCGATGCGAGTGACGCTCAGCCTGGATCTGTTGCTGTTTCGAGCCGCGTAGCCGTTTCACTCCTCGTCCCACCCTCGTTTCGGCAGACTGGCCATTGCGCTTTGGACAGCGTACTTTCGATAGTGCGGCGTTACGGTTCACTTGGCCGTGCAGCGTCCAGGAGAAGTCGCGGGTTCCGGCCGCAAAACGCTGTTGCCGCCATTTGGCCGTCTGACTGGTGCCCGGAGGGTCGATCTACGGCAATAAGACTTCACGTTCCTTAGCTTCCCGGTTGCGATCACCAGAAGCGGAAGGACGCCAGAAAGTGCCGGAAGATAGCGTTCCCCTCTTGGCTCTCCGGGGCAGGAACGACCAGCGTGAATTCAACGTCATCAATCGACCCGTCGTGAGCCAGCGCCAGCCTGACGGTCACATTCTCAATCCTCGTCCCGTTCACCAGACCTACAGTCGAAGTCCGGTAACCAATTCGGTTACCGACCCGCACTTTTTCCGCGTGCGGATTTTCTCGCCCCGGGGCCACGTCTCTTTCCCCGAGATCAACGTGAAGGCCGATCTCAAACACAATACAACTGGTCCCTTCTGATGCAATGCCTGGGTAGATGGTGAATCCGTGGAATGGCGCACCCGTCGCCGCGCCCCAACCTACTAAACCGTTAGGAATCGTGGCGGAAAACCGATAGTCTGAGTTCCGAACCGCCCCTCTATACGCGACGCCATCGCCGGGACGTCCCAGCGAGAGTTTGTCACAGCTATGGACCGTCGAATCAGTGGGTGTTTGGCCGCGTATCAGGTCAGGAATCAAAAGCACCACGCAAGTGAGTAGGAAGCCATTTAGCTGCCGCTGCATTCGCTCGGATTGTACCGCCCCACGGGCTACGCTGGCGGCGCCGCTCGTGGGCTAACCTTATTCTCCGGTATCGCGACTTCGCGGCCACTTTCAGAATCAACTTATGAGTGCGGCTCCTTACGCCGATCTGGAACGAGAAAATTCGGAAGCTTGAGATCGGGAACAAGAGCGGGAAGTTCGGGAGGTTCGCCAAGTTCGGGAGGCCTCGCCTCGGATGGGATGTCCTCCCATGTGAACGGTGCAAGGCAGGTAGGCTGAACTCCTCGTTTCACAGCGGGAAGGTCGAATTCAAATGGAACTTCCATGTACCAGGACGGGGCTACGTGATTTTCCGGCACACTGAACATCAGCGAATCTCCGGGACCGATTGTTATGCGTGTCGCGACGCTGGACCAATACCCCCTTGGCATCTTCTGGCGGGGAAGTCCGTTTTTCGTAATAGGAACCATCCTAGGCGTAATCACATCTGGCAATATCGTCATTTCAGGGTCTGTCATCGTTCCGTTTGCTCGTACGTTGATCGGTACGACGGAGTTATTGACTAGCCTTAGCCAAAGCCCTCGATTAGGTTCCCCCTCCTCAACCGGCTCACGGGGACCTGCATGATCAAACTCGACGTAAACGATGGGGCGCGTGGCGTCAATCGCGAGTCTTGGCGGAGTCTGTGAATCAACTCTGCGCACACACGCAAAGAACACGAGAAAAACACAAGCAAACGCCCTTATGCCGACATGTTGGTTTGCGCTTGTCATCGTATCAATGCACTCTCGTAGAACAGTGTAGCGCCGCAACCTCGAACTTGCCGTGTCAGATCGGTGCCCAAACAGTGCGAGAAACTGCGGTTCCGGCCGAAAAATGCCGCTGCCGTAGGATGACCCTGCGCAGGGGATTCTTCTCTCACGGAGCCCGGCGGCCGGCTGCGGGTCGTCAGCTCACCCCCAGAGCAGCACCCTCGAAACTCTCCGGAGCAGCCTCGCTAACGGACAAGGCTCATCGTCAGGACTGCGTAACCAGGCTACGGCACGCAAGCCACAACAGCCCGGTCGCGGTCTGCCCTGAAGCAGGCTCAACTGAAATCCCTACCGCTCGCGCAACGCCGCAATCGGATCGACCCGCATGGCCCGTCGCGCAGGCAGGTAGCTCGCTATCCCGGCGGTAACAAGCAGCACCGCACCAACCATAGCGTAGGTCGCCGGGTCGGTAGCCTTCACGCCGAACAGCACGCTCGTCAGCACGCGCGAGATAGCCAGCGCGCCAGCTACTCCGAATGCGAGGCCGATCAGCGTAAGCCTGAGGCCGTGGCCGATCACGCGGCGGGCGATATCCGAAGGCGCTGCGCCCAGCGCCATGCGCACGCCGATCTCGGGGACTTGCTGGCCCACGAGGTACGCCAGCACGCCATACAGGCCAATCGCCGCCAGCACGAGCGCCAGGCCGGCGAACACTCCGAGCAACGTGGTCTGCAACCGCCGCTGGAAGACCTCCTTGTCCAGAATCTCTTCCATGGTGGCGAGTTCCGTGACGGGCTGGTCGGGATCTACCGCCCAGATCGCCTTCCGCACTGCCGGGGCCAGGCTGGCGGCATCGACGTTCGCGTGGACCGCGAGCGACGAAGCGGCGGCGCCGCTCTGATACGCGGACATGTAGAACTCGGGCTTGGGCGCTATATCCAATCCGGACTGGTGAATGTCGCCGGTCACACCTACGACCTGTACCTGATCACTCGCCCCAAGGATCAGCCGGCGGCCGATCGGATCCTGGCCGGGCCAGAGCGTGCGCGCGAGCGTCTCGTTGATCAGGACCACCGGTGGCGCGCCCTCGATATCGCGCTCGTCGATATCGCGCCCGCGGCGCAGCGGAATGCCCATCGTCCGAAGGTATCCTGGGCCGATCACGCGGTGATTGCACTGGAACCGCTCCTTCTCGTCGTGGCCCTCGGCCCCGATACCCGAGATGTCGCCTTTCACGACAAGTGGTATATGGTTGGTGAAGCCCGCCGAGACCACGCCCGGAATGGCGCTGACCCGCCGCACGATTTCGCGTTGCCAGGCCACCATGCGCCCGGGCGCGCGGAGCGCCTCGGAGGGCAGCATCCGCAGGGTGAGGACATTCTTCGTGCGGCAGCCCATGTCCACGCCGCGTAGCCGCGCAAACGTCTGCATCAGCAGCGCGGCGCCGATCAACAGCACGAACGCGAGCGCCACTTCGGACCAGATGAGCGGCGCGCGCATCCGCCGGCTTCCTGAAGCGGCGGCCAGCGTCCGGGCGCTCTCCTTGAGCGAGTGGTTGATATCCAGCCGGCGGACCTGCAACAGCGGGACGAGGCTGAACGCCGCCGCCGTCGCCACCGAGATCGCGAGCGTGAAGGAGAGCACACGTCCATCCACGGAGAGCACGTTGAGGCTGCTCATGCTGGCCGGGGCGAGGTGCGCGAGGAAACGGAACGCCGGGGTCGCCACCAGCAGGCCGAGAACGCTTCCCGCGGCGCACAACACCAGGCTCTCGCAGAGAAACTGCCGCGCAAGCTGCCAGGTTCCCGCGCCCATCGCCGCTCGCACCGCAACTTCTTTGCTCCGGCTCGCGGCTCGCGACAGCAGCAGGTTGGCCACGTTCGAACAGGCAATCAGAAGGACGAATGCCACGGTCCCTAGCAACAGGAAAAGCACACGCCGCTGTGATGTGACGAAGTGTTCGCGCATCGGCGCGACGAAGGCTCCCACTTTCTCGTTGGTATCGGGATACTCGCGCGCGAGGCTTGCTCCGATGGCCTGCATCTCCGCGTTGGCCTGCGAAAGCGGCACGCCGGAGCGCAACCGTGCCACTACCATCCAGTTGTGGCGACCGCGGGCTGCCAGTTCCTTGGCGGAGTATCCGCTCCCCATGGTTGTCCAGATCTCGCCGGGCGCGCCGCGATAGTGTCCGGGCGGCTCGACGCCCGCCGGCAGCACACCGACGATTGTGTGCTGCTCGTCGCTGAGCCTGATCGTCCTTCCGACGATGTTGGGATCCGCGGCGTAACGGCGGCGCCAGAAGCCGTCGCTGAGAAGCACGGCTCTGGGCGCTCCCGGCTGGTCCTCGTCATCGCGGAACAAACGGCCAAGCGCGGGACGGACTCGCAGCGCACGAAGCAGGCTGGCGGTCACCTGCGTGCCCCGGACCACTTCCGGGCTCCCTTCGCCGGTCAACGGGTACGAGTGCTCCTCGAGCGCCCCCATTTCCTCGAACGACTTGCTCCGGGCCTTCCAGTCGGCGTAGTTGGCCGGGGCCACCGGACTGTCACGGAGGCCGAAGAAGGGCGCAGTTTCCCAAGCCAGAACCAACTGGCCGGGCTCGGCATATGGCAGCGGGCGCAGCAGAACCGCGTTGATGAGGCTGAACACGGCTGTGTTGGCTCCTACGCCCAGCGCCAGCGTCAGCACGGCGACGGCGGTGAAACCGGGCGACTTCCTGAGAGAGCGAAAGGCGTAGCGCAGATCGAGGAGGAGATTCGGCATCGGTACCCTGATAGACGCACAAGTTGGGCAGTTGTTCCGTTCCGCGGTTGACGGTAAGCCTCGAATTCTGGAACTCTGATTGCATCAAAGCACGGCTTCAAACGGTTTTGTGAGCGTTTTTGCGCCTTAACTACGAAAAAAAGGCATAGTACGTGAAGAAACTTCCTGGTACGAGGACGTTATGCGACGGTTCATTCTGATTCTGGTTTGCGTGCTGATGGTGACGGCTTCCTTGGGAGCCAAGCACAAAGGGCATCGGGGGAAAGGCAAGCACGAAGCGTACGCGCGCTTCCGTGTGGAAGACGTTCGTGAGATCGAGCGCTATTATTACGGCCGGCCGGGCGGGCTGCCGCCGGGCCTGGAAAAGAAACTAGCCCGCGGAGGGCGGCTGCCTCCGGGCTGGGAAAAGAAGATGGTGCCGTTCCCCGTGGAAGTGGAGCGGCGGCTGCCCCTTCTCGATCCCGGGTACTGCCGCGGGATGATCGGCGGGCAGGCCGTGATTTATAACGAGCGGACGAGAGTGATCCTCGACATCGCAGTCCCCCTCGGGCGCCACTGACGCGGGCAGGGAAATTTCTTCCCTGATTCCGGCGCCCGTCTGTTAACGCGCTCAAATTTGGCGTGCCCTGAGAATCGGCTGTCAACTTGCTTAGGGTAGTTGCATGGCCAAATACAAACTTGGGCCGGGGGTCTTGAGTGCGTGATTTTGCGACGGGCTGCCCATCCTGCGGCGGCAGCTATGGGGAGTGCAACGGGCAACAAAACGCTTTGCGCCGGTACGCGAACTGGGACGATCTCGCGGCGCACTGCGACGAGGAGACGATCGTGGGCTGGGTGAATCAACTCGCCGAAAGCCGGAAACAGCGAGTGCGGGCGGCGGCAGGGTCTTTCGAATCCAGCGATTGAACGCCGGCCACGGGCGAACCTATACCCGGAGTGCCCTGTCGCCCAGGGTCGCCAGGAACCAGCGCCGCCGTGCGTCCCTGTACCGTGCGGCAAGCGTGAACTCGTCATGCTGCCCCACACCCCCGAGCAGCCAGGCGGCCGAATCGCAGAAGCTTTCGCATGCATATTCCCGCCATTGCCGTGTCCCGTCGACACAGTCGGCTCGGGTCAGCCGCAGCTTGCGGTCTTCGGCCGACCAGCCCAGTTCGCCGCGCGCATGCCGCGAAATTTCCGCCGCGAGCAGGTCCTGCCAGGACCGGCGTGCCGCATTGCCCGCCCGCGGCCATGCAAAATGAAAAAGCTCGTGGAGGAAGATCCTGCCCAGTTCCGAGGGCTGTTCCAGCAGTTCCGAGTTCAGCACAATCTCGCGGCGGCGAAGAAAGGAGCCCGCATGGACTTCCTCGCCGCGTGTGCCGCCCGAGAGAAGCCGCCCGCGGCATGCCCGCAGGTCCGGCGCGAACCGGACTCTGATCCGGCGCCCGTCCAAGTCGGGCGCCAGCCGCATTGCCGCCCCCAGCAGCCGGACTACTTCTTCTCCGGCGCCTTTGCAGGTGACGACGGATTCTGGACCTCCATCGTCATTTCCATGGCTTCTTCCTTGATATCGACGCTTTTCTGCACCGAGTTGAGCCATTCCTGGAACCGTTTGTTCTTGATCTCGTTAGCAACGTTGTCCCGCACCTGCTCGAACGGTTGCGGACCCAATTCCTCGATACGGAACAGGTAGTAGCCGTTCGGTTGGCGCACCGGTTCGGTCACGTCCCCGGCCTTCGCGGCGAAGATTGCCGTCTTGATCGCGACCGGAATCTGATCGGCCTTGCCGACGGTGCCGAAATCGCCGTCTTTCGCGACGGAAGCCGCGTCGCTGGAGTGTTCCTTCACCAACTTCACAAAATCCGCGCCGCCCCGGATTTGCTTGACCAGGCTTTCGGCCTTCGCCTTGGCTTCGTCCTCGGTCAGGATCCTGTTCCCCTTATCGTCGGCCTTCGAGACGGCGTCGCTGCTGAAACGAATATAGATCGCTTTTACCTTCGCCTGAACAAAGCGGTCCTTATTCGCCTGATAGAACTTCTGCTGCTCTTCGGGCGAAATCTGTATCTCCGCGATCTTCTGGTTGATTTCCGCCTGCAAAAGCACCTGCATACGCATGTTTGCGAGCGTTTCCTTCCACGGAGACTGCTGGTCCAGTTTATTCTTCTCGGCTTCGGCGGAGAGCCGCTTCATGACCCCGTACTGCTCCAGGAACTGGCGCCGGTTGCTCAGCACCTGCTGCTGCTGTTGCGGCGGCATAGTCCGCAAAAGGACTTGGAGATCGCCGGCGGTAACCGCGTTGCCATCAATCGTGGCAATCACCTTGTCCGGTGGCATTGCCAGCAGGCTTACCATCTGAGCCACCGGGACTGACTGTTTGCCGTCCACCGGCGCGGTCGCCTGCGGCGCCTCCGGTTGTTGCTTCGCCTTGTCGAGCGCCGCCTTCGCTGCCGCCTCCATCTTGACTCTTTGTTCGGGGGGCGGCGCCGAAGCCTGTGCCCAGGCACTCGCAGCCAGCATAAAAGATAATGGAATCAACATTCTCATTGGGAAATCCTCGGTTGGCGTAAGCAGCAATTTTAACATGCGCCCTGCCGCCCGTTCCTTGCAAGCAGCACCGATCGCGCCCGCAAGTAGAATTCCCCCCCGGCTGCCTTGGCCGCCTTCTTCGCTTTCCACAGCAGTGCCTGCTTCCACCGTACACCCGCTCGCGCCGCGGCGAAACCCGCCGCTACCGATGGCGGCATGCCCCTCTGAACGAAGTAGCGGCCGAGCACCAGGCAATCCCGCACCGTGTGCGGCCGCATGGTCGGCTCGGAAGTGAAGAGGAAACGGATTCCGGCCTGGGCCGCCGCCTCCGCCACTTCGCGCGAGTAGTATCCGCCCGGAACCGAGGCCGTCCTCACGGGCTCATCAAGAATCCCGGAAAGCACCCTCACGCTCCCGGTCCATTCCCGCAGGAGCCGGTCCCAGGTGCAGTGCGACATTCGCGGCGGATGCGAACACGAATGGCTCCCTATGACGTGTCCGCGCGCGCGAAGATCCCTGATCTGCTCCCCGGTGAGGAAGCCGGGCTTTCCGATGTAGTCGGTGGTGACGAAGAAATGTCCCCGCCAACCATGGCGTTCGAGCGCTCCCGCGATCAGCGTGGACGCGCTCTCGCCTCCATCGTCGAACGTGAGATAGAGCGGCGCGCGGCCGTTCGACCTTGGAGCTTCGTCCACCCGCCCCACCCCGAGTTCCCCAGCGACGCGCCGGATAGCTGCGAGCTGAGCTGCGAAGTCGCTCGCGGCCAGCTTGTAGAGATCCGCTCCCGCTCCCGCGAATCCGCTCGGGCGAGGCGACTCATCTTCAAACACGTCGTGATACATGATTGCCACGCATTTCCGCATCTCCCCCCCTGTGCCGCCGGAAGACCGCTTCGGACCGAATCAAAGATGGATCGGGCCGTCGCCGTCGCCCCGGTTGAGGTGAATTCCCCAGAAATTCACCTCGAACGGCTCCAGCATCCCCGCAAGCTGCTTCGAGGCCGCGAACACGTAGTTCGACGGCCCGCGTAGAAAGCCACACGCTCTCAGAGCGTTCACCCAGGCTCTGTGCGCCTGGTTCGAAACGATCAGATCGCAGCCGCGAGCGCCCAGATATTCCGCCGCCGCTGCTGTTACGCGCACCGCGTCTTCCGGCGCGGCGAGACAATCGGCAATCGTGCCCACCCGCAGGCATCCGAACTGCCGGTGATCGCGCATGGGCGTGTCAATCGCCACCGCCCAGCCCGCCACCTTGCCCGCAACGCTAACTTTCAGCCGCAGAAAGCGCTCGTTCGCAGGCGGGTAGAGCAGGTTGAGAACGCGGCTGTCGCGGACGGCAAGCATCGCGTAATGCCGGTGAGCTTCCTCCCAGAGTTCGTCCGCCCAGCCGGAGAACTCCTGGAACGGCTCCGCGTCACCCTTGGCCCCGCGGCCGCCCGCGGATGCCAGCCGCTGCGCGATGCGAACTGCCAGCCAGCCAGCCCCGGTGGCCCGAGCCGATTCCGCCAGAAAGCGCCGGCCCGGCGACCCGCGAAGCGCCCGAATTTCCCCCAGAAACCGCCCGGCATTCAGTACCTTGAAGTAGAACGGCACCGGACGCAGCCGCCACCCCATGGCGCCCAGCATCTTCGGCAGCGCCCGGTCCGTGCCGCCCATTCCGAGGGCGAACAGCAGCGGTCCGGCGGCCAACGCCGCCCGAAGCATCTGGACCGCGACCCCGGTGTATGCGCGGTTCCAGGTGCCTTCCGACACCGGCAGACGGTAGTGCGCCAGCGGAACGACTTTCCCTTGGACTGAGAAATCCTGGTGCTTCAGGATGAATCCACCGCGCACGGCGCACTCTTCGAGGACGAGGAACGGCTCCTGAAACAGGCGGGAGTCCGCGCCCCTGGGAAGCCAGTCCGGGACGGGACTTTCGGGAAAGCGAAACTCGGAGTATCCATGTTCCGCCATCCTGCGATTGAAATCCCCAACGGCAGGCACACAATCCGCGGAGTATGGGGTTACAACGGTTCGCATCCCTCAGTTTGCCCAGCCCGTTGATCCCATATTACAATTTATTAATAAATGGTGTGTGCTCAGTGTACGTGGGAGAGGGGATACCATGAGCACTTCCAAGCTGGGCGCCGCCGCCGTGCTGGCGGCCGCAGCGGCGTGGACCTTCTTTTCCTGGGATCATCATGCCAGGCCGGTGTTCGCTTCGACGAAACCCAATACCTCACCCGCTCCCGGCCCGCCTCCCGAAGGCATGGTATGGATTCCCGGCGGTGAGTTCTCGATGGGGGCCGCTGATCCGCCCGGCATGGATGAAGTTGGCATGAAGGCCACGGCGGACGCGAGGCCGGTCCATCGCGTCTACGTCGATGGCTTCTTCATGGACAAGACCGACGTGACCAACGTCGAGTTTGCCGAATTCGCAAAAGCCACGGATTACGTGACAATTGCGGAGCGCAAACCACGGGCGGAGGACTTTCCCGGTGCACCTCCCGAGAATCTTGTGGCGGGATCGGTTGTATTTTCACCGCCGGATCATCCGGTTCCTCTGAATAACCACTTCCGGTGGTGGAGCTATGTGCGGGGTGCAAACTGGCGGCATCCGCTCGGACCTGACAGCGATATCGAGGGAAAGGACAACTACCCGGCAGTTCACATTGCCTATCCCGACGCGGAGGCCTATGCAAAATGGGCCGGGAAGCGATTACCCACTGAAGCGGAATGGGAGTTCGCGGCACGCGGCGGTCTTGCAGGGGAGCCGTTTGTGTGGGGTGACTCGTTCCGGCCGAACGGCAAGTGGATGGCCAATACTCACCAGGGACATTTTCCCAGCCAGGACACCGGCGAAGATGGCTATGCGGGAATCGCGCCGGTGGCACAGTACGCGGCCAACGGATACGGCTTGTATGACATGGCCGGCAACGTGTGGCAGTGGACCAGCGACTGGTATCGTCCCGATTACTACCAACGATTAGCCGCGAGCGGCCAGGTAGCTCGTAACCCTAAAGGGCCGGAATCGTCTTTCGATCCCGCTGAACCGGCTCAACCCAAGAAAGTGCACCGGGGAGGATCGTATTTGTGCACCGAACAGTACTGTTCGCGTTACATCGTCGGTACCCGTGGTAAGGGTGAGGTCAGCACCGGGACCAATCATCTCGGTTTTCGTTGCGTCAAGAGCCAGTCGAAATAGACCGTCCGATACTATTTGCAGTGTCAGTGCAAGAAGAAGTGGGGCAGGCGGTTTCGCCCAATGCCACTTAAATAAGTCTTTCTGAAACATCAAGGATGCTTTATGTTTCAGCTATGGATTCTC
This sequence comes from Acidobacteriota bacterium, assembly GCA_023436715.1. Taxonomy (GTDB): domain Bacteria; phylum Acidobacteriota; class Terriglobia; order Bryobacterales; family Bryobacteraceae; genus Fen-330. Next base: position 37,857 of record JAEZIJ010000046.1, read on the forward strand.
TTTGTGAAGACGCCTGGGGCTTGTACGAACGCTGCATCTCC
>JAEZIJ010000058.1 GCA_023436715.1 Acidobacteriota bacterium
GCCGAACAGTTCCTGCACAATCGAAGAGCCAGCGTCGCTGCGCTCCGAGAAGTGTTCGCCTTCGGCCCGGAATGCCGTTCGCGTTCCCTCCGGAATCAGCGTTCACCTTCGGTGGAATCCCCACCACTGCGCAGCGGATACGCATGCTGGGCTCTTCGGCTCGGAGGCGGCACGGCAAGCACCCGCTCCGGCGCCTGCCCTACCAACGGGCGGGCCAACACCTGCATGGTTGTTGATGACATGCGCACCAAAGTCTGGGCATCATTAACTTTGACGAAAAGCACGGAACCCCGCACGCTTTTGTCAGACTCGCTCCAGGTCTGCACCGACACCCTTCGAAGGTCGGGAAACGCGAGCGTCTCCACAGACAGCGCGCTTGATCCCCACATATCCTTCGTCGCCGCCAGATACAACTTTGCCGGCGTGGTCCCCACCGCAGCGGTGTACGCCACATCCTGGATCCAACCGTCGGCGGTTGCCGACGCGACGGGCTGTAGCAGATCGTCCAACACGTCGACGGAGGACGTAGACTTTGGTTCGGTAAGTACATCGTAGGCCGCCACCATGCGGTTGGCATCCGCGCGAAAGAAGCGGTAGCAGAACCCGCCCGCGTTGGATGCACGAGAGAGGACGGCCTGGAACGACACTTGGAATCGCAGCACGGTCGGGCCTGAGGACGAACTCACCGCGCACCACACTACGTCCGGTTCGGACGTCATTGCCGCCACCAGCGTCCGCCCCTGCTGAGCCACTAGCGGGAAGGTCTTCAGCGGCTCGCCGGGATCGAGCTGAACCAGTTCGAAGTTCCCCAGGCGTGCGCCGGCTTCCGCGCCGACGCTCATCCCGGGCCGAATCGCCCACAACGCTCCATTGCTGCCCAAGGTGATGTGTCTGGGAGCGGAAGTGAGATCCGACCCGATCATGTCGAGAACGGGCACAGAGGTGAGCCGCGCACCCGCCGGCGAAAAATGAATGAGATCCGCCGTCTCGAGTTCGTCCGGATCCTGCTGCTGCCGAACTCCGAGCACCAGGGCCGTGCCTCCGTTCGCCATGCCGGAGAAACTGAGGATCTCGGCGTCTCGATCCACATCCGCAAGTACCCCAGTTTGGTCTTCTGGCGGAGCCGGCACCGTGCAAAGCCCCGCACGGCCAGTGGCGGCCAACCCGGCGAACGCACAGACAAATTCGCGGCGATCCATTGTTCCTCCTCTACTGCCGGAGCACCGGCCTAACTGTATCAAATTCACCGACGCTGAGCGCGCGCGCCAGCGGCCAGAAGCATCGCAGCACTGTGAATGCGAACGTGGCTGTTCGTCGACGTCAGCCCTCTTTCAAGGATGGGTCGGGCTACGTCCGGATCCAGTGCGTGGAGAGTACGAGCAGCAGCCGCTGAGACTACGCTGGACTCACTCGACAAGTACGGCGCAACCTCATGGATACGTCCTTTATCATGGAGACCCGCGATTGCGGCGAGGGCCGCAATCTGAACCGTGGGGTCCTGACTCGACAACGCCTTTGCCAACTCAGGCCGCAATGGTTCGTAAGCTGACGCGATCTGAACAGCGAGGTCTCTAACTGGGCCGCTGGTGCTCCCGATGCCATTGGCCACGGTTCGCTCGGCCTCGGTAGTAAGCTTGGTTCCTAAGAGGCGCTGAGCTGCGGCGAGTTTGGCCATATCGTCCCCGGCGGTGATCATCTCCCGAAGCACGGCCATGTCGCGGGGGTCTCGGGGATCCAATAGTCGCTCAGCCATCATGCTGCGGAACACCGGTACCCGATCAAGCCCCAACCGGTACACAAAGTCTTTGATACCCATGTTCCCCGACCAGACCACGCCCCAAACGACTCGACCGCGGATCGCCTCATCGGGGCTCTCGGCCAGGGCTCTCAACTTCTCCAGCGCGTTCGTTTGACCTAATACGGCCAAGCCGACAAGAGACTGAATTTGCCCGGCGCTGCCAGAGGCGGCATTGGCTGCTGCAATCTCCAGCTTCGATTTGCCTTCGGCATCTCCCAAGTACGCTAATCCCTGGGCAGCGGCAATCTGCACTTTTTCATCCGGATCGTGCAGCACAGATCGAAATGCCGCAACCGCGTCGACCGAGTTCATTCTGATTAGCGTCCACACTGCGGTTTCCCGACACAGGGGAGAGCGACCGCTCGTGACCAGCCTAACCAGCGAAGGCTGCGCATCGCGCCCCATCTTTTCCAGCAATCCGAAAGCAACGCCCGACTCTGGCAACCTTTCGCTATCTGCAATATTTTGGAGAATCTGTGCGGCACCGGTTGTGCCCGCACGGGCGATAGCGTCAAGCACCTTGATCCCAGAGCCACCCTGTTCAGATTCCTGCGCAGCTCTGCCGAGATCATTCAGATAAAGCGCACATTGAATCGGGGTTAATCCGGCCGCGACGAAGCTGATCGCCGCGCCATCTTTGCCCTTCAAGGTCGCCTCAATAAGGGCACGGCTTTCCGCATCGCCTATCATTCCCAGCATCGCCAGCGCGGCCGCTTGATCGGGACCACGCGCGCGTATTGCTTCCTTCAGGACGTCCCACAACTCTGGCACAGACACCGCAACGCTCTTCTCAACAAAGGGCCCAAGACCCCAAAACGTAATGCTCTGCCCGTCCTGATCGAAGCGCAACTCCCGAAACGCTGGGTATGAGTCCGCATACTCCTGCGGCAAGGAGGTGAGAAACCGTGGCTCGAGGAACACCTCACGGGCGATCGGCTCTAATACTACGACCGGTTGCCGCAACCCCCTGGAGATATCGATTGCGACGATGTGTTCCTTCCCAAGTTGTTGCTCAACGACTGCCAGACGCCGCGAATCCTGGCTCCAGCCAATAGGCGAGACAAAACTTCGCACCGGTCTGCCGCTGGAGAGCTTTTCGCTCTGGTCCAGAACCAGCCAGTATCTTTGAGCAGCACGGTTATCGTCCGGATATATGACAATCCCCCGTTCGGATGGATTTGCATAATTCCCAGGCTGAATCGTGTTCAGGGGTGGAGGTGCTGTGAGGTCATAGACAACAAGCGCCGTTTGTAGTTCCTCCGGTACTGTGTCGGGTGTCCGGAATTTGTAGGCCACAAGTCGCCCGTCCGGCGAGAACGCTGCCTCCCGCGCCCAGATTGTATCCACAATTTTCGCCGAGACAGCATCAACCACCGTCAGCACATCGTCAATACCCTGTCTGCTCAGCTTGCCTCGAACAAGTACGCGTCGCGAATCAAGAAACCGAATGTCATTGACGACCTCCGTGTGGTTGGTTAACTGGATAGTGACCGCCTCTGGGTTGCCACTGTGTTGCAGCGTAACCCGAGGTGGGCCCGACTCTCCGTCCGCATCTGCGACAACAACAACGATCCCCCCGCTTGACACCTTCTTGAGTTCTCTTGCGCCTAGAGACACAGCCGCCATTACTAATATCGCCGTGCGCGCATAAAGCTGTAGATTCATACCCTTCAGGGGCTCAGTGCTTTAGTTCCATGGCAACTCCATTGGCGGATACGCCTTCCCGAACGGGCTGCTGCACGATGTATTCCCGCGGATTATCCTCATACCGAACGTCGAGGCAGATCGCATCAAGCGCAGCCATGGCCGCGCCCCGCCGCTTCCGCTGATTGATGACTCCGCTGGTATCTACCCGAAATCTCACTCGAACGACCGCACCTGGCGGAATCGTCAGGAGCGAATCAGGTAAATCCTCGGAAGAATAGGTGGGCTGGCCGCGCAGCACCTCTCCATCGAACGGCGCCTTCAACAAAAACCAGAACTCCTGTCTGCTGCGACTCATCGGCTTGATGGTGGTGTCCGGATTGCGGCCTACCGGCAACCGGAACGGTTCGCTGCCTGTGTTCGTCATCCGGATTTGCGCGACCATTGTGTCTGGCGGGTCATCTTGACTGATGGCCTCCAGTCGGATCTCCAATGGGAGTTTCGAACGGGACGCTCCTAGAATCTCCGCGGCCGGACTAGACGGCTTCGATACGAGATCGATTGTAGGCCAGAGGCCACGAAACTCGACGTTTACGACCATCTCCTGGTCCGGAGATAACCGCAGCGGTCTAGCGGGTGTCCACTCCTCGTATCCCTCCCCCTCGAACGTGAGGCACACCGCTACATTCGATGGTATAAGTACCCTGTAATTCGGGCCGACGCCGCGGACAATCCAGACGTTTGGATCATCGACAAGCCACATCCTGACCGCGGCAGGTACGTTGCCGCCGGTGCCCGCGTCTCTGATGCTTCCCGTGACCACGGCTGCCTTCGGACCCAAGACAATCGATAGCTCTGCCTCCGGTGCGGCGGCGGTCAACCTGACTCGGAGAGCTGGTCTTCCTTTGCTATGGAACTCAGACGCGGTGTTTGGGTAGTTCGCCTCTTCCTTTTCCGCGCTCACCGTGTACTCTTCCAGTAGCAGGCGCTCAATCACGAACTGCCCATCGCCGTCCGTTAGCGCAGCAGGTACCAGGCCTGCGAGAACCCTCCCGAACGGTTCCGCCCGTACCTTCGCTCCGGAGACCCTCTCGCCTCGGTCATTCCAGACTACCCCGCGTATCTTTCCGGAGTGAGAGGCAGGGGATTGCATTGCTGACAGGCACATACACATGCAGCCTAACAATGCGGTCAGCCGCGAGCTTGTAATCAGCGGCACTTGAATCTCCGCCATGGATCTATTATATGTCTGGCCAAATTGCCCGGCGGCGTTATGCTTCCGTTGGTCGAGCGCCGGCGTCCACACGGAGGCGAATGCAGTGGATGTGGTGTTAAGCTTCGATTGGAAGAGCGAGTTAGCCGAGATAATGCGTCTGTTACCTTTAACCCTCATTTTGATCGCTGGAGTTCGTGGCCAGACCAACGACGTACTTGCACCGGCAGTTAGAGCCACGCTTTGCGATTTGGCTGAGCGCCCCGAGCAGTACGTCGGGAAGATGGTCAAGGTTCGGGCGAGCGTAGCCGGCAATGATCTTTGGGTAGATGACTTCGAGCAGAAGCCGGCGTGCTCGTCTTGGATGGGGGTTATCATCGCGTTGCCGGACCAGATCAAGCCCAGAGCAGACTTGGAGGTGGTCCGGGATGATGCTTTTAGCCATTTGTTCACGGACCTGCGCAAAGGGATGAACGTTCAGGCCACGTTTGAAGCGGTGTATACCTGGAGGAATCAGAAGCAGGTCTGGATCAGTGAGAACCCGGAAAAGCGGAAGGGGTTCGGGAAGAAGGGCCAATACGGCGGGCGCATAGTGCTGCATCAGGTTTCCGATCTACTGGCACGTCATCTGCCACGGAAGTGAACTCTGAACGGCGATTCGCGAAACGCCGGGCGGCTCTGCCGCGTTATCCTGAAATGAACACATGTTGCGGAGCACGCGCGTCTTGCTGCTCCTGGCCATTGTCCTGATACTCGGCGCGGTCGGAGCTTCGTGGTACCGGCAGAGGTCTGCTTTGTCGCGGCAGGCTCCCATACCGCCCAAATCCCTTCCGCTCGACACCGCCGCTGCCATGAGCGATTGGTGCTACACCAAGGACCAGGGCGGCCGCACCGTCGCGCAGGTCTGCGCCCACAACTTCCGCCAGTTGAACGAACCTAACCGGCTCGAACTCGAAGGCGTCGAGATGCGTCTGTTCAAGCCCGACGGCAAGGCGTTCGACAAAGTTCGCAGCGCCAGCGCGCAGCTTGACCAGACCAGCGAGCGCCTCTACTCGGACGGCGAAGTCGAGATCACGATGGGCGTTCCGGTCGAGGGCACGCCGAAGGGCCGGCTGCTCACAATCCGCAGCTCGGGCGTCAGCTTCGACGTGAAGACCGGCCGCGCGACCACCGACCGGGAAGCGACCTTCGTCCTGGACGTCGGCGAAGGTAAAGCAGTGGGCGCCGTTTACGACCCTAATCTTCGCGAGCTGATTCTGAAGAGCCAGGTCGAGTTGCACTGGCGCGGCTCCCGGCCCAAAGCCAAACCCATGGAGCTTCAAGCCGGCGAACTCACCTATCGCGAGGCCGACTCCGTCGTGCTGCTCCCGTCATGGGCACACCTCACACGCGAGGGGACCGAACTGAACGCCACCGATTCAGTGGTGACCCTCGAGGAAGGTATGATCCGGAAGGTCGAAGGCAAACAAGCCAAAGGGTCGGCCGTTTACCCGAACCGTAAGCTCGAATACGCGGCGGACCATCTGCTGATGAATTTCAATTCCGAAGGCGAAATCGAGAAGGTGTTCGGGGACAACAATGCTCACCTGATCTCGACGTCCGATGCCGCGCGCACAATTGCGGATGCCGATCGCGTCGAGCTAGAGTTCGACGCCGCGAAAAGCGAGAGTTGGCTCAAGCGGGCCGTGGCGATGGGGCGCGGCTCCATGGAATCCGTGCCCTTGCCGCGTAAGGGCGTTCCGCCGCCTGAAACCCGGCGGCTGCGCAGCGAAGTAATAGAAATTAAGATGCGCGAAGGCGGGCGAGAGGTGGCCTCGGTCGAAACGCACGAGCCGGGGCGCCTCGAGTTCGTGCCGAACCGCGCGGGACAGCGCCATCGGACCCTTGACGCAGAACGCCTCTCGATGCAGTACGGGCGGGCCAACCAGATCGAATCCTTCCGAGCCTCTAAGGCGGCGACCCGGACCGACCCCCTGCCGCGCCCGCCCCAGGACAAGCGCCCTCCCGCGCCTCCCATGTTGACCTGGAGCAACGACCTGCACGCGGCGTTCGACTCCAAGACCGGCCAGCTTTCGCGCCTGGAGCAATGGACCGACTTCCGGTATGAGGAAGGCGACCGCAAGGCCCGTGCGAACCGCGCCGTGCTCGAGGAGACTCGCGACACCATCGTGCTCGAACAAGCCGCCCGGATCTGGGATACGAGCGGCTCCACGGCGGCCGACCGCATCACGCTCGACCAGAAGTCGGGCGATGTGCTCGCGGAAGGAAACGTCGTCTCAATGCGTGTGCCTGAGCAGAAAGGGACCTCCTCCTCCGTGCTGTCGCAGGAAGAGCCGCTCAACGCGCGGGCCGGGCGCATGACAACCTCCGAGCGCAACAAAAAGATCCACTACCAGGGAGACGTCATCGCCTGGCAGGGGGCGAACCGCATCTGGGCCGACACTCTCGATATCGATCGCGTCAATCGCAGGCTGACCGCGCACGGCAATGTCCGCACACAGTTTCTGGACCAGGAGAAGAACCGGCCGGCGGCAAGCGCCGCGAAGGCGAAGCCCGCCGCCGTGTTCATCCGCATCACGGCCTCGAATCTCGATTACTCCGAGGCCGACCGCCTCGCGCACTATACCGGCGGCTCCCATCTCACGCGCCCGGGCATGGACGTGAAAGCCTCGGAGATCCGGGCGTGGTTCAACGACAGCAAATCGGATTCCTCCCTGGACCGCGCTTTTGCCGATGGCGCAGTCGAGGTCGTGCGCACCGAACCCGGCCGCACGCTCACCGGCACCAGCGAGCATGCTGAATACTACGCCGCGGACCAGAAGATCGTGCTTGTGAAGGGCGATCCCACGCTGGTGGACACCGCCCATGGGTCCACCAAGGGCCGCGAGTTGACCTACTGGGCCAATAACGATAAGCTGCTCGTGAATGGAGTCGAAAAGGATCCGGTCAAGACACTGATCAGACGCCGTTGACTGAGTGTCCCCGGATTCTTTCACAACCCGTAAGCACGAATGAGGAAACTCCAGACCCAGGAAATCAGCAAGACTTACCGCCGGCGGCGCGTCGTGGACGGTCTGTCCATCTACATTGAGCAAGGCGAGGTAGTCGGCCTGCTAGGGCCGAACGGCGCGGGGAAGACCACCTCTTTTTACATGATCGTCGGGCTGATCAGCCCCGATTCCGGCCGCATAGTCCTCGATCAGGATGAAATCACCTACCTGGCGATGTACCAGCGCGCCCGGCGCGGGATCAGCTACTTGCCTCAGGAACCGTCGGTTTTTCGCAAGCTGACCGTGGAAGAAAACCTGATGGCGATTCTCGAAACCCTGCCGATCAGCAACGGCGAGCGGCGCGCCCGCATGGGGCAACTCATCGAGCAGCTTGGGCTGGAGAAGGTTCGGACGAACAAGGGATACGCACTGTCCGGTGGAGAGCGGCGCCGTGTTGAGATCGCCCGCTCGCTGGTTATCCAGCCCAATTTCCTGCTGCTCGACGAGCCGTTTTCCGGCATCGATCCCATACAGGTTAGGGAGATCCAGCACATCGTATTCGACCTCAAGCGCAACGGCATCGGCATTCTCGTCACCGACCACAACGTGCGCGAGACCCTCGCCGTGACCGACCGCGCGTACATCATTAATAACGGTAAAATCTTCCGTGCCGGCAGCCCCGAAGCGCTGAGCCGCGACCCTGAAGTGAAGCGAGTTTATCTGGGCGACAGTTTCGATATGGGCCCTGTGTAGCCGGCCAGACCGCGGCATCGAGGCAGCAGGGGCTAAAGCCCTGCGATGGTAGCGCCTTAACGGCACGGCTGAAGCCGTGCCCTGATACGGAGCGCCCAAAATGCAAGCAGCGGGGCGTCGTTCGCCCTGATAGGGAGTGCCCAAAAAATGCAAGTAGCAGGCCATCGTTCCCTGGGTGCGCTGCCGAATGGCCTGTTTGTTATGATGAAGACCAGATGAGCTTGCTGTCGCCGAGACTGCAGTTGAAAGTCGCGCAGAAGCAGATCCTGACCCCTGGGCTGGTCCAGATGGTTACGGTCTTGCAGCTGAACCGGCTTGAGCTGCGGGAGATGATAACTCAGGAGATCGCGGAAAACCCCGTGCTTGAGGAGTCCGCGGACGAAGCCGGCGAGGAACTGAGCCCGCAAGAGGTCCAGCAATTGCTTGAGGCCGAGCGTGTTGCGGAGCCCGCCGACCAGTCGATCCTGGAAGCGGCCAGCGTCGATACCGATACGGCAGCCGACACGCTTTCAGACGCAGGCGCCGCGGCCACCGAGCCGCATGAATCTGCCGATGCGGCGGATGCGAAGACTGCGGCCGACCCCTTCGAGGAGATCGACTTCGGCTCGTTTTTCGACGAGTATCTCGATCCCGGCTACAAGAGTCCATCGTCCGAACAGGTTGACAAGCCTTCGTTTGAAACGTTCCTTTCGGCGCCGGTCACGCTGGGCGACTATCTGCGCTCGCAGTTGAGCATGATCCCGCTGACCGAAAGCGTTCGCGACGCCGCCGATTCGATCATCGGAAACCTGGATGAGAGCGGGTATCTGACCATTTCGCTCGAGGAGATCGCAGCCTCAGGGGAGTACGCCCTCGAAGATCTCGAGGCGGCTCTGCGCGAAGTGCAGAAGCTCGATCCCGCCGGGGTCGGCGCGCGCGACGTGCGCGAGTGCCTACTGCTTCAGCTCGACAGCCGGAACGGTCGTGGAGGCGTTGCGTGGCAGATCGTCGCCGAACACCTCAAGATGGTCGAGTTGCGCCAGTCGCGGGAGCTTGCGCGAGCATTGGGCCGTCCAATTGAGCACGTTCAGATCTCGCTGGGGGTGATCCGGCACCTTAACCCTCATCCCGGCCTGCGGTATTCGGGACCCGGCGCCCGCCAGGTGGAGCCCGACATCCACATCTTCAAAGACGGCGACCAGTACATCATCCAGCTCAACGATGAGGACCTGCCGCAATTGCGCCTGAACGCCCAGTACCGGCGCATGCTTGACCGCAGCCAGGAGCCGAGCAAGGAAGTACGGAACTACGTCAAGGAGCGCTACGCTTCCGCCCTGCAGCTCATGAAGAACATCGAGCAGCGGAAGCAGACGATTTTGCGCGTGTGCCAGGCCATCGTCCGGCGCCAGATCGATTTCCTCGACCGCGGCATCGACTGTCTCAAGCCGATGATGATCAAGGAGATCGCCGAGGAGATCGGCGTGCATCCCTCCACCGTCAGCCGGGCTGTGGCCAACAAGTACGCGCACACTCCGCAGGGCGTTTACGAGTTGCGATATTTCTTCTCCGAGGCCGTGCAGGGACCTTCCGGCAGCGCGACCCCGCTGCTGATCGTGAAACGCATGGTCAAGAAGATGATCGAAGAAGAGGACCCGGCCCACCCGCTCACCGACGAGCAGATCACCGCCCGCCTGCAGTCCGCCGGCATCCAGGTGACCCGCCGCACGGTGGCGAAATACCGGGAGGACATGAAGATTCCGTCTACACACCAGAGGCGCGTTCGCGCCTGAGTTTCTTGGGATTGGAGATGGCATGAAGATCACGTACACGGGAAAGCCTGAAGCCCTCTCGCCTGCTGAAAACAGAAAAATCGAGGCAAAATTCGCCAAGATAGCCAAACTGCTCGACGCTCGCAAAGGAGAACGGGAAGCGCGCGTCATCCTGAACCAGGAACGGCATCTCAACCATGCCGAGATTACGGTCCACTTTCAGGATCACGACCTGGTTGGTGTAGGCTCGGCCGCCGACGCCTTTTCCGCGATGGGGACGGCGCTCGACAAGATCGAGAAGCAGATCCTCCGGCTTCGTGAGCGCGTGCGCGATAGCCACCGCACCCCCAAGCCGGAAGTAGCCGAGTTCGAGACTCCGGCCAGCGCCGCTACCGCGGAATCCGAAGCCGAGGTGGAACTCGAAACCGAGGCCGCGGCGCCGCCACAGATCTTTCGCATCAACAATCTCGCCGGGCGCAAACCCATGACTCTTGATGAGGCCCTGCTCACGATCGGGGGCCGCAATTATCTTGTCTTTCACGACGCGGAGAAGGACCGGCTGTCGGTGCTCGTTCGACGCCGCGACGGCAACTTCGATCTGATCGAGGCGTGAACCGAACCCGGAAGTCCCCTCGCGAGCCGGAATCTCCGGAGCTGGTCATTATTACGGGCATGAGCGGGTCCGGCAAGGGAACTGTGCTCAAGTGCCTGGAGGACCTGGGCTATTACTCTGTCGACAACCTTCCGATCAGCCTGATTCCCAAGTTCGCCGAGTTGACCAAAGGCTCGCCGGACATTGCTCGGGCCGCACTTGTAGTCGATATCCGCGAGGGCGGGGGGCTGCAGCGTTTCCCTAAGATGTACCAGCAGATCCGGCGGAAGGTGCGCACGACGCTCCTGTTCCTCGAAGCCGACGACGAAGCGCTTATGCGCCGGTTCAGCGAAACCCGGCGGCCGCATCCGCTCGGCACGAATCGCTCTGTGGCCCGCAGCATCAAAGCGGAGCGCCAGGCGCTGGCGCCGATTCGCGCGCTGGCCGACCACATCGTGAGCACCTCCAAGTTCAACGTTCACGAGTTGCGGGATATCATTGCCGAGAAGTTTCAGGGCGAACGGGAAGAGTCGAAAATCCTCGTCTATGTCACGAGCTTTGGCTACCGCCATGGCGTGCCGCCCGATAGCGACCTCGTGTTCGACGTCCGGTTTCTGCCGAATCCCAACTACATACCGAAGTTCAAGAACCTTACCGGACGGCACCCCTCCGTGGCGCGCTACATACGCTCGTTCCCGCAGACCGTGGAGTTTGTCCAGAGGATCTCGGATCTGCTGGTCTACCTGATCCCGCACTACATCAGCGAGGGGAAGAGCTATCTGACGATCGGATTCGGCTGCACGGGCGGACAGCACCGGTCGGTGATGATGGCTGATGAGATTCGCCGCCGCCTCGCTCGGGCGGGATTTAAGGTGAAGGCGACGCACCGCGATATTGCGAAGGCTGCGTCGGCGTAGTGGCCACCTATGCGTAACGCTGGTCCAAATCGCGCGTTGCGATTGGCGCGGAGCTTTCGGCCCCGGCCTGACTGAATGGGATACCGCTGGCGGATGCACATTCACGGGTAGGGCGTTATCCGTCAAAGTGGCGATGATCGAGGGTGACAGCCTGCTCTTCGGCAGCCATCCCGCGGAAAAGCGACACGGGACGCCGGCGCGGAGCGTCTCGGTCTGGCGGGTAGAGCGACCCACACGTCCCGTCAGGACGCCAGCCACGCCCGTCGCAGGCCTTGCGCCATTCGCCGCCAGCGGTGGCCAACATGGTTTGCAGCCAACAGCAACGCAAAGAACCCAGCGATATTGTGGACGTCGATAGCGTGGTGCCTGATGTGCGGCAGCGGCCCGAGAGGGACTGGGCCCATAAGCGGCGCTGAGCCGCTGACGAGCGCCCAGACGCCCGTCCCCGTGGTCACTGCCGTCCAGAAGGTCACATAGAAGACTATCTCTGAGCTGATCCTCCATCCGCGCTTTCGGCGCAAGCCATGCCGCAATTGTGCCACGAATGGTCTCCAGAGAAGCGCAACGTGAAGGATGAGCGCGGACGCCACGATCAGCGCTGGCAGCCGGTGGTAATTCAGCCATGTCAGTCGCTCAACGCTGGCCGCAGATGCGCGAAAAGCACCCTCGCCGACGTGAAAGCCGAAAAACAGAATGAGTCCGCTCCCGGATGTCAGCGAGGCGGCTGCGAGCAGGGTGACGTCGATGAGGAGCAGAATCCGCTCTTTTGTCGTCTGCTTGGACTTTACGGTTCCAGTCATCTCTGGTCTACAGACCTTCCATGAACGTACACAGCTTCGTGAGGACGATCGCTGCGTTCCGCACCTCCTCGGCACCGAGCGTCGACGACAGCGACCGCTCCAGTTCGTGGCTCCGCTCGTGGATCTCCTGGAAGAGCCTTTGCCCCTTCGGCGACAGGCTGACGTAGCTACGCCGGGCGTCCTTGGGATCAGCACGCCGGCGGATGAGCTGTTCGCGTTCCAATTCCTTCACCTGGCGTGTGACCGCTGCCGCGTTGACGCCAAGCTGGCGGGCAAGGTCCATGACGCCAACGTCGCGCTCAGCGAGGGCCAACAGCCGCATCAGCGCGAACCGCGACGCCGCCATACCCACCTTGCGGGAAAACGCGGCCATGAGCACTTGGTAGGTGCGAAAGACCTCCCGAAGAATGTGCAACTCGTCGCCCCCGTGATGTATCTCTGCGAAGCTGCCAGCTTTCCGTTTGGACATTCCCTAGCACTCCCCTCGCAGTCGAGGCTGAATAGCGCCGCGCAAACAGGCCTTGGCGCACATGCGGCAGCCCTTGCATGAGGACGCATGATCGACGTGAACGTGCCGATGGCCAAGAAAGCTGATTGTGCCGAGCACTCCTTGAGGACACACTGAGACACACTTTCCGCATGCCGCACAGAGAGCCGTATCGATCCGAATAAACGGAGTCCGGTTATGTCTTGGAAACGGTGGATGCAACCACCGGACTACCCTGCCGGGGCGTACCTCTGTCATGTAGGATCTCCTTCTGTTGAACTCTCCCGCGATGTCGCCGTCGCGGACTGGCAGCAAGCGAATTCCCGAACGACATCACAAGGCGATTATATGTGAGGTCATTGACCAGATCAAGTATATTCGTCGACAGTTGTCGCTAGCATGTGAATTGTCCGGTGCAATTAGCACGTGAAATGTCCGCTTCGCCGAGCGGCGGGATTCTGTGGGTTGAGGATCCCAGAGAAAGTCACCGCCGCGGAAACGGAGCGGATGATGAAACTGCAAGACGTGATCTTGAAAGCGATGGCGAAGAAGATCACCTGGATGGCGGCGGCGGAGATCGCCGGCATCAGCGACCGGACGATGCGCCGGATCAAACAGCGCTACGAGGAGTTCGGCTACGACGGCTTGTTCGACCAGCGGCGCAGAAAGCGAAGCATTCACCGCGTGCCGATGGAGACGGCCGAGAAGGTGCTGGCGTTGTACCAGGACCAGTACTTCGATTTCAGCGTGCTGCACTTTCACGAGAAGTTGCAGAACCAGCACGGCATCAAGCTGAGCTACAGCTGGGTGAAGCAGGCGCTGCAAGGAGCGGGTCTGGTTGCGCGACGGCGGAAGCGGGGTTCCCACCGTCGGCGGCGCCCGCGGCGGTCGCTGCCGGGGATGCTGCTCCACATCGATGGAAGCAAGCATCGCTGGTTCCAGGACGACCGCTACTACGATCTGATCGTAATTCTGGACGATGCCACAAGCGAGATCTATTACGCGCAGCTGGTCGAAGAGGAATCGACTGTGACGGTGATGGCCGGCTTGCGGGAGGTGATCGAGACCAAGGGCGTGTTCTGCGCGCTGTACAGTGATCGGGGGAGCCACTTCTTCTACACCCCGAAAGCCGGCGGCAAGGTGGACAAGAGCCATCCGACGCAGGTTGGGCGCGCGATGCAGGAACTGGGCATTCAGACGATTGCGGCCTACTCTCCAGAGGCGCGGGGCCGCTCGGAGCGCAACTTCGGGACGTGGCAGAACCGGCTGCCGCAGGAGTTGCGAGTGGGCGGGATTACGACGCTGGAGGCGGCGAACCGCTTTCTGCGGGAGCGGTACATCGCTGAATTCAACCGCAAGTTTTCGGTGCCGGCCGCGGAGCGGGGAACAGCTTTCCGGCCATGCAGCCGGCGGGATCTGGCGTTCATCTTTTCGGTCCAGACCGAGCGGGTGGTGGACAAGGACAACACGGTGGCGATCGGCGATCGGTGGTGGCAAATCGAGAAGTGCCGGTGGCGGTACAGCCTGGCGAAACAGACCGTAACGATCCACCAGCACCTGGACGGAACGCTGTCGATCCGTTTCGGTCCACACGTGGTGGGACGCTACGACCGCGCTGGCAATCCGCTGCAAACCGAGGCAAAATCCAAGCGCCGTGGAAAAGGCGGGAGCATGGAAGCCGGCGAAAACCGAAAGCAGGTTTTCACCGGCTCCCACACTCCCTTGGAAACCTCGCAGAAAGCGCGAGCTTCCCACTTTTCCACCGCGCCGACGACGACTTCTGTCCTCTCAAAGGCAAAAGCCAAAAGCAAGACCCAGGAGGAGGCGGCCTGACGGCCGCGTCACTTTACAATGCAAAGCGGACAGATC
>JAEZIJ010000067.1 GCA_023436715.1 Acidobacteriota bacterium
GGCCCCTACAGGAAGCATCCATGTAGGGGCGCCGCATGCGTCGCCCGTGGCCGGAGTACGTGCCGCCGCGGTTTTTCGTAGGGGCCACGCATGCGTGGCCCGTGTCCGGCCCCCGCGCACCCCCGGCCCGGTTCCGCCCGGCTTACAATGTAGACAAAGCGGAACAGCAGCGATTTTCCGGTTTTGCATCCTTTTTCTGGGGGAAATGGCATGCTATACGGACGGAATCGGACTGTTTACCTGCGCGTGGCCGTATTCGCGTTGTGCCCCGCGCTTCTTGCCGCCGCGACTTCCGACTTGAAAATCATCGTGCTCGAAGGCCAGGGCGCGATCAACAACATCCGCCAGTCTTCGGCAAAATCGCCCACTGTCCGGGTGGAAGACAGCGCGGGCCGTCCCATACGGGGAGCCAGAGTGACCTTCGTGCTGCCGGATATCGGAGCCGGAGGAGTCTTCACCAACGGGCACACATCCCAGACGCTGACGACCGACCGGAACGGGCGCGCGGCAGCAGGTGCGATCCGCCCGAATAACGTCGCCGGCAAGTTTCTCATCCGCGTCGATGCCGCGCATAACGGCCGGACGGGGCACGCCAGCCTCACCCAAACCAACGTCGCGCCCGCTCATGACCACCGGCTCACGAAGAAGACGGCGGTTCTCATCGGTGTCGCGGCGGGTGCGCTTGTGGGTGTGCTGGTTGCGGTCCGAAGCGGAGGAGGCAGCGGCAACGGAAACGCTCAAACCGCTGCCGGGACCACGATTACGCCGGGAAGCCCCGTTTTCGGGCCGCCGAGATAAACATATGAAAGCAAGGGTGGCAGCACTCATTCTGGCCGTGTGTCCGGGGTTTGGCCAGGTTCCCGCGGTGCGAGGGCCCGTTCTTGGCTATGTCTACGATTCCGCGGGTCTGCGTCCCGTATTCGGCATGCCGGGGGCGGCGGTGCTGGGTCAGCCGCTCAATCTCGGCGGGCCTATCGCGCAGGCCGCGGTTTCCCCGCGCCAGGATCTGGCGCTCGCCGTCGCATCTTCGGATTCCACCGTGCTTGTCGTCAACCTTCCGTCCGGGTCAGCTACTGCCTGCGAATGCGCCCCCGGCCCGGACCGCATCGTCTTCAGCCCTGGTGGAGATGCGGCGGCGCTGTACTATTCCGCCGGTTCCAGTGTTCGCATCCTCAAGGGCACCCACGCCAAATCCGCAGGCGTGTTTGAACTCTCGTTGCTGAACGGCAAGCTCACCGCGCTGAGTGTAAGCGATGCCGGGGAGGTGCTTGCGGCTTTTTCCGAAGACGACGGTTCCTCAGGCAGCGCGTACTTCCTCTCGCCCGGAAGCGCCCCGCGGCCGGTGCTTTCACTGCGCCATGCGTCTGCGGCCGCTTTCATGCCCGGAAGCACGGACGCCATCCTGGCAGACGACCTCGATAACCGTATTTACGTAGTCCGAGATCCCGGTGGCGCTGCTGCCGTGACTGTCGTAGCGACCGCCAGCGATGGCATTGACGGCCCGGTCGCAGTGCGTGCCGCCGGGAATTCGCGGGCACTGACCGCGAACTCGCACTCCGGGACAATCACCATAACGGATCTCACAGGCGGCGGCTCGTCCGCCATCGAATGCGGATGCACGCCTTCCCAAATCGAACCTTTGAGCAGTTCGGTTTACCGGCTCACGACCGCGCCGGGCCCAATCCGGCTGCTGGAAGGAGACGGACCCGGTGCGCGCGTGGCATTCATTCCGCCGGACTCCCCGGCTCCGGCGAAGGCGGATCGCCCATGAACCGCGGCACCTTCCTTCTCGCAACCGCATTGGCCGTCATGCCTGCCCGCGCGCAGGTCATCCTTTCCGACGTCCAGATCACAACCAGGTCGTTGCCCGATGGAAGGGTCGGGGTTCCGTACTCGGCCACGATTTCGCTAAAGGGCGGCAGGCCGCTCTACCACTGGACAGTTTCCGGAACCTTGCCGCCCGGCTTGAGCCTTGAACCGATCACAGGCGCGATCGGCGGTACCCCGACAGACGCCGGCACGTTCCACTTCACGGTGCGGGTGTCGGATGCAACCGGCAGTTCCGACACACAGGGCCTGAGCATCACGATCCGCCCTGCTCCGCTCCAGAATCCGCTGGTGATCACGGCCTCGCTGCCGGCGGGAACCGTGGGCGCACAGTATTCCGCGCCGCTGACCGCCAGCGGAGGCACTCCGCCCTATTCGTGGTCCGCCACGGGCCTGCCGCCGGGGCTGTCACTGACGGCAGATCAGATTGGCGGCACTCCGGCGCAGGCGGGAACCTTTACTGTTTCCGTCGGGGCGACCGATACCGCGGCGACCACGGTATCCGCTACATACAACGTCGTTATCAGCTCGGGACCGAGCGTCCCGTCGCTTACGATCACCACGAGCGAGCTTCCCGGGGGCAAAACCGGTTCGGCGTATTCCGCGTCGCTCGCCGCGAGTGGCGGGACGCCGCCGTACTCGTGGTCCGTAGCATCGGGTTCGCTGCCGGCGGGGTTGGGCGTCAGCGGTTCTCAAATTACGGGGACGCCGTCGTCGGGCGGTACGGCACGGTTTACCATTCAGGTACGAGACAGCGCCGGGCAAACCGCCAGCGCGGATTTGACGCTCACGGTGGCGGCGGCTCCGCTCGCCGTGTCGGGTCCGGCCCAACTGCCGGGCGGCGTAGTCGGCGAGGGCTACTCGTACGCCCTCGGAGCCGCCGGGGGAACTCCGCCTTATGTTTGGCGCCTTACGTCCGGGGCCGTGCCTCCGGGGTTGACCCTGTCGGGCGGCATGATTTCCGGGTCCCCGGCGGCGGATGGAAACTATCAGTTCGCCGCCCAGGTAACCGACAGCGCGGGCGGATCAGCCAGCGCGTCCTTCTCCGTAACGATCGCGCCGGGGCTCTCGATCACGAGCACATCTCCGCTTCCGGCCGCTGCCGTCGGGACAGCCTACTCGCAGGCGATGGCTGCGCTGGCGGGCAAGCCCCCTTACCAATGGAGCGTTACAGCAGGATCGCTACCTCAAGGGCTGGCCCTCGATCCCGCTACGGGCGTCCTGAGCGGAACCCCTTCCGCCGGCGGCAGCTTCAGTTTCACCGTCCAGGTTTCGGACAGCGCGGGCACGGTGGTCTCGAAGCCGTTCACGATGACGGTAGCTTCGGCGCTCACGGTCACAACGGGCAGCCCGATGCCCGCCGGCAGCGTGGGCGCGTCGTATTCACAAACGCTTGCGGCGGTCGCGGGCACATCGCCATATACATGGGCCGTCAGTTCGGGCGCTCTGCCGGCGGGACTCGCCCTCAACGCTTCCACCGGCGCTCTCAGCGGTACGCCGGCGACGGCGGGCACGTTCAACTTCACCGTGCAGGTCCGCGATACTCTCTCCGCCTCCGCTTCGAAAGTGCTGGCGATTACCATCAGCCCGGCGCTTGCCATGACGACGGCCTCTTCGCTTCCGTCCGGAACGGCCGGTCACCCCTACTCGCAGCAACTAAGCGCGACGGGCGGGTTGCCGCCATACACATGGGCGATTGCCGGCGGCGCTTTGCCGTCCGGGCTGGCGCTTGACGGCGCTCGCGGCTCTCTCTCGGGCACGCCGCAGGCTGCCGGGGATTTCCAGTTCAAGCTCGGCATCACCGATTCCGCCGGAGCCACCGTTTCGGCGGCCGCTCAACTGCACATTGGGCTCGACGCTCTTCCCGCGGTTGCGATTACCGGTCTGCCCGATAGCGCGAATCCACTCGCCCAGCCGCAACTCGGCGTGAACATCGCGGGCAAGTACCCGATTCCGATTACGGGTCAGCTTGTGCTTACGTTCGAGCCGGATGCCGCCGTTCAGGGCGATGACCCCGCCATCCAGTTCTCGACCGGCGGGCGAACGGCGGACTTTACGATTCCGGCGAACTCCACGCAGGTGAATCTGCCGGCGCAACTCGCGCTCCAGACCGGCAGCGTGGCCGGGACGATCACCGTTACGGCGGTTCTGAAAGCGGGCGGTGTGGATACTTCCCGCGCGCCCGTGCACACGGTAAGGATTGCGCGGTCGGCCCCGGTTATCCGCGGCGTGAAGATGGTGAAGACGGCGACCGGGTTCGAGATATGGATAACGGGCTACTCACCCTCGCGCGAACTGACGCGTGCGACGTTCCGCTTCGCGCCGGCGTCCGGCGGCGGCCTCCTCACGACCACGGCCGATCTCCCGCTCACCGATTCCGCGCAGCAGTGGTATCAGGACGCGAATTCGAAACTTTTCGGAAGCCAGTTCACCATCGTGCAACCGTTCACAGTTCAGGGCAGCACGGACGCAATCGGAAGCGTGTTCGTGACGCTGGCGAACAGCGTGGGCGTGTCCCAGGAGGCGCAGGTTCAGTAGGCAAACCGCGTGGAACAGGCCTCCCGGCCTGTTCCTGGAGTTTGTACATTTTTCAGGCGCCTGGGTTTGACCAGACCGTGGGGCAGGCGGTTTCGCCTGCCTTGGCAGCGCTGGACCAAGGCCAGTTCACTTCGCAAGAAACCAATCCCGCACTCACCGGGTTTCGCTCTACGTAGCGCACAATCCTTTCCAGCTCACTCTGCGTGCGAATCCAATGTCGTAAGACTCGTCTTGCCAGAACCGCTGCCCGGTTCGACCCAGGAACTCGTTGGCCCTGCGAGCCGTGGAACCCTTCAGCCAGCGGGCGATCACGGGCAGGGCCACTTTGGGCAGCAGAACCAAATGCACGTGGTTGGGCATGACCACGTAGGCACGGAGTTGATAGAACCGTCGCTCGGTCTCGCCGGCCAATAGAGTCTGCACGATCAGGGTAGCGATCCGCCGGTCTCCAAGCCAAGTCGGACCCGAAACGGCCCGATCAACCTCCCGGTCGAGTCTCAGAAAGGCTTGCCCAGGCGTCCCGGTTGGCATCTCTCGCAAAGGGACGGGCTGGCCTTGCCCAGGCAGCGAGCCGAATAAACGCCAAGTCAGAAACAGGAAAGCGTCACCAGGATGCCAGTGTGGCAGCCGTCTCCGATAGAACTCTTCTGCAGTGGCAGGCGAAACCGCCCAATGCCACTTAAATAAGCCTTTCTGAAACATCAAGGATGCTTTATGTTTCAGCTATGGATTCTCTTTGTGAAGACGCCTGGGGCTTGTACGAACGCTGCATCTCCACAGGCATAGTGGAGT
>JAEZIJ010000079.1 GCA_023436715.1 Acidobacteriota bacterium
ACTCCACTATGCCTGTGGAGATGCAGCGTTCGTACAAGCCCCAGGCGTCTTCACAAAGAGAATCCATAGCTGAAACATAAAGCATCCTTGATGTTTCAGAAAGGCTTATTTAAGTGGCATTGGGCGGAACCGCCTGCCCCACTTCTTCTTGCAAATATTATCCAGGCGCTCCCGCTATGGCAGGCGCCAGCGTCGGTTGCACGCCGTTTTCCGAGCCGCGACCGCAAGGGAGCGGATTGCACTACCCTTTCAGCAGCGCAGCCGCTTCCTTGGCGAAGTAGGTAATGGTGATCTCGGCCCCGGCGCGCCGGATCGAGGTCAGCGACTCCAGCATCGCGCGCTGGCAATCGATCCAGCCGTTGCGGGCCGCCGCCATGATCATGCTGAACTCGCCGCTCACCTGGTAAGCCGCGATCGGAACCGTCCAGCGGTCGCGCGCCTGCCGGATGATGTCCAGGTAAGGCATGGCGGGCTTGACCATCACCATGTCCGCCCCCTCCTCGAGGTCCAGTTCGATTTCGCGCAGAGCCTCGCGTCCGTTCGCAGGGTCCATCTGGTAGCTGCGCCGGTCGCCGAACTGGGGCGCAGATTCGGCCGCCTCGCGGAACGGCCCGTAGAACACCGAGGCGAACTTCGCGGCGTAGGACAGGATCGGGGTATTCTCGAACCCGTCCGCGTCGAGCGCCTTGCGGATCGCCGCCACGCGGCCGTCCATCATGTCCGAAGGGGCGACGATGTCGGCTCCGGCGCGCGCGTGCGAAACCGCGCTGCGGGCCAGCCACTCGAGCGTTGCGTCGTTATCCACCGTGCCGTTGACCACTTTCCCGCAATGCCCGTGGCTGGTGTATTCGCAGTTGCAGACGTCCGTGATGACAGTAAGCGCGGGCGCCTCCGTCTTAATGGCTTGCACGGCACGCTGCACGATGCCGTCGTCGGCATACGCGCCCGAAGCCGTTTCATCTTTCGATTCCGGGATGCCGAACATCAGCACTCCGCCCAGCCCCAGGCGCTGAGCTTCGGCCGCCTCGCGCACGATGTTGTCGATCGAAAGCTGCGCGTGCCCCGGCATGGAGGAGATTTCCCTCCGAACGTTGGTCCCCGGGCAGGCGAACAGAGGCAGGATGAACTGCGACGGCTCCAGCCGGGTTTCGCGAACCAGAGAGCGCAGCGGCTCGGTCGCGCGCAGCCTCCTCATGCGGGTGATCGGGAAAGCCATATCAGCTCGATTTTACCGCCATAAGGGTCTGAGTCAGCATTTGCAGCGCAATTCTCGGCAACACCATGCCCATCGGCACAAACTGCCACCAGGCGCGGCGTGCGATCCCGCTCATCGCGAGCATCACAAGCAGCGGCGAGAGCGTCCGGCCGAACGCGTAGGTCTCCGCCCAAATGTCGGGCTTGGCCAGAAACGCCAGAAAGGCGGCAAATACGACGGCAGTCATTTCGACGGGCGAAACCTTTCCGGCTCGACGGGCGAGGAGCGTGACCGCGAAGCCGGCCGCCGCCCAAATCCCGAGCACGGCGAGGTAATCGGTCGCGGCGGCTACGGCCAGCCATCGGCCCGTAACTGCGTACTGGAGAGGGTGGAAGGTGCGGGCGAGCAGGCCGCTCAGGGGCACCCAGGAGGACCACGACGTCTGATCCCAACCCGTGCGCAGAGCCAGGAACGCGAGCCAGCCCGCGTACGAAACAAGCGCGGTCGAGAACACCGCCGCGCGCTTCCAATCCTTTCGCACGATCAGCCACATGCACCAGGCGAACACCAGCAGCAGGCCCGTTTCGCGTGCGAATGGCGCCAGAACGAGCACCGGATACAGCTTCCAGGACGGCTCCGCCTCGGCGTAAAGCGCAAACCCAACGCACAGCGCGGCCAGGGCTACATCGATGGTCATCCGGTCAATGGAGACCACCACCGCGGGCACGAGCGCGAAAGCCACACCCCAGGCCGGGTTCCGGCCGTAGGAGCGGCAATACCGGCTGAGCCAGTATGCGCCAAGGAACACAAACGCCAGCACTACGGCAAAAAAAGCGGGATCTACCCATTCGCTCCGGCCGGCCGCCACCAGCCAGGACAGCGCGGGAACCAGGATGCGACGCCAGCGCAGACGCGGGTTGTCCACGTACTCGGCCATCCCGGAGCTCAGGACCGGATCGTGAGCAATGTAATGGTAGTACTGGCCGTCATAGCCGGCGCTGGCCGGTACCCTGTAGATGCCCTCGGCCGCGAGTGACGGCGGCGTGCGGCCGTACTCGCCGGTGTAGAACAGCGCCGTCCAGTTTCCGCCATGGTTCCGCGCGACGGTGACACCCTGCCAGCCGAAGACCACGGCCGCGCAAAGCAACGCGTAAGCCAAACTCACCCGGTGAGCACGCACGCCGCAAGGATACCAGATTGACGCGTCCTCACCCCTCTGTTTCAATAGAGCGCTGGGGGTACTTGCCTTGATGACGAGCAAGACCATGCTTCTCGCATCCGGATTGCTGCTGGCCGGAACTGCCGCAATGGCACAGGCGCCGGTGAAGATCGCGGTAACGTCCGAGGTGGTTCGGGAAAACTTCCGTGGTGTGGGATTCCACGGCGAGTTGTTCCTGGAGTCCTCTACACCCGAGTATTGGGACCAGGTTATCGCCAAACGCTGGCGTGAACTCAATCCGGCCTTCGCGCGTATGTTCCACGGTTGGGCGCGAGGTAGCCGCGGAGTGCGCGACCCGCGTGCGCTGGATTTGCTGGCGCGCGAAATCGTCTTCATGAAAGAAAGCGCCGGCACGGAGGTATATCTCACCACGAACGGCCTCAAGGACGTCCCGGCGGGCGAGGAGCGGGCGGCCTACGCGCGCGCGGTCGCCGGCGAGATCGAATACATCCTGGGAAAAGGCGGCACGAATCTCAAGTTCTACGGGTCCAACAACGAGCTCACCCTTCGAACGTGGGGCGACCTGAACCGTGACTTGCCGACTTACCGCGACTACCACAAGCACCTCTACGCCGAGTTCCGCAAGCGCAACCTGCCCGTGAAGTTGCTTGCCACCGATGCCTCGCCGGTGAGCTATTGGAACTCGCTCCAGTGGGCGGCGGACAACATGGACGACATCACGGACGTTTATGGCGGCCATCACTATGCCACGCGGCAACCGGCCGACGACCTGGAGTTCTACTCCTGGTTCCTGGAGCGGTGCACATGGGCCGTGGGACTGGCAAAGTCCAGGCAGAAGGACTTCATTCTCGGCGAGTTCGGCCCCGGACAGTACCAGGAAAACCGATGGGGAAAGCGTTGGGACACGCCTGAGGCCTTCGGCACGCCCATGGAGGCGCAAGCCGGCCTGCAAACCGCGGAAGCCGCGATGGCGGCGGTCAACTCCGGCGCGTACGCCATGGGATATTGGACCTTCACCGATTATCCGGACCGGCCCGGCCAGGGAATCAATCAGTGGGGCCTTTTCAAGTCCATGGCGGCCGGCGCGGTCACGCGTGCTCCTTACTATTGCTATGGACTGTTGACGAAGTTCTTCCGCGGCCCGGCGCGAGTCTACCGTGTCACAACGGATGCCGGAAAGGTCCACGCCGCGGCGATACAGCGCGATTCTGACCGGGCATGGACCATCGCCGTCATCAACCGGGAGACGCACCCCGTTCCGGTGATGATGACGCTCGCCACCAGCCCCGGGAAGCCTTTCCGCAAGTACCTGTACGACACGGCGCGCGTGCCTGTCACCGAGGACGGCGATCTTCAGGAACCCTCGGGCAAACTGGAGGCATCCAACCGGGAGCTCAATGACACCGTTCCGGCCAACAGCATGGCGCTCTACACCGCGGCGTACGACGACGACCCGCCGGCACCCGTTCAGGACCTCGAAGTAACGGCGGTCGATAAATCGTTCGTACCTCGCGACGCGAAGCGCCTCACCTGGAAAGCGAACACCGAGCCGGATTTCTGCTATTACCGCGTCTACCACAACAACGTGCGCGTCGGCTCGACCGTATCCACGGAGTACATCGTGGCGGGGCCTGAGCGCTGGCGGTCCGGGCCGTACACTGTGGTAGCCGTGGACACTTCGGGGAACGCCAGCCGCTAAGGCGGCGGTCGGCTTTGACCCGGGCCAGCGCACACGCTGACAGCATGCATAGACCAACCTTGCTCCGGTTTCTGCTGGCCAGCGGGCTGCTCGCGACCGCGGCGTTTTCCTTGCTGGACGTTGCGCCGCCCGTCATGTTGCGAATCGTCCTCGTTGGGGACATCATGCTCTCGCGCGGGGTCGCGGCGCGGATGGCGGAGGCTCGGGATCCGCTGCTGCCGTTTGCGGGCATATCGGCGTTACTCGATTCGTCCGACCTCAACTTCGGCAACCTGGAATCGCCGTTTGCACCGGACCGCCCGGAGGGCACGACTGGCGGCCGTTCCTTGTTTTTCGCCGCGCCGCACGCGGCCGTCCGGGGCCTTAAGCGCTACCGGTTTCGAGTCGTGAGCATGGCGAACAACCACGCATTCGACCAGGACGGGGAGGGCCTGGAGGCGACAATCCGGCACCTCTCCGATAGCGGCATCAAGCCGGTCGGGGTGGGAAGCAACCTGGACGAGGCCTGGCGATCTGAAATCGTCGAAGCCAAAGGCAGGCGGGTCGGGTTTCTCGCGGCCTCGTACGCCTCGATCAACGATGGCGGCAAACAGGTTTACGAAGAGGTTGCGCGGATTGAAAATACGGCGCGGTTGAAGGCCGGCATCCGCGAATTGAAGAAGCGGGCGGATATCATCATCGTCTCCATGCACGCCGGCACGGAGTACACGGCCGAGCCCGACGCGGCACAGGTTGCGTTCGCACATGCCGCAATCGACGCCGGCGCCGACGTTGTCGTAGGATCGCATCCCCACTGGGTTCAGCCGGTCGAGCGGTATGGCCGCGGTCTGATTTTCTATTCGCTCGGCAACTTCGTTTTCGACCTGGACGGGGTGGCGGAGCAGGGGCTCGCGGTCAAGCTGTTCATTGATCCTCGTGGACTTGCGCTCGCGGAACTCTGTCCCGTGCGTATCGAGATGCAATGCTGCCCGCGTCCGGCCAATTCTGCCGAATCGCGCGAGATTCTGAAGCGCATGCGGGCGAAATCGACTCTTTTCCGGATGCGATAGCCGTGACGGGTACAATATGTCTTATGGCCCGTTCGAAGAAGTCGCCAGCCTCATCTGCACGCCGGTTCTACATTGAGGGACGGGTCCAGGGCGTCGGATACCGCTACTTTGCCGAGCGCGTGGCTAACGAGCTGAGCCTGACGGGCTATACGCGCAACCTGTCGGACGGCCGCGTCGAGGTATATGCGGCCGGTCCCGCCGGCAAGCTGTCCGAACTGGCCGGGCGCCTGCGCATGGGGCCGCGTATGGCGGACGTTCGCGGGGTTGAAGAAGTCGAAGCCCCAGTGTTAGATTACAGTGATTTCCGAATCGAGTACTTCTGATGAGCGACCTCCTTGTTCTTCCTGACCTTAAGAAACTGATCCGCGAAGTGCCCGACTTTCCCAAGCCCGGCATTCTCTTCTACGACATTACAACCCTGCTGAAAGACAAAACGGGGCTGAAGGCCGTAATCGACGCTCTCAGCGAGCACTATCGTCACGCCGGAATCGACGTGGTGCTCGGCATCGAGGCCCGCGGCTTTATCTTCGGACCGGCGCTCGCCTACGCCCTCGGAACGGGGTTCGTCCCGGTCCGGAAGCCCAAGAAGCTGCCGGCCGAGATCGTGAGCGTCGAGTACCAGCTCGAGTACGGCTTCGACAGCCTGGAGATTCATAAGGACGCGATCGAGAGCGGCCAGAATGTGCTGATCGTGGACGATGTGCTGGCGACCGGCGGCACGGCCTGTGCAGTGGCGAAACTGGTGGAAAAACTGGGCGGCCATGTGGCCGGCCTGGGTTTCGTGCTCGAACTGCTGTTCCTGGGCGGCCGCGGGAAGCTTGAGGGCCACGACGTGTTCTCGCTGCTTCAGTACGAGAAATGAGTTCCGAGCCCCGGCGGGCGCGCCTGAGCGCCCTTGCCAAAATCAACCTCGGCCTGAAGGTACTCAACAAGAGGCCCGACGGCTTTCACGAACTGCGAACGGTCTTCCAGACCGTGTCGCTGGCCGACACGCTCGACGTGGAGTTCACGCCTGCGCCGGTCACCAGCATCGCTGTCCGCTCGGAGCCCGACATACCGGGAAACCTCGTCGAGCGGGCGGCAACCCTGGCATTCGACCTCATGCGAACCACCGGAAAGGTGGAATTCCGGCTGAAGAAGCGGATTCCCATGGGAGGCGGCCTGGGTGGCGGATCGAGCGATGCGGCGGCGGTCCTGATGGCGTTGCCGGTCCTGGCCGGAAGGCCTCTCGCCTTGCCCGTGCTGCTGGAGGCCGCGGCGTGCCTCGGAAGCGACGTACCATTCTTCCTGCTCGGAGGGACAGCCGTCGCGACCGGCCGGGGCACGGAACTCTACCCGCTGCCCGACCGGCCGCCGGAGTCGTGCCTGCTGGTTGCGCCGGACATCCACGTCTCCACCGCAGAAGCCTACCAGGCGCTCGACCGAACAGCGGATGGATTGACTTCGGCCGCGTGGCAAAATATCATAAGTAGTTTCCAGTCTTGTGTTTGGGATGGTGGAGCGGCTTCTCCCGGCGAAAACGATTTTGAGTCTGTGGTTTTCCCGAAACACCCACGCCTCGGAATTCTCAAACAGCAACTTGAAAGACTGGGCGCGCGTCCTGCCATGCTGAGCGGAAGCGGAGCAGCCCTGTTCGGGCTTTTTCCAAATCCGGGCGAGGCCAGGCGCGCGGCGGCGAGTTTCACGGACGAGCGGGTGTTCGCCGTTTCTTTGGTGAGTCGCGCGAAGTACCGGGCGCTATGGCGCAGGGTGCTGAGCGGACATCTTGCGGGAAAGACATGGCCACCCCAAAGCAGATACGCATGATGGATTCCAACCGGATCAAGATCTTTACGGGAAACGCCAACCCGGCTCTTGCTAGAGAGCTGTGTGCATCGTTGGGGCTGCCGCTCAGCTCGGCCTCGGTGAAGACGTTCGCCGACGGCGAGATTTATCTCCAGATCCAGGAGAATGTGCGCGGAGCCGATGTTTTCGTCGTGCAGCCGACTTCGAAGCCGGTGGACCGCAACCTGATGGAATTGCTGCTGATGATCGACGCTCTCAAGGGCGGCTCAGCGGATCGCATCACGGCGGTGCTACCCTATTATGGGTACGCTAGGCAGGACCGGAAGGATAAGCCTCGAGTCCCCATTTCGGCGAAACTCGTCGCCAAGCTGCTGGAAACGGCTGGAGCTAACCGGATCCTGGCTCTCGACCTGCACGCGGCGCAAATTCAGGGGTTCTTCAACGTCCCGGTGGACCATCTGTTCGCCACGCCCGTGATGATCGAGTATTTGAAGACGATTCAGACCTCGGAGACGATCGTCGTTTCGCCGGACGCCGGCGGTGTGGAGCGGGCGCGGGCATTCGCTAAGAGGTTGAACACCCCGCTGGCGATCATCGACAAGCGTCGGGAAGAGGTCAATGTGGCCGAGGTAATGCACATCATCGGCGACGTCGAGGGCAGGAACTGTCTGATTGTGGACGACTTGATCGACACCGGGGGAACCCTGGTGAAGGGAGCGGAAGCGCTGTTGCGGCAGGGCGCGGCCAGTGTAACGGCCTGCGCGACGCACGCGGTGCTCTCGCCGCCCGCGGTCGACAGGATTGAGAATTCGCGGATTAAAGAAGTTGTGCTGACGAACTCGATTCCGTTGTCGGAGGAAGGGCGGCGGTCCGGCAAAATCCGGACGCTGTCGGTGGCCCCGCTCTTGGCGCGGGCCATACAGTCCATCCACGAGGAAACCAGCGTCAGCAAGTTGTTTATTTAGTCAGGTTTCAGGACCGGCAACGCAACCCACGTCCACTCAGGCGGACTTGCGATCCGGAAGATGAAGGAGAGCGAATGCGAAGAGATATTACGATTGCCGCGGAGCCTCGGGCGACGCGGGGAAAGAACGAATCACGGCGCCTGCGTCAGACCGGGTTCATCCCGGCGGTAGTGTACGGCGCTTATAAGGATAGCGTGGCGGTTGCGGTAAATCCGAAAGAAGTCACAAGGATTCTGCACAGCAAGACCGGTCACAACACCATCTTCAACCTCGCGGTCCGCGAAGGGGAAACCTCCCCGGCGATGTTCGTGGATTGGCAGTACGACCCGGTAAAGGACACGCTTCTTCACGTCGACCTGAAGCGTATCGACCTGACCAAGCGCATCCGGGTTTCGGTGCCGGTGCTGACACACGGTGACCCCAAGGGCGTCAAGATCCAGGGCGGCCTGCTCGAAGTCATCACCCGCGAAGTGGAAATCGAGTGTCTGCCGGACGAGATTCCCGAGCACTTTGCGGTGGATGTCGCCGAACTGGCGATCGGCCAGAGCATCCGTTCGGGCGATATCGCCATGGACGGCTCGCTGAAGCTGCTCAGCGCGCCCGACAACGTGATCGCACACGTCGTGGCGCTCCGGGCCGAGGAAACTCCGGCTGCCGCTGCCACTCCGGAAGCGGCTGCAACGCCGGCTGCGAGTGGATCCGAGCCCGAGGTCATCAAGAAGGGCAAGAAGGAAGAGGAAGAGGCCGAGGCCAAGAAGAAGAAGTAGCCCGGCCGGCCCTGAGCGATGGTCGAATGGCTGGTGGTCGGCCTTGGCAATCCGGGCGAGGAATACGCGCAGTCGCCGCACAACATCGGCTTCATGGTGGTGGATCGCCTGGCCGAGGGGTGCGGCGGAGCGCGGGTGAAGCGCAAGGTTTCCCGGGCCCTGGTGGGGCAGGTGGCGGTCGGCAGCATTCCCGTGCTCCTGGCCAAGCCGCAGACCTTCATGAATCTGAGCGGCGAGTCGGTCAAGCCGCTGCTTGAAAAGAATGCACTTACGGCAGAGCGGATGGTCGTGATTTACGACGATCACGATCTGCCGTGGACGGCGTTGCGTATTCGCCCGCGCGGTTCGGCGGGCGGGCATCACGGCATGGAATCCGTGATCCGCTGCGCCAGGACAACGGAGTTTACGCGGGTCCGCCTGGGCATCGACTTCGGCCGGGGCCGGGCGGAACCGGATTATCTGCTCAAGCCGTTTCGGCGGGAGCAGCGCAAACAACTGGACGACTTCCTGGACTACGCGGTCCAGGCAGTCAGTTCCATAATTTCCGAGGGCGTCGATATGGCCATGACGAAGTTTAATCGTCGCGCCCAAGGTGAAAGAACCGAGGAAGAATGAGGATCTACGAAGAGTTGTTCATCGTGAGACCGGACGTTCCCGAAGAGGAGATCGACCAGCTCATCGAACAAACGAAACAGTTAATTACCGGCGGCGGCGGCACTGTGGAGAAAGCCGACAAGTGGGGCATCCGCAAGCTCGCCTACCGGGTGGAGAAGCGCGAAGAGGGCTTCTACGTGCTGCTGCAATTCACGAGCGGCCCTGAAGTGGTGAAGGAAGTCGAGCGGCGGTTCCGCGTCACCGACCAGGTGATGAAGTTCCTGACCGTGCGCATCGACGAGCGGCTGAAGAAGATCGAGAAGCGCAGAAAGCAGCGGGAGAAGAGAGCGAAGCGCAAGCCCGCACCGGTGGTGGCAGCCGTTCCGAGCGCACCGAGCGTTCCGGGAGCGAGCCCGGCGGCGCCCGGACGTCCGGGAACCCCCGTGGCAGACCAGATGACGGAACCGGCGGGTGAAGGCGCCGGCAAGGAGCAATAACATGGCGGAATCCAGAGGTGGAAGGCCCATCAGCGCTTCGCAGCAGCCCACCGGAACCGACAAGGCCGGTGCCGGCAAAAAACAGTATTTCCGGCGGAAGAAGGTCTGCCGGTTCTGCGTCGAGAAAGTGGACGACATCAACTACAAAGATGTCAAGATGCTCAATTCGTTCGTCACCGAGCGGGGAAAGATCGTTCCGCGGCGGCTTTCGGGCGTTTGCGCTCCGCACCAGAAGCGGCTGGCCGAGGCGATCAAGCAGGCACGCAGTATCGCGCTGCTGCCGTTCACGTCACCGGTGTAAGGCGGGAGGGAATCCGATGGAAGTCATTCTGAGAGAAGACATCGAGAAGTTGGGCGTCCGCGGACAGATCGTCAAGGTCGCCGGCGGCTACGCCCGGAATTTCCTGCTGCCGAAGAAGCTTGCCGTACCCGCAACCGACGCGAACCGCAAGATCGTGGAGCAGGAGCGGCAGGCGCACCTTCGCCGCGAGGCAAAGGAAAAGGCGGGCGCCGAGGAACTCGCGAACATGATGACCGGCACGGTGATCGTCATCGTCCAGAAGGCGGGCGAACAGCAGCAGTTGTTCGGCTCCGTGACCTCGAAGGACATCGTGGACGGACTGGCCCAGAAGGGTTACCAGATCGAGCGGCGCAAGATCCATCTGGAAGAGCCGATCAAGCAGCTCGGCGAATTCAAGATCCCCGTTCGCCTGCACCGGGAAGTCACGGTGGAAATCACCGTGCAAGTAGTCCCCGAGGCGGAGTAATTAGTATGATTGACGGTTGGCGGGCTACGACCGCCCGCCAACCTGAGTTGGCTTATGTCTCGATATTGCGGGGCCATTTTTCGCTTTGGCAATAGTGGCGTCGTGGTCATCCCCTCCCTGGCCAGTTCCCCTTGCTCGTTCGTCACCGGCCAGCACTGTAACGCATACAGCGGACGAGCCTGCTAC
Source organism: Acidobacteriota bacterium (assembly GCA_023436715.1). Taxonomy (GTDB): domain Bacteria; phylum Acidobacteriota; class Terriglobia; order Bryobacterales; family Bryobacteraceae; genus Fen-330. The sequence continues at coordinate 10,685 of JAEZIJ010000079.1, forward strand.
CGACCGTGATACTGAGCCCTGAAGAACATTCCTCCACTTCGACCTACGACTTGCTTTGCGCGGCCGCGCGCCTCCAGGTAGGGTTTGATCGCCGCCTGCTGGGGGCGATACTCGGCCGGGGAGAGAGCATCCTTCCGGACATCCTGCGCTTCTTCAAGGAAGAACGGGAAGACGACCGCATCGAGATGGATGAGGATCTGCTCGCTATCGTCCGGCACCTCCGGACTCCGGCTGCCCTGCCCTTCCTGCTCGAATATGCGCGAAAGTACGGCTTCAATATGCCGGAGGCTCTGACTGAAGCGTTTGTCGAACTGGGGCCGGCATCGTTCGAACCACTGCTGGATCTCTATACGGAATCCGGGCAGGCTTCCGACATCGCTTTCACGCTCGCGGCGTTGCCCGTTCACGATCCGCGCGTGCTGAAACTGCTCATCGAGGAACTGGAGCTCAGCCCTTTCGAGGGTGCGATCAACCTGGGCATTTACGGCGACCCGGCCGCGAAGCCGGCGCTCGATGCCGCGCGTGCAAAAGCGGACGATGAGGCCGTGCGCCGCGAAATCTCCCTCGCCATCGGGGAAATCGATTCACCGCCGCCTACACCGCCGCAGCCGTACGACATCTTCCCGGACGTCCCCGAGACTGCGGAGCCGGCCTTTGAGGACCTGGAAGCCGAGGAATTGTTGGAATTCCTGAACAGTCCGGTTCCGGAATACCGGGCGCATGTCATCAGGATTTTGGGGCTGACGGAATTGCCGCCGGAAACGGCCGCGCGGGTTTTCGATCTCGCAAGGACGGACCCGGATGTGCATGTGCGCGCGGACGCCTGGCAGGCCCTGGAATCGGCAAGCGAGGAGCAGGAAATCCGCGAGACGATGCGGTCACGGGTCGGGGATGCCTCCACTCCGGCTGAGGAAAGGGCCGCGATGGCCGTGGCGCTTGCGCCCGATTTCGGGCGGGAAGAGCCGCTTCACGGCATCATCCGCGAACTCTACGCCATTCCCGAGGCGCGGGCGCGCGCCATCACGGCGATGTCGCATTCACTTGACCGCCGGTTCGCGGAGTTCGTCCCCGGGCACTTCGATGATCCCGATCTCGAGGTGCGGCGCCAAGCCATCCTGGCCGCGGGCTGGCTGGGGATTGTTTCGCAGATTGGGCGCATCCAGAAGCTCTTCGATGACGAGGACGTACGCGAATCCGCGCTGTACGCCTATGCGCTCGCGGCGCCGGGAGAGGTCTCACCCGCCCGTGTGCGGCGCCTGTTCCGAAAAATCGAGGAGTTCGCGGACGGTTTGTCTTACGACGAGAGCACGTTGGTCCGCGATGCACTCGATTGCCGCCTCCAGATGCACGGGCAGGAGCCGATCTTCCTGGAAAGCTGGGACGAAGAAGACGATGAGGACGAGGAGCCGCCGCCGACCCCTGTCGTGAAAGTCGGCCGCAACGATCCGTGTCCCTGCGGCAGCGGCAAGAAATACAAGAAGTGCTGCGGCAAGTGAACGGTATTGAGTTCGCAACCCTGGAGTGGTATTCTGTTGTCGAACGTGGATTGATTTAGAGCCCGTTGGGTTCGGCTAATTGCAACCACGTAAAAAAAAGTGCTAAAGGCGGATCGGTCAATGACGCAACCCTGTGGCCTTTAGCCCAGGGTTTTTGTTTTTTTTGGGGCCGATTACGCTACTAGCCCATGCGCGAGCATTGGAGGAACTTGTGAGCGTTTGGCCTCAAAGCGGTGAGCAGAATCCCGCATTGCGCGGACTTGAAGGCGAGCTGGTTGCGGTAAGGGTTTCGATTGAACCCCGGCTTCTCGAGCGGTTGCTCGACGCGCTTGCCCATCTCGATTTCCCTATCAACCCTCAGATCTACCACGATGCGGAGAGGGCTCCGGTAGCCGTAGTAGAGTTCTCGGCCTGGGCCGGCAAGATGGACGCTGTCCGGGAAGCCCTGCGTCTCGAAGCTCTGGACGGCGCGGCGGTTACGGTTCGGGGCATGCTCGAAGACATCCGGCGCCGGAAGGGCTCCAGCTCCGAATCGGCACTACAATAGCAAGAAAGGAGAGCGCGCCTTTGCAGTCCGCCGCCCACGCTTCGCCGTACAGCGGATCATGGTATCCGGATCACGCGCCGGAACTCCGGGAACTCCTGGACGAGTTGTTTGTAAACTCTGAGCGACAGGCCGGGGGCTGCCTGATTCCGGACGCAGCGGGCTTCATTGTGCCGCATGCCGGGCTGGTCTATTCCGGCACCGTAGCCGCCGCCGCATACCGCCATATCGAGGCCGAACAACCCCGGCGCGTGATTCTGCTCGGGTTTCCCCATAGAGGGGCACCGGCGGGAGCGTGGGTCCCCGAGGTGCAGTGTTACCGAACGCCGCTCGGCGATGTTGCAGTGGACCAGGATGCCGTGTGCGCCCTGCTGACGAGTGGTGCGTTCCATTCCCTGCCCGAGGCGCGGCTGTGCGACCATTCGGTAGAAATCCAACTCCCGCTCCTCCAGCGTGCGGCCCCACGCGCGACGGTTGTGCCTGTCTATGTAAGCCAGCTCGGTACGAGCGCCCGAATGGCAGCCGCACGGTGCCTTGCCGCTCTCGCCGAACCCGGAACGGTGCTGGTAGCCAGTTCCGATCTGACGCACTACGGCCGCAACTTCGGCTACGAACCCTTTCCGATCGACCGCGGCATCGCCGAACGGTTGCGCGACCTCGACGAGTCCGTGATAGAAGCGGCCGGCAGCCTCTCGCCTGAACTCTTCCTGGCAGCGCTTCGCCGCACTTCGGCGACGGTGTGCGGTTACGAACCGGTTTCGCTGCTCCTCACTACCCTTGGGCTGCTCGGCGACGATGAACTCTTCCAGGAGACGCTGGACTACCAGACTTCGGGCGGCATCACGGGCGATTTCCACCACTCGGTCAGCTACGGGGCGCTCGGCTATTTCCCCCACCGGGCGTTTGAACTGGGCGATGAGGAATGTGAACTCCTGCTCCAGAGCGCTCGCCGCACCCTGGAGCACTATCTCAAAACCGGAGAGCGCAAGCCGATCCCCCCCGAACGCGCGTTGCCCGCGCTCGAACGGCGCGCCGGCGCGTTCGTCACCCTTCACTCTGGCGGGGACCTGCGAGGCTGCGTCGGACGGCGGGGCTCGACCGAGCCGCTGAGCGAAACCGTGCCCGCGCTCACGCTCGCGGCGGCGCTCGAAGACAGCCGGTTCCGGCCGGTCCGACGCGGTGAGAAGGGTCTCGAACTGGAGATCTCGGTACTCTCACCCTTCAAGAGGATAGAAGGACTCGACCGATTCCGGGTCAACGAGCACGGGGCACTGCTCGATTACGAAGGCTATCAGGGCCTGCTCCTTCCGCAGGTCGCTACCGAGCGAAACTGGAGCGCGACCCAGTTCCTGGAAGCTCTGGCCCGAAAAGCCGGGGTCACCTACAGCGCCTACCGGCAACCGTCCACGAAAGTTTACGTTTTCCGGGCGCAGATTATCCGGTAGGAGGTTGACCTCACGCTATACTGTCCCTTTCCATGCTGTTACTCACCGGTCCGCAGGGGTCCGGAAAAAGTCACCAGATCCTGGAATTCATCCGCGCTGGGCTGCGCCGCGGTTTGTCCGACTTCCGGCTGCTGGTCCCGACGGCGACCATGGCGGAACACGTTCGGAACCAGCTCGCACGCGAGGGCTACGCGTTTCGTCCGGGCCTCATAACGACGCTTTCGAAGTTCATTGCGCCCTGGGCTCAGGGCTACCCCGATGTCCCGGCCGCCGCTATGCACCTCATGGTGGAGCGAGTCCTGAGAACCAGGCCGCCGGAAGCGTTTTCGGCGGTCGCCGGCTTGCCTGGGTTTCGCGCCGGACTGGCGGCACTGATCGACGAGGTTTCTTCCGCCGGATGCGATGCGCGACGGATGGCGAAGCTCCTCGAATCCGCCCTCCCGAACGCCCCGCTGGCGGAAGCCTTCGGCGCCGTTTACCGCCAGGTCGAAAAGGAGTTCTACCGGCGGGCCTGGATTTCACGCCCCGCCCGGTTGAAGATGGCCGCGGACGAGATCCGGAAGCGCGGATTGGACCGCATCCGCCACGTCTTCCTCGACGGCTTCTTCACACTCAGCGACCCGGAGTTGGATCTGATCGAGGCCGTACACTCGCACGCCTCCATCACAGTCGCGCTGCCCGTATGGGAGGGTTCCCAGCGGGCGCGGATGGCCCTGGCGAACGCGGGCTTTGAAGAGTCGCGTCTCAACGGTCCCTCGCGCCGGACCCCGAATACCAGCCTGTTCACCGCGTGTATGATCGATCAGGAAGCCGAGGAGATCGCCCGCCGTATCCTGGAGCAGGTGGCAGCGGGCCGGCAGTTCCGAGAGATTGGGGTTGTTCTGCGCAGCCGGAGGCCGTACGTTCCACTCCTTAGGGCGGTGTTCGAGCGGTTCGGCATCCCGGCGCGGTTCTACTTCTCCGAGAGCCTGGCCAGCCATGCGATGGTTCGGCATCTCACGGGCGCCGTGGACGCAATGCTTTGCGGCTGGGATCACGAGGCCGTGCTCGAGGTTCTCAAATCGACGGCCTCCGGTTTCGGCGCGACACCCGCCTGCGATCGTTTCGAGTTCGCGGTCGCGGAAGCCTTGCCGGGCAAGGGACTGGATTCGCTGAGGCAGCTTTCCGACGATCCACGGTTGCATGCACTTCTGGACCGGCTGGCGGCGCTGACGCCATGGGCGGGGCTGCGGCAAACACGCGCGCAGTGGGCGGCGGCCGCGAAAACGCTTCGCTCGCTCGTGCGGGCGCCGGCAATCGACGACGGCGTGGACCACGAGACCGCCGCGCTCTGGCGCAGCCAGGCAGCCGCGCTCGAAGCTTTCGATGCCGCGATGGACGAGGCCGCCTCAGCCCTGCCCGACGGGGAGCCGCTTCCGTTCGCGGAGTTCTGGCGGGCGGCGCAACTGGTGCTCTCGGAAAGCAGCCTGCGCGTACCGGACGGCCGAAGGAACGTCGTCCACGTCATCGACGTGTACGAAGCCAGGCAGTGGGAGTTGCCCGTGGTATTCGTGTGCGGGCTGCTCGAAAAGCAGTTCCCGGTTTACCACGGCGGGGATCCGATCTTCCCGGAAGCGGCCCGGGCCGAGTTGAACGCCGCCGGGTTGAACCTGGCGACCGCCGCGGCACGCCAGCGCGAGGAAGCGTTTCTGTTCGACGTGGCCACCAGCCGCGCGTTGTCCGAACTGGTCTTGAGCTACCCCGAGGCGAATGCCAAGGGCGATCCGAACCTGCCCTCCTTTTTCCTGAGGAAGTTCCCGCTCCAGGCGGAGAAGGCGCGCGCCGTCCGGCCCCGGTGGGACATGCCTCCCAGCCTGCCTGACGCACGGCCGATGTACTTGCGGGACCAGGATCTGCTCGACCTGGTCCGGATGCAGCACGGGACGATTCGCCCGAGCGCGATCGAGAGCTTCCTTCAGTGTCCGTTCCACTTCTTTCTGGCCCACACGCTGGGGTTGGAAGACCCGCCGGCGCGTCCGGCCGACCGGCTCGGCCCGGCGCTCCAGGGGCAGATCGTCCACCAGACGCTGGCCGAATTCGAAGAGACCGGGGAATCGATCGAAGTCGTCTTTGAACGGGTGTTCGAGGCGCTGACTGCGCGGGAGCGAGTGCCTTCCGGCTGCCGCACTGAGATGATGCGGATCGGCATGCTTCGCGACCTGCGCCGTTGCCTGGCCGAGAAGCTCCACCTCGACGGCTGGACCGTGTTCACGGAACAGAACATACGGTTCGAGATCGAGGATGGCGTCGAGATCAGCGGCCGGATCGACCGCTACGAGATCAGCCCGGACAGGCGGGCCGTTGTGACGGATTTCAAGTACAGCGGGCCGCAGGGCATCGCCAGGCGGATGCGAGGGTACGAGGAAGGCAGACACGTTCAAGGCGCCCTCTACCTGCTCGGGCTGAACCGGGCACACGGTTTGACACCCGCCGGGATGTTCTATTGCGGCCTGCGCGGCGAAGTGAAAATCGACGGGTGGCATACCGGCCTGCCCGGGTTTGAGCGGACCGGCACCTCCTGCACGCCGCAGGTTCTCTGGGAGCAACTCGAAGCCGCCCGATCCGCCACCGCAAAGGCGGCCTCGGAGATTCGCCTCGGCCGGGTGGAACCGGGTCCGCAGCACGTTGCGAGCTGCGATTCCTGCCAGTTCGCAGACATCTGCCGGCTGGGCGCGACGGAAGCGGAAGCAGCCCTCGCGGAGGCCGCGGCCGATTGAAGCTGACCCGGGAACAGTCCGATGCCGTAGAGCGGCGAGCCCAGGACGTGTGCGTGGTGGCCGGGCCGGGTTCGGGAAAGACCCGCGTGCTGGTCGAGCGCTTCCGCCGGCGCGTCGAGCGCGGCGCGTCGCCTCTCAGGCTGCTCGCAATCACCTTCACGGAGAAAGCGGCGAATGAACTGAAGCAGCGCGTCGCGCGCGATTTCGAGGACCGCGATGCGGTGCGCGAACAGATCGAGCGGGCGCCCATCTACACCATCGACGCCTTATGCGCGCACCTGCTGCGGGAGCACGCCATCGAAGCCGGCATCGATCCGCGGTTCGAGGTGTTGGACGCCATCGACGCAGCCGCGGAACTCGAAGCCGCGGCCGAAGAAGCGCTCGACGCCCTGCTCAATGAGAAGCCGGACGAGTTGCGCGGGCTTCTCACGGCCCTGGACCTGTCGGACCCGGTCCAAGGATTGGTGGATGTGTACGAGGCGATGCGCGTCACCGTTCCCGACGTGCGCGAACGGCCCATCGATCCGGCTCCGGCGGGGACCGAGGCCTTTCGGAATCTGCTGGCGTGCATTCGTAGCATTGTCTCCGAACGGCCGCGCGACTGGACACACAACCAGAAGCAGGCGCTGGCGCAGATTCAGGAATGGTGCGCCCGCGCGCTGGAGCTCGAAGGTTCCCCCATCTCGCCGAGGCACTTCCGGGTACTGGGCGAGTTCGACTGCAACCTGAACAAACTCCGCAAAAACAACCCGGTGTACGAAGCCGTTCGGGAGATGAAGCGCTCTCTTGTGCCCATGGCGCGCCAGGCGCTGATCGCCGAGTATTATGCGCCGCAGCGGGCGCTCTTGTTCGAGGCGCTCGACCGGCTGAACGCGGTGTACCGCCGGCGGAAGCAGACGCTCAACGCGCTCGATTTCGCGGATCTCGAGGAACAGGTCATCCTCCTCCTTCGCGACAAGGAGCGGCTACGCATCCGCGTGCGCGAGCGCTTCGACGAGATCCTGATGGACGAGTTCCAGGACACGAACCCGCTTCAGGCCATACTCATCGAGCTCATCCGTAAGCCGGATTCGTTCTTCGCGGTGGGGGACATCAACCAGTCGATCTACGGCTTCCGCCACGCCGATCCGGAGGTCTTCCGCAAATTCCGGGATTCGATTCGCGCACAGGGCAAGCCGATCGACGAACTGCGCCAGAACCACCGGAGCCGCGGAGACGTCCTGTATGCGGCCGAAAAGATACTGCACGGCGAGGACGGAATCGAACCGCAGGAACTCGAGCCCGCGCGGCCGTTTTCGTCCAAGGCCGAGCCTTCGGTGGAAGTCATTGCGGCCCTGGCGAAGACCACGGACGATGCCGCGGAAATCGAAGCGCGATTGATTGCCCGGCGCATACGGGAGTTGGAGGGCACGCTACAGCTAGAGTCCCGTGATGGTGAGCGGCGCGCGGCGGGCTTGGGCGACATGGCCGTTCTGGTGCGCAATATCAATGCGCTGCCGCCGGTTGAGAAGGCCTTGCGCGACCTCGGCATTCCGTACATGATCGGCCGTGGAAAACACTTCTACGAAGCGCAGGAAGTCACGGATCTGGTTCACCTGCTGCGCGTGATCGCGAACCCGCGCGACGAGATCAGCATGGCCGCCGTGCTGCGTTCGCCGCTGGCCGGCCTGGAGAATGAAACCTTGTTCCGCCTCAAGCAGGTCGGCAATCTCGGGGCGGCGTTGAACTGGCTGGATCACTTCGCTACCGTCGCGCTCGACTCCGGCGAACTCGAACGGTTGCGCACGTTCCGGGAACGGCTCAAGAAGCTGCGCGGCAAGGCCGGCGAGGTTCCGCCGGATCGCCTGCTGCTCGAAGCGGTTGATGCCACGGGTTATGAGGGCACGCTGACCGCGCACGGCCGCGCGAATCTGCGAAAGCTGGTGGTGCGCCTGCGGGAATGGTACGACGCGCGCCCGCGCCCGATCAGCCGGCTGGTTCAAGAGCTGGAGGCACTGCGTGAAGCCGATCCGGACGAGCCGGCCGCGCCTCCCGAAGAGTCGGCCTCCGCCGTGCGGCTCATGACCATTCATAGCGCGAAGGGCCTGGAGTTTCCCGTGGTGTTCCTGGCCGCGCTTCACAAGGGCGTTTCGAACGACTTTCCGGCTCTGACGTTTTCGCCGGCGGCGGGTGTGGTCGCCCGTTGGCTCGATCCCGCTAGCGGCAAGGCGCTGAAGGACCTGCCGTACAGCGTGTTTTCCGAGGAGCGCCGGCAAAAGGCGCGGGACGAGGATAACCGGCTGCTCTACGTGGCAATGACGCGCGCGGAGGAGCATCTGGTGCTCTCGATGGCTGTGCCGGCAAAGGGCCCACGCAACTGGGCGCAGACCGTGGCTGCCGGCCTCGAACTCGATCTGAGCCTCGCGGACAATCAGCCATCGGTGCTCACGCCGCCGCCTGTAAAGCCGGAGCGCGGATTCGATGTGCGAGTGCTGCGCGCCGATCGGGCAGAGGACGGTGAAGCCCGCTTCGCCGCCGGCGCGGATCAGCCCAGGCAGGAAGAGATACTCGAACGCCCCGTGGTGACCGGGCAGCATGAATCCAGAGCGCCGGTGACTTCTATCGCGCTGTTCGACGCCTGCCCGCGCCGCTATTTCCTCGGGCGCTACCTCGGGTGGCAGGCGACGCCGCGGGGCGAGGCCGCGCGCACCCGGGAGGTTGCGGATGAGCCGGTCGATGCGAGCGAACTTGGCCGGCAAGTCCATGACATCCTGGCCGAATTGCCCGTCTTCCATGCCTCCGAACAAGCCCGTGAGCTGGCCGCGCGTTTCCAGACCAGTGACCTGGCGCGCCGCGCGTGCTCGGCTACGCGGGTAGAGCGCGAGTTCGATTTCATCGTGGGCGTGGGAGATTGTATCGTCGAAGGGCGCATCGACTTGTGGTTCGAAGAGGATGGCCGCATCGTACTGGTCGATTACAAGACCGACGATGTGGACGCCGACGGCGCAGCGGACCGCGCGGGCAGCTACGCCCTCCAGTTGCACCTGTACGCGCTGGCGCTGGAGCGGATCACGGGCCGCATGCCGAGCCAGGCGCTGCTCTACTTCCTGCGGCCGGACACGGTGATTCCCGTGCGAGTCGAACCGGAGGATCTAGAGGCCGCCCGAAAGTGCGTCCGCGCATTTCAGGAGGCGCAATCCGAAATGCATTTCCCGGCCAAACGCGACGGCCATTGCCGCCGCTGCCCGTTCTATCGCGGCCTGTGCCCGGCAGAGTAGGGTCCGGCCGGCTGGCTTGAGCCTTGTATCAGGGCACGGCTTAAGCCGTGCCCTGGACTTTGGCCCTTTTGCAATCAGTTCGCGGCATAAAGCACGGCAGAGCTGAGGTGGGGGACGAATTTCTCGGGCTTTGCGGCCGAGGCGGAGAGGGTCACGAAGTCGGAGAAAT
>JAEZIJ010000080.1 GCA_023436715.1 Acidobacteriota bacterium
ACTCCACTATGCCTGTGGAGATGCAGCGTTCGTACAAGCCCCAGGCGTCTTCACAAAGAGAATCCATAGCTGAAACATAAAGCATCCTTGATGTTTCAGAAAGACTTATTTAAGTGGCATTGGGCGGAACCGCCTGCCCCACCGGCGGCAACACCTGCAATCCAATCGCAACCGGCGACGCTCAACTTCGGCCCTTCACTCTCCCGCGCGGAACTCGGTCCAGGGGTTCGAGTTCATATCGCGCAGGTAGGTCTTTTGCCAGGCGAATTCGGGATGCGCCTTAAGGAAAGCGCCGGCTTTGAAATGCAGGCCGCAGGAGTGGCCCATTGATGCGAAGAGGGACATGCGTGCGGCCATTGCCGCGTCCGTCACCTTCGCCTGCACGGCTCCGGCTGGGCCGTACTCCGGCTGCCAGGGCTTCATGCCTCGCGGAGAGAGCTCGTTGTGGCCGCACAGTGTGCGTTCGTTGGGCGAGTCTTTCTTCTCGAACGTATCGAAGTGGTCCGAGAGGAAGCGCTGGCCGGCCGCGACGTCGATCTTTCCTTTGTTCTCGGCCATCAACTGTTCCCATCGGATGCGCCGGGCGTTGGCGCTGACGGAGGGATCGTTCAGCGGAAAGGTGGTCTCCTCCAGTGCCAGTTTCTCGCTGACAGGGAAATTCGAGCCGGCGAAATAGCCATCCCTCGTGCGGCGCAGCGTGACGTTTTTGAGACCTAGTTCGAGATCGGCGATCTCATTCGTATTGCGATCGGCCACGAGCCAGTTGTTCGCGTAGCCGCCGTTGTTCCCTTCCTTCATGATTCGGGCGAAGTCATCGATCGAAGACGAGTACTGCATGGCTTTCCGCGCGCGGACGAACTCCGGGATGCCGTTCGGATCGAAGCCGGAGAACTGAGAGATGGTGGTCTCGGTGATCATGATCCCGGCGGAGTTGATGCCGAAGTCGTCGCCGCTGTGGATGAGGCCGGGATAACCGTCCATCAAAATGCGGTGGCCGGATTTCGGCACGATGTCGAAGATGATGTTCCAGCGCGCGCCCTCCATGTAGCCGGTCCAGGCATTGTGGCCGATGATGGGCTTGCCGTCCTTTGTGAAGGAACCGGTTGCGACGAAGGCGCTACAGTGCTCGGGGGCGGTCACAGGAGTGCGCTCCGAAACGTTCTGGTTCTTTTCCCACCATTGGAAGTAATAGGGACTGAATTCGAGCCATGCGTTGAGGGCGGTAACATCCCAGACGTCGAGCGCGACGCCGCGCGCGTTCAGGCCCTCGGCGATGCCCCGCAATTCCTCGCGGTACTGTTCCTCGACGTGCGGCCACAGAGTCGTCTTTGCGGCGGCGCGGAAGAAAAGCCATGGCTTGCGGGTGTCGCGTTCGAGCAGGAACGAGATGACACGCTGCGCGTCCTGGATTTCCGGGGCAAGCAGGAAGCCGTGCTGGAACCCGATCATGGCGGGCGCCCCTTCCAGCCGCACATAGATCCAACCGTTTCGATCCGCGTGGCGCACAGCGCGCTTCAGCCGCGCGTCGCGATGCGGCTCGCGCGAAACCACCACGATAGCCGCCGCAAGAAGAAGAGCGATCACCCAGAGTCCGGATTTCCGCATGGACCACCTCCCGCTCAATGCATTATATGCGGTGTGTGACCGCGAACAGCAACGGGCTCGCTGTAAACGGACCGTCTTGACTCCTCGCCGAGGAGTTCGCATTAAAACCATCATTAATTGGGTGGAAAGCGCGCGCCCAGGCGCTATAATCGTGCCAGTTCGCGCGGCACTGGGGTGCGGGCGCGAAGAGAAAGACTCAGAGGAGGCAACCAATGTCAGAATCCAACAAGTCGCTGTGCCGGCGTTTCGTCGAGGAGGTCTGGAACAACCGCAACATGCAGGCGATCGACGAAATCTTCGCGGCAAACTACATGGAGCACGATCCGAACAGCCCGGACTTTGGCAGAGGGCCGGAAAGCGTGAGGAAGATGGTCAACCATTACCTCACCGCCTTCCCCGACACGCGATTTACTATCGAGGATCAGATCGCCGAGGGGGATCGGTGTGTGACCCGTTGGACCGTTCGAGGCACCCATCGTGGTGAACTGCGCGGCATCGCCCCGACCGGCAAGCAGGTGACCGTATCGGGGACCACCGTGGCCCGGATCACCAATGGCAAGATTGCCGAGGGCTACGCGAACTGGGACGCGCTGGGGTTGATGCAGCAGCTCGGCGTGGTGCAGAAGCAGGCCGCCGGGCGGGCATCCGCGTACTGAGGTCAGGGAACTGTGGTGCCGGCCTCTTCGATCACCAACTCGCCCTTATCCGCATCAAGCGTTGCGAGCACGCCGAGCGGGAGTGTGAGTTGGTCTCCCGTGTGGCCCACGGTAAGGCCGGAAAGAACCGGGATGTCGAATGTTCCGAGGATTTCATCGATTACTTCACCTACGGACAGCGTCGAATCGTAAGAAGGCTGGTACTGACGGGGGCGGCAGTCGCGGCACTCGCCGAAGATGATGCCGGCTGCCGCCTGCAGTTTACCGGCGAGCCGCAGTTGAGTGAGCATGCGGTCGAGGCTGTACGGCTCTTCGTCAACGTCCTCTATAAATAGAATGCGGCCGCGGGTCTCGATTTCGTAAGGCGTGCCCATCGTGGAGGCGATCAGGCTGAGGTTGCCGCCTATGAGCCGGCCCGCCGCCTTGCCCGGGCGCACAGTTCGCAGCGTGTGCGCGGGCCGTAGCTGGTTCGTCTCCGGCGGGTTCGTGAGCCGGCCGAGCGGCTTCGGTTCGAACAGGGCGCGGCGGAAGCAGGCCTGCGTGAAGTCCGTGAACTCGGAGAGCACGATCGGTCCGTGAAACGTGACGAGCCCTGCGTGCCTGTGAATCGCCAGGTGCAACGCGGTGATGTCGCTGTATCCCAAAAAGATTTTCGGATTCCTCCGCAGCAGCCCGTAATCGATGCGGTCAAGCAGGCGCGCGGAACCGTAGCCGCCGCGGATGGCGAATACGGCCTTGACCTCGGGGTCGCGGAACATGTCGTGGAGGTCGTTGAGGCGGTCGGCGTCGGTGCCGCCCAGGTAACCGAGCCGCTGCCCGACGTGCCGGCCGAGCTTCATCTTCAGCCCGAAGTACTTCATCGTGCGCGCGACCAGCGCGAGGCGGTCCGGGTCTGAGACGAAAGTGGCGGGCGTGATCAGCCCCACGGTGTCGCCCGGCCGCAGCGCGGGAGGTCGAATCAGCGACTGCTGCGCGGGGGCGGAATGAGCCAACAAGGCCCCCGCTCCGAGAAGGTCTCTTCTTCGCATCACTAAGAGCAGTTTACTCCGGCGATCACGAACCGTATCAGGGCGGGCCACGATCAGAGGGCTTTAGCCACTGCGTATGCCGCAAACAGGGGCTAAAGCCCGTGGCTTGGCAAGGGCTTGCGGCACGGCTGAAGCCGTGCCCTGATACAAGGCCCAAGCCAGGGCTACTTCGCACACTCCACGGCGATGTCGGCAATCACGCAGGCTTGTCCAAATTGCGTTTTGCGATTGGCGCGGCGCGTACTCCGGCCACGGGCGACGCATGCGTCGCCCCTACGGACGATTGCTTCCTGTAGGGGCCGGGCATGCCCGGTAATCACGCACCCTATCAGGGCGTGCGCTTTGTATCAGGGCACGGCTTCAGCCGTGCCGCAGAGCGCCACCATCAGGGGGCTTTAGCCCCCGTCCGGACAGGCCGGGAGGTTCTATCATTGACGTAGGGGGGCGAAACGGCATGCCGATCGCAAGGGCCGAAGTGGAAAAACTGATCCAGCGGGACAGCGACGCGGACAGCCGCGTGCTGAGCGTCTATCTGAACGTGGATCAGTCGCAGGCGGCGAACCTGAACCGCGGCTATGCCGCGGCGCTTAAGGCGCGGCTTCGAGCCATTGAGCAGCAACTCGGCGACGAGAAACTACGGCGCGAGTTCGCCGAGGACGCGCAGCGCGTAGTCCAAACCGTTGCGGCACACGAACCACACGGCCGCGGGCTGGCAATCTTCTGCGATGCCTCCGACAACTTCTTCTGGCAGCGCGAACTCTCGGTCGCCATCGACAACGAAGTGCGATGGGAGGAGCGGCCGTACATCAGGCCGTTGATTGACGCGCTTGACGAATACGAGCGCTATGCCGTCGTGCTGATCGGCAGGGAGCAGTCCCGGCTCTTCACCGTTTACCTGGGCGAAATCGAAGAACAGCGCGAGTTTCTCGCCGGGAGCAGGATCAAGCACATCAAATCGCCTGGCAACGCGAACGCGCGCTCGCAAATGAACATTCAGCGGAAAGACGACGGGCACGTGCAGCACCAGATGAAGGCCGTGAGCGAGGAACTGGATCGCTTTGCCGCGCGCCTGCGATTCGACCGCCTGATTCTGGCCGGGCCGCACGAGAACACGCGCGAGTTTCAGGTGCTGCTCTCCAAGCGCATGCAGTCGCTGGTAGTGGCCTCGGTTCCGATGCGCACCGAGGCGGCCGAACACGAGGTGCTTGCGGAGACGCTGCGGGTGGAGGAGGGCGTGGAGCGGGCCAGGGAGTCCGTCATTGTGGACGATCTCATCGCCCGGGCCGCGAAAGGCACGCACGCGGTGATAGGCGCCGGGCCGACCGTGGAAGCGCTCCGTCTGGGCAGCATCCTGCGGCTGGTCTACGCACATGGTCACACGGCGCCGGGCCACCAGTGTACGAACTGCTCGTCCCTGTTCGCCGACGGGGTGCAATCGTGCACTTTTTGCGGCGGCGGCGTGCGGGACGTCTCCGACGTCGTCTCGCGGGTGGTGGACCGCGTGGTCGATTCGGGAGGAGCTGTGGAGAACGTGCGCGGGCCCGCAGCCGATACGCTTCGGGCATCCGGAGGCATCGGGGCGTTTTTGCGGTTTTGACGCCGGCTGTCGGGGCGTACAATCGGGGTAACTGAGATGGACAAACCAAAACAATCGCCGGCGTTCCTTTTTCCAGCCTTCCAGACCGAGGAGCGAACATATTGGCGCCCTCCGGTGGATATCTACAGGACGCCGGAAGGCTGGCTGCTGAAGTTCGATCTCGCAGGCGTCTGCCCCGAGGAAGTAAGCGTGGAGGTGAAAGGCTGCCGGATCACTGTGGGCGGGGTCCGGCGGGATCTCCTGGCCGAGGAGATGGGTTCCTATTACTCGATGGAGATTGCGTATAACCGGTTCCAGCGCACGGTCGATCTGCCCTGCCACTTCGCACACCCGCGCATTTCACTGGAAGGCCGCAACGGAATTCTGATCGTTCGCATCTCGGAGGGATCATGACTGGTTCGGACGACGTCCAGGTCTTGCCTGTTCTGCCTTTGAAGAACAGCGTCCTCTTTCCGCACTTATTGATGCCATTGTCTGTGGGCAGGCCTTCTTCGCGGGCTGCGGCGGAAGCGGCTCTCGCCACCGAGGGAAAGGAACTGGTCATAGTCGCCCAGCGCGAGGCCTCCAAGGACGAACCTGAAGCCGACGACCTGTACGACATCGGGACAAGGGCCGTCATCAAGAAGATGGCGAGGCCGAACGAAGGCCACATGGAATTGATCGTGCTCGGCGTGGAGCGCGTCGTCCTGCTTCGCCTGGAGCAAACGCAGCCGTATTTGACCGCGCGGGTCCGTCCGTACCCGATGCCGGAGGAAAACACGCCTGAGGTGCAGGCCCTCCACCGCGCGGTTACCGAACTGGCGCAACGCGCGATTCAACTGGCCCAGCCGAATATTCCGGCCGAGGTGGGCCAGTTACTATCGTCGACGGAGGACCCCGTCCGGCTAGCGTATCTCCTGGGTTCGATGATGAGCCTGGAGCTTGGCAGGGAGCAGGCTTTGCTCGAGGCCGCGAGCCCCGGCGAAGCGCTCCGCCTCATGCACAAGTTCCTCACGAACGAGGTGCAGGTGCTCGAACTGCGCAACAAGATCACCAGCGAGGCGCAGAGCGAGATGAGCAAGCAGCAGCGCGAGTACCTGCTGCGCCAGCAGTTGCGCGCGATCCAACAGGAACTCGGCGAGAAGGACCCGCAGCAGGCGGAGGTGGAGATCCTTCGGGAGCGCCTGGAGAAACTCGAACTGCCCGAAGAGGTGCGAAAGGAAGCGCAGCGCGAACTGGGGCGCCTGGAGCGGCTGCCGCCCGGCGCGCCAGACTATCAGGTGATCCGCACCTACCTCGACTTCGTTGTCGAGCTGCCCTGGAGCACATTCACCCAGGACCAGCTCGATCTCGCGCGGGCGCGCCAGGTGCTCGATGAGGACCATTTCGACCTCAAGGACGTGAAGGAGCGCATCCTCGAGCAGTTGGGCGTATTGAAACTCAACCCGGAAGCCAAGGCTCCGATTCTGTGCTTCTTCGGACCGCCCGGAGTGGGCAAGACCTCGCTGGGGCAATCCATCGCCCGCGCGCTCGGACGGAAGTTCGAGCGCCTGAGCCTGGGCGGCATGCACGATGAAGCGGAGCTGCGCGGCCACCGCCGGACTTACATCGGCGCGATGCCGGGGCGGATCATCCAGGCGATCCGGCGCGCGGGTTCGCGGAATCCGGTGCTGATGCTGGACGAAGTGGACAAGCTCGGACGCGACTTCCGCGGCGACCCGGCGGCGGCGCTGCTTGAAATCCTCGACCCCGAGCAGAACAAAAGCTTCCGCGACAACTACCTCGATCTGCCGTTCGACCTCTCGAAGGTGTTCTTCATCACGACCGCCAATACTCTGGATACGGTCCCGCGGCCGCTGCTGGACCGAATGGAGATGCTCCGGCTGACGGGCTACAGCGCCGAGGAGAAGATCCAGATCGCGAAACGGTATCTCATTCCGCGGCAACTTCAGCAGGCGGGCCTGACCCCGGAGCAATGCACGTTCACGGACGACTCGCTTCGGAGCATCATCACGCGCTACACGCGCGAGGCAGGCCTGCGGCAATTGGAGCGCACCATCGGGCGAGTGGCCCGCAAGGTGGCGCTACGGTATGCCGAGGGGAGAACCTTGCCCGTCGTTGTCCACGGTGCCGGCCTCGTGGACTTACTGGGGCCCTACATCTTCGCCCAGGAGGAACTACGGAAGGACCTGCCGCCCGGGGTGGCGACGGGGCTGGCCTGGACCGAGACCGGCGGCGACGTCCTCTACGTGGAGGCCACGCTGCTCCCTGGAGGCAAGGGGTTGACTATCACCGGCCAGATCGGCGAGGTGATGCAGGAGTCCGCGAGGGCAGCCCAGAGCTACATCTGGTCGCACGCCGAGGAACTGGGAATCGATCCGGCGGTTTTCAGGGATTCCGGGATACACGTTCACGTTCCGGCCGGGGCGATTCCGAAGGACGGCCCGTCGGCCGGAATCACGATGGCTACGGCGATGGCGTCGCTTTACATGCAGATTCCGAGCCGGCCGGATACGGCCATGACCGGCGAGATCACGCTGACGGGGCTGGTGCTGCCGATCGGGGGAGTCAAGGAAAAAGTGCTGGCCGCGCGCCGCGCGGGCGTGCGCCGCATCGTTCTGCCGCGCGGTAACGAGAAAGACCTCATCGAACTGCCGGAAGAGGTGCGCAGGGAGATCGAGTTCATCCCGGCCGATCGCGTCGAGGAGGTGCTGGCGGCGGCGCTCCCGCGCGTGCGGGAGAAGCTGGAGGCGGTGAAAGCGGGATAGATCCCACCGGGAGCGGGATCTACATTTTCCGTGGGGCAGGCGGTTTCGCCTGCCTTGTCGAGTCTTAGAAAGGCTTGCCCAGGCAGGGAAAGCGTCACCGGGATGCCAGTGTGGCAGCCGTCTCCGAAGAACTCTTCTGCGGTGGCAGGCGAAACCGCCCAATGCCACTTAAATAAGTCTTTCTGAAACATCAAGGATGCTTTATGTTTCAGCTATGGATTCTCTTTGTGAAGACGCCTGGGGCTTGTACGAACGCTGCATCTCCACAGGCATAGTGGAGT